>NZ_WXYI01000012.1:0-148991 GCF_009872315.1 Gordonia sp. YY1 | reverse complement strand
AACCCCACCCGCTCCGCCACCACCGAACCCACCGAACGACCACCCCACCCCAACCCCACCACCACACCCCGCGACCACGCCTCGACCGTGCCGCGCATCTCCGCGGGCATCGGGTCGAGCGCCGCGAGGCGCGTGGCGGGGTCGTCGGCGAACGCCACGAGGAGATCGACCATGCCGGACGCGATCACCTCGACGACCTCGGCGTCGACGGCAGTCAGATCCGCCTTCACGGTGAGCGACAACTCGTCCCCGTCCGGGGCCGCGATGAGCGCCAGCGGATAGTGGGTCGCGTCGGAGGTGGTGACGTCGCGGATCTCGAGTCCCGAGGTACGCGATCCCTCCAGCACCGTTCCCGTGTCGACGGGATAGGACTCGTAGACGACCAGGGTGTCGAAGAGCGCGGCATGCCCCGTCGCCCGGGTGATCTCGCCCAGGCCGAGGAACTGGTGATCCACCAACCCGGTGCGCGACTCGTGGAGTGCTGTCACGAGATCGGCGACGGTCCGGTCCGGGTCGACGTCCGCGACGACCGGCACGGTGTTGATGAACAGGCCGATCATGGCGTCGGCGCCGTCGAGGTCGGCCGGCCTGCCGGAGACCGTCTCACCGAAGACCACGCGTTGTTCACCGGTCAGACGCGACAGCAGAATCGACCATGCCGCGTGGAGGGCCGTGCTCATCGTGCTGCCGAGCTGGCGGATCCGTTCCTCGACCCGGGCACGTGCGGCCGCATCCAAGCGGGCATCCAGCTCGTACGGACGACGCGTCTCCGGGCGCGAGCGGGCGGCATGGTGGGGGGCCACCAGGGTCGGTGTGGCGTCTGCGAGAGCGTCCTGCCATGCCGCGCGGGCGGCGGCCCGGTCCCGGCGGTCGAGCCACTCGAGGTAGGACTCCATGTCGACGGACGGTGTGACCGGGGGACGGCCGAGATGCGCGGCGAGGAGATCGGCAACGAGGATCGGTCCCGACCACCCGTCGAGGATGATGTGGTGCGCGGTGATCACCACGGTGTGTGCGGGACCGGTGACGCTGCTGTGCGAGATGGCCGTGAATCGGATCAGCGGCGGCGAGTCCAGGTGGAACGCCCTGGTGCGATCTTCTTCGGCGAGTTCGGCGATGCGTACGGCCGCATCCGCGACGTCCGCACCCGTCAGGTCGATGCCGCGGAAGTCCGGGTCCGTCGCCGTGGGGTGATCGGCCGGCGGGATCACCACGACGGGCCGACCGGATGCGGTCTGGGTGAACGCGGATCGCAGGACCCGTTGCCGCGCCAGGAGTTCGCGGATCGCCGGCAGCAGCGCCGTGGGCGAGTGGTGTCCGGCGAACTCGATGATCGACTGTGTCACATAGGGATCGGTGGCAGGTGCGGTCTCGTCCACCGCTGCGGAACCGGCGAGACGTTCGGCCTCGTAGAACAGTCCCTGCTGGAGGGGGGTCGGCGGCCAGATCGCCGGTGCGGTGCGGGACCGCCCGACCGAGTAGCGGTCGACGAGGTCGTCGATCTCCGTCTGGGAGAGTCCACCCCCGATGACGTCGGTCTCGCTGGGGCCGGGGTCTCCGACGGACTCCACGTACGCGGCCAGCGAGGACAGTGCCGCATCCCACCGGGTGGCGAGGTCGTCGAGGTGGTCGCGGCCGAGCACCGCCTCGGGTGCGGTGAGATCGAGCCGAAGCGTGCGTCCCCGCGTCGATGTCACCGTCCCGATGGTCGCGGTGAGTGCGGCGAGTGCCCTCATGTCGCCGCGCGCCGACGGCGGGAGGACCGGGGCGTCGCCGACCGGGAGGAATTCCGTCGCAACCGTGTTCGCAGCCTCGTCCGAACCGGCCAGGGCCCCCAGGTAATTGACGGTCACCGGTGGCAACGGGCGGTCTCGCAGTGGTGACCCGGGACGCAACCAGCGCAGGGCGCCGAAGGCGATGCCGTTGTCCGGCATGCGCTTCTGGCGGTCCTTGAGGTCCTTCAGCATCGTCGCCAGGTCGCGTGCGGATGATGTGCCGGGGTCGGGGATGTCGACGCTCACCGGCACGAAGGAGGTGAACCAGCCGACGGTCTCGCTCAGGTCGGCTCCCGGGGCGACGGACTCCTCCCGACCGTGGTTCTCCAGGAGCATCGACACTTCCGAGGCGCCGTAGCCGAGTCGACCCGCGGCCGACCCGGTGGTGAGGGCGTGGGCGAGAGCCGCGGCGAGCACGGTGTCGGTGCGGGCGCCGAACGCATCGGCCACCCGTAGCACGGTCTCGGTGCGCTCCGGGTCCATGATGTGGGTCGCCGAGACCGTGGTCCGCAACCGGTCACGGACCGGGTCGAGCACCGCTGCGGTACCGACCGGCAGCTGGGCAGTCCACCAGTCGATCTCCTGCTCGCGGTCGGCGAGGCCGGACAACACCTCCGCCCACCGGCGGAACGACGTGCCACGAGCGGAGATGTGCGGATCGTCGCCGTTGCGGAACTGCCACCAGGCGCGGGCCAGCCCGGACACGATCGTCGGCCACGACACCGCGTCGACACCGAGATGATGGATCGCGATCACCAACCGACCGACCGTCTCCCGGCCGTCACCGATCCGCACTCCCACCGCCGAGACGAGACGTCCCCGCGTCGGTGCGAGCGCGCCGAGGGCACGTCGATGTGCCTCTCCCACCGCCTCGTCGAGAGTCGGCGCCCCGGCGCTGTCCGCCGGTCGCGAGTGGTCGACGATCTCGACCACCACGTCGTCGACACTGCCCTCCCCCGCGATCACGACGGGTGCGCCGGCCGCGTCGATCTGCAACGACGCGGTGAGCATCGGGTGCGCCGCCACGACCGCGACGATCACCTCGCGCAGGGCGGATTCGTCGATGTCGGCCGGCAGGGAGAGGACGGTGCTCTGGGAGAAGTCCGCGATGTCGGCGAGGTCATCCGCGAGGTCCAGCATCCAGGCCGCGCCTGGCGTCGGCCCGACGGGACCGACACCGCCGCCGGGCAGTTCGTCGAGGACCGCGTGGGGCTCGTGCCGGGACAGCTGCGCGAGATCGCGGACCGTGGCGGCGCCGAAAACGTCTCTCGGGGTGAGGGTGAAACCCGCGGCACGCATCATCGACGTCAGTCGGATCGACGCGATCGAGTCCCCGCCCAGCGCGAAGAACGAACTGGTCATCGGGACCTGTTCGACGCGGAGGACGGCGCTGACGATCCCCGCCACGACATGTTCGGCGTCGGTGGCGGGCTCGGCGTCGGATTGGTCGTGCACGAGCATGTCGAACTGCGGAGCGGGAAGCGCCTTCCGGTCGAGTTTTCCGGCGCTGCTGAGGGGCGCGTCGGTCAACGCCACCCACAGGGTGGGCCGCATATAGGCGGGCAGGGACCCCGCGACGGCCTCCCGCGCACGGCCGAGGCTTTCCTCGCTCTCGGGTCCGATGAGGTAGCCGACGAGGTGTTCGGCGCCCCCCGGTACCTGGGTCAGGGTCACCGCGGCCTGCCGTACTCCGGAGACGGTCGCGAGCACCGCCTCGATCTCGCCCAACTCGATCCGCTGGCCGCGGAGCTTGACCTGGAAGTCGCTACGGCCCAGGTATTCCAGCTCCCCGGACCGGTTGCGGCGGACCAGGTCGCCGGTGCGGTAGAGCCTGGTCCCCTGCCCGAACGGGTCGGCGACGAAGCGATCGGCGGTCAGATCGGCGCGCGCGGCGTATCCGCGAGCGAGCTGGACTCCGCCGAGATACAGCTCGCCCGCGACACCGGCCGGGACCGGCCGAAGACGGGCATCCAGAACGAAGCTCTGGGTGTTCCAGATCGGCCGCCCGATCGGGACCACCTCGCGGTGGTCACCGAGCGTGGCGGCGGTGACCTCGACGGCGGCCTCGGTGGGACCGAAGAGGTTGTGGATCCGCACGTGAGGCAGCGCGGCACGGACCTCGCCGAGGGTGGCCGGCGCCAGCGCCTCGCCCGAACAGTAGAGATGTCGCAGACTCGGGAGCAGGCCGCCCGCGGTGTGGTCGAGGACTTCGGTGAACACCGCCAGCAGGGACGGGACGAAGTGCACGGTGGTGATGTGTTCGTCGTCGATCAACCGAGCGATGGCGTGCGGGTCGAGGTGTGCGTCATCCGGCGCGATGACCATCCGCGCTCCGGTCATCGGCGGCGTGAACAGCTCCGGCACCGAGACGTCGAAGGTCACCGGCGTCTTCAGCAGGACGCTGCCATCCGGACCGATTCCGAATTCTTCTATGCCCCAGCGCAATCGGTTGAGCACAGCGCGGTGGGTCACCGTGACGCCCTTGGGACGCCCCGTCGACCCGGAGGTGAACAGGGTGTAGGCGGCATGGTCCGCGAGGAGCGGCGCCCGACGCTCGGCATCGGTGACGGGCGTCGTGTCGAGATCCACCGGATTCGTGGAGTCGACCACGATGACCCGGTTCAGGAGGCCGCCGACCACTGTGATGCCCGCGGTGACGAGACCGATCTCCGCTCCCGCGATGTCGATCATGTAGCGGACCCGGTCCGCCGGCGCATCGGTCGCCACCGGGACGTACTGCCCTCCCGCGGCGAGGACGGCGTGGATCGCGATGACCAGCTCGACCGACCGCGGAACGCACACGACGACGCTGTCCTCCGGACCGACGCCGGACGCGATCAGCTCGCGGGCGAGTACCGACACGCGTGCCGCGAACTCCCGGTGTGTGACCGACCGGCCGGCGCAGCGCAGGGCGACCGCGTCCGGTGAGATCCGGGCCCCGGCGTCCGCCGCATCCACCAGCGTCTCGGGTGGCAGGCTCACCGTCTGGCCGATCGCCAGCTCGTACTGGGACCGCTCCTGCGCGTCGGTGAGGATCGGGATGTCCGCAACCGGCACGTCGGGATCGTCTGCCAGAACGGTCAGCGTCGACTGCAGCGCGGTGGCGACCATCTCCGCGGTGTCCTGGTCGAACAGGGCCTCGGCGTAGGTGACCGACCCCGCCAGCGCTCCGCCGGCGTCCTCCCGGGTACCGATCGACAGGTCGAATTTCGCTGTGGTGTCGTCGATCTCGACGAATTCGGCGACGAGGTCCCCCATGGTGGCGGCCGCCATCGCCGGCTCGGCACCGGCCGTGTGTACCAGCATGACCTGGGCGAGCGGCTCGACGTTCTCCGTGCGCGGTGGGTCGACGGCGTCGACGACCCGCTCGAACGGGACCTCGGCGTGATCGAAGGCGGTCACATCGGCGAGCTTGACCCGGTCGAGCAGTGCCCCTCCGGTGAGCTGCGGGTCGACGTCGACGCGCAACACGACGGTGTTGACGAACATGCCGATGAGCTGGTCGAGCGCCCGGTGTCCGCGTCCCGCAACCGGTGTCGCGACGGCGATCTCGGTGGTCGACGTCAGACGTGCGAGCACCGCGGCCACCGCCGCGTGGATCACCATGAAGAGTGTCGCGCGTTGTTCGGAGGCGCGGCGTCGAAGCCCCGCGACCACCGGCGCCGGCAACGACCACCGCACGGTCGCCGCGCGTGTATCGGGCGTGAGGGCACGCGGACGGTCCACCGGCAACGGCAGCACGTCCGGCAGTCCCCGGAGCTGCTGCGTCCAGTAGGACAGCTGGCGCGACATCTCCGAATCCGAGTCGTCTGGTTCGCCCAGTCGATGACGTTGCCACACCGCGTAATCCGCGTACTGCAGCGTCAGCGGGAACCATCGGGGCGCGCGGTCGGTGCGACGCGCGTCGTAGGCCTCGGCCACCTCGCGGGCGAGGATCGGTGCCGACTCGCCGTCGGCGGCGATGTGATGGAGCGCGATCAGGAGAACGTGGTCGACGCCGGAAGAACTGAGGATCCTCGCACGCAGAGGCAGGTCGCGGGTCACGTCGAAGGGCTGCGAGATGGTCGCGGCGATCTCCTCGGCGACCACGCTGTCCGGCTCCGCGACCCCCGAGACGACGGTGTGCCCGACCGGGACGAGGTCGGCGTGATACTCGAGCACGACCTGAAGGGGTTCGGCGGCGTCACCCGAATCGGAGCCCGCCGGGTAGATCGTGCGGAGCACTTCGTGCCGCTCGGCGACGTCGTTGATCGCGCCGTGCATCGCGTCCACGTCGAGTTCGCCGTGAAGTCGTACGACGATGGGGATCACGTATGCGGCGGACCCCGGGTCGAACTGGTTGAGGAACCACATCCGCCGCTGGGCGTAGGACAACGGGACCTGCTCGGGCCGGGGCAGGACACCGGGCACGGGACCCGTTGCGCGGCTGTCGAGTTCGCCGGTGTCGATCGCCGACGCGAGGGCCTCGACCGTCGGCGCGTCGAAGATCACCCGCACCCCGATCTCGACACCGAGTTCGGCGCCGAGCCGTGCGACGACGCGCGTCGCGGACAGCGAGGTGCCGCCGAGGTCGAAGAACGAGTCGAGTGCGGACACGCCCGGTGCGTCGTCGGCGCCGTCCATGCCGAGGACCTCGGCGAAGACCGCGGCGACCGTGCGTTCGGTCGCGGTGCGCGGTTCGACGTGGACGCCGCGGGCGAACTCGGGTGCCGGCAGCGCGGCGCGGTCGAGTTTGCCGGTGGCGGAGAGGGGGATCTCGTCGAGCGGGACGATCGCGGTCGGCACCATGTGCGCGGGCAACTGCCGTGCGGCATGGGCTGCCAGCGCCGACACGTCGATGACCGCACCTTCGCTGTGGTGAACCCACGACACCAGCACGGTCTCGCCCGACGTCGGGTGGGCGACACCGGCGGTGGTCGAGAAGTCGACCGCTGCATGACTTTCCAGCACGGCGTCGATCTCGCCCGTCTCGATCCGGAATCCGCGGATCTTGACCTGGAAGTCGCTGCGACCGAGGAAGTCGAGCTCCCAGCGGCCGTCCCGGCGACGGCGGCGGACGAGGTCACCGGTCCGGTACATCCGCTCGCCCGGTCGCCCGAACGGCGCGGCGACGAACCTCTCTGCGGTCAGGGCGGTGTGGTTCAGGTATCCGGCGGCCAGCGCCGGACCGACGAGGTACAGCTCGCCCGCGACGCCGGGTGGCACCGGATGCAGGCGGGCGTCGAGGACCAGCACACCGACTCCCGCGATCGGTCCGCCGATCGTGACGGGCCCGCCGGGACGCATGGCGCCGGACGCGGTCGACCAGATGGTGGCCTCGGTCGGACCGTACAGGTTGTACATGATGCGTCCGTCCGACCAGGCGCGGACGAGTTCGGGCGAGCAGGAGTCGCCGGCCACGCACACCACGCGGAGATCGGGGAACGCCTCGACGGGAACCGTGGCCAACGCACTCGGTGTGATCGTCATGTGCGAGACGGCCTCGTCGGTGATGACTGCCGCCAGCTCCCGGCCACCGGTGACGCCCGGTGGCACCACGACCAGGGTCGAGGCCGCGGCCACCGCGACCAGGGTCTCGAACACGGAGGCGTCGAACCCCGGTGCGGCGAAACGCAGTACCCGCGACGACGGGCTCAACTCGAAACGCGACCGGGCGTCGGCGACGAGATCGCCGAGCCCGCGGTGCGTCACCGCGACGCCCTTGGGACGACCGGTCGAGCCCGAGGTGAAGATGACGTAGGCCGTGTCGTCCATCCGGACGGACGGCAGCGGATCGTCGGACACGCCCGACCCCGGCGCGCGTCGCGCGCGGTCCGTCAGGTCGAGAAGATCCTCGACGACGAGCCAGGAGGTGCCGACGTCCGGCTCGCTCGGTGCGCCGGCACCGCCGACGGCATCCGCCGCCGCGCACGTCACGCCGAGCGTCGCGGCCAGTGTGCCGGTCATGTACCGGATCCGTTCGGCCGGCTGAGACGGGTCGATCAGTCCGGCCGCCGCCCCGGTCCGGGCGATCGCCCAGAAGGCCACCGTGCCGACCGACGAGCGGGGCACGGCCAGTGCCACGACCGTGCCCGGTCGTGCACCCCGCGACCGGAGTTCCGCGGCGAGCAATCGCGACGCCGCATCGAGTTCGGCGTAGGTCAGCGAGTGTTCACCGTCGGTGACGGCGACACCGTGCGGATGATGGGCCACCGCGGAGTCGAGCAGCGCGGGCAGCGCGACCGCCGAATCCGCGAGGGCCGGAGACCTCACGAGTGCCGGGACGTCGTCGGACTCGCCGGTCGGCAGGTCACCGATCGCGGTCTCCGGTGCGTCGACGACCGACCGCGCGATGGTTTGCAGGCGATGCAGCAGGTCGGCGATGGTGTCCGCGTCGAACAATGCTGTCGCGTAGGTGATCACGACGGGCGTGTCCTCGTCGCGAGGCCGCCCCGGTGGGTCGACGACCGTCACCTGCAGATCCACCTTGGCGGTGGTGACCGGTACCTCGAGCTCGGAGACGATCAGTCCGGGTAGTTCGACGACCGGCCGTTCGGTGTTCTGAAAGGCGAGCGCGACCTGGAACAGCGGCGGGTGCGCGGTGCTGCGGGCGGTCGTGACCTCCTCCACGACCGTTTCGAACGGCACATCGGCGTGATCGAGGGCAGCGATGTCGGTCTCGCGGCAGATCTCGAGAACCGTGGCGAAGTCCGCGTCACGCCGCAACGGGGTGCGCAGCGCGAGCGTGTTCACGAACATCCCGACGAGGCTGTCGAGCTGACGCTCGCCGCGACCTTCCACCGGTGTGCCGATCACCAGATCCGCGCTGCTCCCCGACCGCAGCAGCGTGACCGCGAGAAGCGCGTGGACACACATGAACATGGTCGCGTCGTGCCGGTCGGCGAGTTCGAGCAGGCGGGACCACGTCGCGGCGTCGATCACTGCCGACAGTTCCGCTCCGCTCTCGTCCCGTACGGGCGCGCGCGGACGGTCCAAGGGCAGATCGGTGAGCTCGGGGACGCCGGCGAGCTGTGTCTTCCAGTAGGCGAGCTGACGGGCCGCGAGCGACTCGGGGTCGGCGCTGTCCCCGAGGATCTCGTGATGCCACACCGCATAGTCGACGTACTGGACGGGCAGTGGCGACCATTCCGGGGCACGACCGGCCAACCGGGCCTGGTATGCCTTGACGAAGTCCGCCACGAGCGGCGCCATCGACCCACCGTCGCCGATGATGTGATGGACGACCAGCACCAGCACCCATTCGTCGTCGGCGACCCGGATGAGCCGTGCCCGGACCGGCGCTTCGTTCTCGAGATCGAAACCGCGCGTGACGATGTCGGCGACCGTCGCGGTCACCCCGGGTGAGCCGGTACCGCGCATGTCGATCGGTGGATCCGCCCGGGCGTCGTGCCGCGCGGTATCGGGGCCGTCGATGATCTGTCGGGGAACCCCGTCACCGGCGACGAACCGCGTGCGCAACGTCTCGTGACGGACGATGAGGTCGTCGAGCGCCGCGGCCACGGCCGCTGGATCGACAGGTGTGCCCGGCGCGTCGGCGTCCGAGCGGCCTCGCAGGCGCAGGACGGCCGGGATCAGGTAGGCCGCTCCCCCTGGGTTCATCGTCTCCAGGAACCAGATCCGGCGCTGGGCCGGTGACAGCGGTAACGGCCCGGTGCGGTCCACCGGACGCAGCGGCGGCCGTGCGGGTCCCGGCTCATCGCCGTCGGCGAGTCGCTGGTCGATCACCTCGGCGAGGCCGCGGACCGTGGGCGTCGCGAAGAGGTCGCGCGCGGCCACCGTGGTCCCGAGGTCCTCGGTCGCGCGCGCCGCGACGCGGGTCGCGGTGAGTGAATTGCCGCCGAGGTCGAACAGCGAGGCGGTGACCCCGATCTCGTTCTCCCCGAGGATCTCCGCGACGAGAGCAGCCAGCCGTTCCTCGGTAGGGGTGGCGGGCGGTTCGTCGATCCCCGGGTCGTCGGTGGCGTCCGGTTCGGGCAGGAGCGTGCGGTCGAGTTTCCCGTTGACCGTGAGCGGCAGCGCGTCGAGCCACACGAACAGGGTCGGCACCATGTACTCCGGCAACGCGGCCGCGAGACGGGTCCGGACGGTGGCTTCGTCGGGTCCGTTCCCGGCGGTGGGTACGAGATAACCGACGAGATGTTCGGTGTCTCCGCGCATGCGGATGTCGGCGCCGGCCGCGTCGATGCCGTCGACCGCGGACATCGCCGACTCGACCTCGCCGAGTTCGATACGAAACCCACGCAGCTTCACCTGTCCATCGCGCCGGCCGACGAACTCGATCGATCCGTCCCGGGCGACGCCGATGTCACCGGTTCGGTACATCCGGCTGCCCGGCGGGCCGAACGGGTCGGCGACGTAACGCGTCGCCGTCAGGCCGTGGCGCCGGAGGAAACCCCGGGTCACCTGGACACCCGAGACGTACAGTTCGCCGGGCACACCGTCGGGCAGCGGCGCGAGCCGTGCGTCGAGGACGTGCACGCGGGACCCGAGAAGCGGTTGTCCGATGTCCGATGCCGTTGCGGCGTCGACGAATCCACGCGTGAGTTCGCGCCGCGTCATGTACACCGTCGTCTCCGTCGGCCCGTACATGTTGTTGAGCTGGGGCCCGGGGACGTCGGCTCCCGGCCTGGCCGGCGATCCGTCGGCGGCGCGGTCGGCCTGCCACTTCCGCACATGCTCGTAGTCGAGGAGCTCACCCGAGAAGTGGAGGCGCCGAATCGATTGCGGGAGAACCGAACCGTGCGGCGGCCGGACCGCCGCGGCGAACTGGTAGAAGGACGACGGCGTGAAGTTGACGACCGTGACGCCCTCGCGGTCGAACACCTCGACCACGTCGTCCGGCGCACGCGTGGTGGCGTGGTCGAGCACGACCAGACGGCCCCCGGCGAGGAGCGCCGCCCAGATCTCGCCCACCGACACGTCGAAGGCATACGAGTGGAACATCGACCACACGTCGTCGGGCGTGCTCTCGACCAGCGCGTCGAGCGCGACGAGCAGGGAGATCACGTTGTCGTGGGTGACCACAACGCCTTTCGGCACACCGGTCGATCCGGAGGTGTACATGACGTAGGCACTCGTATGTGCGCCGACCCGATCGGGAAGCGCCACCGGGACCGGTTCGGCCCACGCCGCCAGATCGTCGGGCGTCGAGACCCGGGCAGGCATGTCCGCCCATGCGGCGGCGGTCTCGGGGTCGGCGAGGACGAGTACCGGCGCGGCGTCGTCGACGATCGTTCGCAGCCGCGCGATGGGATGGGTGCGGTCCAGCGGCAGGTAGGCCGCGCCGGTCTTGAGCACCGCGAGCAGTGCGACGACGAGGTCGGCCGACCGTGGCATCGCCACGCCCACCAGCGATTCCGGCCCCGCTCCGGCGGCGGCCAGTGCGCGGGCGAGCCGGTCCGTCCGATCGTCGAGCTCGCGGTAGGTGATCGCCGCGCCGTCGAGATCGGTGAGCGCCACTGCGTCTGCGCGTCGGCGTGCCGACACCCGGAAGAGACCCGGGAGGGACTCGACGTCGCGCGTGCCGAGAACGTCCTCGATCCGCCGTTCGAGGTCGGCGAGGACCTCACCGGCGGTGGCCGCCAGTTGTGCCGGGGTGCTTCCGGTTCGGGGCAACAGCGCCGTGACCGTCGCGCGCACCGCCGGGGCCGGATCCACACCGCGGGCGGCCAGGGTGGTCG
The DNA here is from genome assembly GCF_009872315.1 of Gordonia sp. YY1. NCBI lineage: Bacteria > Bacillati > Actinomycetota > Actinomycetes > Mycobacteriales > Gordoniaceae > Gordonia > Gordonia sp. YY1. The sequence goes on along the minus strand of NZ_WXYI01000012.1, from coordinate 137,536 downwards.
CTGCCGCCGTCACCCGTCGGTGCAACTCACGGAAGGTCACGGGCCCCGACGCACCGACCATCGCCTCGGCGTCGGCCGCGTGGGTCGCGGCGAAGGTGAGCCTGCGCAGCACCGTCGGCTGGTGTGTGGACCCCGCGGACGTGCGCGCCCCGACGCTGCGCGATACCGAGGTGTCCGACGTCACGCGGGGTCCGCCCGGTTCCGTCGGGGTTCACCGGTCACCGCATCGGCGCCTACGCACAGTGCGTTCGTCGCCGCGGTGCGGATGCACGCGAACACCTCGTCGATGGTGCGGTCCGCGTCGGCGAGGAGCGTGGTGACCGCGACCGTCAGCGCCTCACCCGGGTCCTCGTCCGGCACGGAGAAGGCCATGGCGACGGAGGTGGCCTCGAGGTCGGCGAAGGTCACCGACGGTGCCCCGGGGATGCCGATCACCGCATCGGGCACCGTCGCGGCGACTGCGGACACGAGCTCGTGGAGCGCCTGCTCCTCGTCGACGACATCCGACGACTGCCTGTCGGCCCAGATGGACAGGTCGCCGACCGGGGTGCCCGGACGGGCCGCGATGTCGTTGAGCAGGTTCCGGTAGCGCTCGACGATCCGTTCGGCACCGGCTCGGTCGAAGAGATCGGTGTCGTAGGCGATCTGGCCACCGAGTGCACCACCCCGATCCACCCCGTCCAGGTCGTCCGGGTACACCATGATCTCCAGATCGACCTTGGCCGCGATCGACGCCGGGGGCCGGACCCGGACGGACAGACCGTCGAGGCTCACCTCCGGGAAGTCGAGGTTCTGGTACGAGAGCATGACCGAGAACAACGGGTTGTGGCGGCCCCGCCGGACCGGTCCCGTCTCGGCGCGGTTCAGGTGGTCGACGATCTGGTCGAAGGCGACGTCGGCATGGGCCAGGTCGGTGACGTCCTCGGTCCGTACGCGTCGCAGAAGCTCGTCGAACGGCTCGTCGAGGCGCAGACGTGTCCGGAGCGGAACCGTGGTCGCGAGCATGCCGACCATCTCGGCCAGGGCGGGATCGTCACGGCCGGCGAACGGCGTCCCGATCACGATGTCCTCGCTTCCGGACAGACGGCCGATGAGGACCGCGAGCGCCGCGTGCATCACCACGAACTGCGTCGTGTTGTTCACACGCGCGAGATGTTTGAGAACCGTTGCGGTTTCGGGCGGGATGCTCAGATCGACGACACCTCCGCGGTGCCGGGGTTCGGTGGGCCGCGGCCGGTCCGTCGGGATCACCGCCGGTTCCCGTACCGACCCGAGGCGTCGTTCCCAGTACTCGAGTTGAGCCCGTTCCTCGGTGAGCCCACCGGGCGCCTCGGCCGCCAGCCGCTCGGCATGCCAGATCGCGTAGTCGGCGTACTGCACCCGCGGTGCGTTCACGACCGCCGTCCACGGTCCTGCCTGCCCACTGATCCGGGCACGGTAGGCCGTGGTCAGGTCGCGGGCCAAGGGCCGCAACGAACCCCCGTCGGCGTTGATGTGATGCACCACGAAGACGAGGAGGTGGCGGTCGGACGCCAGTCGCAGGATCACCGCCCGGATCGCGTTGGGGCCGGTCAGGTCGAAGCCCGGTTCGACGACGGCGGCGATCTCCTCCCCGACGCGGTCGGGGGTGGTGTCGACGAGGGCGACCCGGAATCCGCGGAGAGCATCAGCGGCCGGGATGATGACCTGAACCGGCCGCCCCTCGTGCAGCGGGTACCGCGTCCGGAGCGACTCGTGACGGGCGATCACGTCGCCGAGTGCCCCCGTCAGGGCCGGGATGTCGAGGGGCCCATCGAGTTCGAGGGTGAACCCGACGTTGTACGCCGACGACGACGGGTCGATCTGGTTGAGTGACCACAGTCCGCGCTGCACACCCGTGAGGTCGACCATGTGCGGCCGTTCCCGCGGTGTCAGGACACGTCCCGCCCCGACGGACTCGACGGTGTTCAGTGCGGCGACGAAACTCGCGACCGTCGGGTTCTCGAACAGCAGGGCGAGCGGCACCCGCCGGTCGACGTGCTGTTCGACCCGGTAGGTCACCTTGGTCGCCGACAGCGAACTGCCTCCGAGTTCGAAGAATCCGTCGTGCACGCTGACCGTCTGGAGTCCGAGGACATCGGCGAAGATCTGCGCCACTGCCGCCTCCAGACGGCTTCGGGGAGCGACGTATTCGCGAGCGGGTGAGATCTCGACGGCCGGCAGCGCACGGCGGTCGACCTTGCCGGTGCGGGTGACCGGGAACTCCTCGAGCACCTGGACGGTGTGCGGGACGAGATGTGCCGGCAGGTGGGCGACCGCGTGGTCGACGATCTGCTCGGGCGCCGGACTGCGGCCCGGCCGGCCGGTCACGTAGGACACCAGGACCGTGTCGCCGGCCGGCGTGGGCATCCCCACACTCACCGAGTGCTCGACGTCGGGGTGGGTGACGAGCACTGCGTCGACCTCCCCCGGCTCGACCCGCATGCCACGGATCTTGATCTGGAAGTCGTTGCGGCCGTGATAGATCAGCTCGCCCTCGGGTGTCCATGAGACGAGATCACCGGTGCGGTACATCCGTGTGCCGGCACCGAACGGGTCGGCGACGAACCGGCCCGCGGACAGCCCGGCGCGTCCGTGGTAGCCCCGTCCGAGCGCACGTCCGGCGAGGTAGAGCTCGCCGACGACGCCGGGCGGCACCGGTCGCAGACCCGGGTCGAGAACCCGTGCTCCGACGCCGGAGATGGGGCACCCGATGGTTACCGGCTCCGTTGCGCGCAACGGTCGGGACGCGGTCGCCCAGATCGTGGTCTCCGTGGGACCGTACAGGTTCAGCAGGCGTCGGCCATCGGCATCCCACCGAGCGACCAGTTCCGGCGGGCACTCCTCCCCCGCCACCATGATCGTCTCGACGTCCGGGACCGACGCCGGATCGATCGTCGCCAGAGCTGTCGGCGTGGCCACGGCGTGCGTGACCCGATGCCGTGCGATGACGTCCTCGAGTTCGGGTCCGGCGAACACGTCCGGCGGGCTGATCACCAGTTCCGCTCCCGCACAGATCGCGAGGATGATCTCCCAGACGGCGACGTCGAAACCCGGTGCGGCGAGCTGCAGTACACGGGACGCCGGCGTGGCCCCGAGCCGGGCCTGCTGTTCGGCGACCATCTCCGCCAGCCCCGCGTGGGTGACCGCGGCCGCCTTCGGACGTCCCGTCGATCCGGATGTGAAGAGCAGGTACGCGAGATCGTCGACACGGGTGCGACGCGTCCGGTCCGCGTCGGTGACCGGATGGTCGCGGCGACCGGCGATGTTCAGTTCCACCTCGAGGTCGTCGAGCAACCACTCCTCGACACCGAGGTCACGGACACCCGGATCACGCTGCTGCGGTGCGGCATCCGGTTCCGCGGCCCGGTCGGCGGCGACCACCGAGTCGACGGTGATCACCAGGGCGGCATCGCTGTCGGCGAGCATCGCCGCGCGGCGCTGTACCGGCAACCGCGCGTCGATGATGACGAACGCGGCCCCGCTCATGGCCACCCCGAGCATCGTGAGCACCATCCGGGGCGACCTGGGGATGCTGACGGCGACCACGTCTCCCGGCCCCAGTCCGCGGTCGGCGAGGACACGGGCGATCTGATGCGTCACGGTGGCCACTTCGGCCCAGGTCAGTCGTGCGGTACCGTTCGTGGCCTCACCAGTGAGGGCGACCGCGGCGGGGTCGGCAGTGGCGAATCCCCGGGCGATGAGCTCCGCGAGGGTCGTCTCCGGACGGGTGCCGCGGCGTGGTGCGGCGAGCTCCCGCAGCGCGTCGGGTTCGAGCAGATCGATCGCGGCCAGGACACGATCGGGCCCCGACACCATCTGGCTGAGCACCCGCCGCAGCCGGGACGCCACATCGTGGACCGTGCTCTCGTCGAAGAGATCGGTGGCGTAGGCGAATTCGACGACATAGTCGTCCGAACGCTCGGTCACCGAGACGGTGACGTCGTACTTCGCCGACGGAACCCGCGCATCGAGCAGTTCCGCCGACCCCGTCCAGTGCGACAGGTCGGTCAACTGGTCGGGCTGCACGCTCAACGCGACCTGGAACAGCGGCGAATGCGACGGCGACCGTTGCGGCGCGATGGCGTCGACGACGCGCTCGAAGGGCACGTCGGCATGACTCATGGCCCGAGCGCAACGGCGATGTGCCCCGGTGACCAGATCCCGCACGGTGTCACCGGGCCGCAGCGCGGTGCGCAGGACCACGGTGTTGACGAACATGCCGACCAGATCGGCGACGGCCGGATCGTCACGCCCGGCAACCGCGGTGCCGATGCTCACGTCGTCCGCCGCGGCGAGCCTGCCCAGCGTGAGGGCCAGCGCGGACTGGAAGACCGCGAACGGGGTGACGGCCAGCGTGGTCGCCAGCCGGCGGAGGTCGGCGGACAGCTCTGCGTCCAGGGTGACGTCGAGGTGGGCTCCCGCACTGGACATCACCCGCGGGCGCGGTCGGTCGGTGGGCAACTGGAGCAGATCGGGTGCGCCGTCCAGTTCGGTACGCCAGAACTCGAGACCGTCGACCAGCGCCGGTGAGGGTTGTTCAGGCGTGCCCAGGATCTCGGCGCGTTCGACGGCGATGTCGGCGTACTGCATCGGCAGCGGGGTGAACTCGGGGGACTCGCCGGCACGCCTGCTCTCGTAGGCGGTCATCAGATCCCGGAGCAACGGCCGCAACGAGTGTCCGTCGGCGGCGATGTGATGCAGCACGAGCACCACGACGTCGCCGCGGGGGTCCCCGGTGATCAGCCGGCACCGGAACGGGATCTCTTCTGCCAGGTCGAATCCCACGTCGGTGATGGCGGCGATCGCCGCTTCGAGCGGTTCCGCGGCGGAAGCCTCCCGGCGTCCCTCCGTGCTGATCCGGACAGGTTCGGAATCGAGTACGGCGCCGGCGGACGCGGTGTCGAGGATGCGTTGTTCGGGTTCGCCGTCGACGGCCGGGAACACGGTACGCAGGATCTCGTGCCGGTCGAGGACGTCGAGCGCCGCTCGACGCAGCACCGCGGGGTCCACCGCGTGGGTGAGCCGCAGCGCGCCGGACATGTTGTAGGTCGCCTCGGCGGGTGACATCCGGTTGATGAACCACAACCGGGTCTGTGCCTGGGACAACGGTATCCGTGCCGGGCGTGGCCGGTGTCGACGCTCCGTGGACACGGGCGGGGTGTCCGAGACGACGGCGCGGGATGCGAGATCGGCGAGGTCGTCGCTGTCGAAGACGTCGGTCAGGGCGATCGTCAGACCGTGCCCGATCCGGGCCCGGGACACCATGCGTGCCGCGAGGATCGAGTCAGCACCCAGGGCGAAGAGGTTGTCGGACAGGCTGATCCGTTCTCGGCCCAACGCCTGGGCGACGAGGGAGACGATCGCCTTCTCGGCCGGTGTCCGCGCCTCGCGGAATTCCTTGGGGCCGGCTGTCAGGTCCGGGGCGGGCAACGACGACTGATCCAGCTTTCCGGAGCGGGTCGTCGGGAAGGCGACGAGGAACACCACTGCGAGCGGCACCATGTGGCCGGGGAGCCGTCGGCGACAGAACGCGCGCACGGCATCCGCGTCGGGAGTGTCGGGGGTTTTCCGAAGATACGCCACGAGCACCGGTGCCGGTCCGAGATCTCGCCGAGCCACCACGACGACCGCGTCGACGCCGGGCATCGAGGCGATCACCGACTCGACCTCGCCGAGTTCCACCCGCTGTCCGCGGATCTTCACCTGATGGTCGCCACGTCCCAGGTATTCGAGCTCTCCGTCCCGCGTCCATCTCACGAGGTCACCGGTTCGATACATCCGGCCGCCGGGCGCCCCCAGCGGGTCGGCCACGAAACGTGCCGCGGTCTGCGCCATCGCCCCGAGGTATCCGCTCGCGAGCTGCGGACCGACGAGGCACAGCTCTCCGGCCACTCCGGCCGGGACCGGCCGCAGGCGGCGGTCCAGTACCCGCACGACGGTGCCGGCCACGGGTCGTCCGATGGGCACGACGGTGTCGTCGGCGGTCACCCGGTGCGAGGTGACGTCGATCGCGGCCTCGGTGGGACCGTAGAGATTGACCAGGTCCGCAGAGGAGCTCTGAACGAGACGACGGGCCAGTTGCGCCGGCAGTGCCTCACCCGACGTGAAGACCCAGCGCACCCGGTCGGGCAACGGCTTCGGTGCCCCGGATCCCTCGCCGCTCTGGCCGACCACGTCGAGGTAGGCGTCGAGCATCGACGGGACGAAATGGACCACGGTGACCCCGGCGTCGTCGATGAGAGCGCGCAGATAGGTCGGGTCCCGGTGGCCGCCCGGTTCGGCGATCACCAACCGCGCTCCGGTCCGCAAGGGCCACAACAGCTCCCACACCGACACGTCGAAGGTCGCGGGGGTCTTGTAGAGCACCGCGTCGCCGGTGCCGAGCGGATGGTCACGCTGCATCCACGCGAGCCGGTGCCCGATGGCCGCGTGGTCGACCTCGACACCTTTGGGCACACCGGTCGAACCGGATGTGAAGATCACATACGCGGGCTGATGTGGCCACAGCGGCCCGTAGAGCGGTGGCGTCTCGGCCCGGCGCTCGGACGCAGCGGTCGCGTCGATCCCACGGTCGGCGAGGAACGCGGCGTCCACGGTGAGCGCCGGCCGGACGATCGCCGCGATCGCGTGGCGCCGTTCCTCCGGTTCGGACGGATCGACCGGGACGTAGACGGCCCCGAGACCGATTGCCGCATAGATCGAACACACCTGCTCCGGGGACCGTTCGAGGGCGACGATCACCCGGTCCCCCGGGCCGATCCCCTCGGCCGCGAAGAGCCGTGCGAATTCTCCGACGGCCCTTGACATCTCGACATAGGTCAGAGTCGAGTCCCCGAAGACGACCGCGACCGCCTCGGGTGTGGCGGCGACCTGTCGTACGAAGGGCGCCAGGATGTGTTCGTCGGCGATGTCGACCGCCGGGCCGCCATCACCGAGGTCCTCGACCGTCGTCCGCTCACCGGGTAGGAGCAGGTCCAGCTCGGCCACCGGATGCCCCGGGGAGTCGACGAACTGCTCGAGCACATGCAGCAGACGCGCCCGGTGCATGCGCAACTCGTCGGAGTCGTACAACGCCGGATTGGCGTGGAGGCCCACCTCGAGCGGCGCCTCGGGGCCTGCGGCGAAGACGTTCATCACCAGGTCCTCGACGAGTCCGGCAGACAGCATGTGATAGCTGACGCGCGTTCCGTCGATCTCGATCGGCTTGTCGAAGAGCAGGAGGTTGACGAGCGGACCGAAGGATGTGCCCGTGGTGTCTCCGAACCCCGCTGCGGCGCGGATGTCCTCGGAGCGGTAACGCTGATGCCGGAGAACCGCGGTGATCTCGGAGGTGACCGCGGTTACGACGTCCGCACAGGTCACCGCTCCCACGCCGTCGACGCGCAGCGGCAGCATGTTGGAGACCATGCCCATCGACTGTTTGATCCGGGCGGTCGTGCGCGCCGTCACCGGCAGACTCAGCACGATGTCGTCGGCGCCCGACATCCGGGCGAGAAAGGCGGCGAACGCCGCGGTGAGCACCGCGGCGACGGAGGCATCGAGTTCCCGGGCGCAACGCCGCAACCGGCGGTCGAGATCGGCGCCGAGCATCCCGGCCGCGACCACGGTCTCGTTGTGGATGCCGACGGTCGCCGGGTGGGTGGCCAGCGACACCCGCTCGGGCAATCCGGCCGCGCGTTCCGCCCAGAACGCACGGTCCCTGTCGTGGCGCGTGCTCTGGCGATAGGCGGCATCGTCGGCGATCACCTCGGCGAGAGTCGCCCGGCGCGGTGGGACGCGCGTCTCGGCCGCGACGGCGGCGTTGTAGCGCGCCACCGCCTCGTGAAGGCAGACGAGTGCGCCATAGCCGTCGAAGGCGACGTGGTGGCCCCTCATGTACCAATAGGTGCGGTTGTCCGCCACCCGGATGAAGGCCGCGAATCCGACCTGATCGGTCAGCAGGTTGACCGGACGCTCATGGTCCGCACGCATCCACTCGTCGGCGGCCGCGAGGGGGTCGGGCCGGTCCCGAAGGTCCACCTCGAGCACGTCGAAGGGCACCGACTCGTCGATGTACTGCATCGGCGTGCCGTCCACGTCGGTGATCCGGGTGTAGGCGGTCTGCAGCTCCCGCGAACCCTCGATGACGCCACGACGGAACAACTCCCGGTCGAATGGGCGCCCGTCGTCGACGATGTCGAGGTAATGCGCGATGGTGACCGAGTGGTCGTCGTCGAGGTTCTCGGCGAACCACATGGCACGTTGAGCCGCCGTGAGATGGAGCAGGTCGACCCCCGTCGTACCGCTGCGCCCTCCCCGGCGCTCCTCCCCGTGCCCACCTTGTGGGCTCCCCTCATCGAGGGGTGATTTTTCATCCATACCTCGTCCGACACAGTCTTCGGCGAAATGGTCGTTCAACGGCGCCGCTGACCCGTCCCCCGAGGCGTTCGCCGAACAGCCACGAATCATACGCTTTACATCTCTTTTGAGATCGAAAGTGATACAGCGCATCTCGGCTCCACATGACGCTCCCTACGCTGCCGCGAACTAGTGTGACTGGTGGGACCACGGAAGTCCCACGGAGCCACTTCGTTCACTTCTGTAGCGCGACAGCAGTTACGTTGCGGTTTGGATTCGGTCGTTCGACCGACATCCACTCGATGGAACGGATCTCCTCGCGCCCGCCATCCGCGACGGGGCAAGATTGGGCACATGAAAAGCGTGCAATTGGTCGAGGTCGGCCCCCGAGACGGCCTCCAGAACGAACAGACCCTTTTGTCGGTGGACGACAAGGTCGAGTTGATCTCCCGCAGTGTCGAAGCGGGGATCAGACGCGTCGAGGCGGTCAGCTTCGTCAACCCGAAGCGGGTGCCGCAGATGGCCGGCGCCGAAGAGGTCATGGCGCGGGTGCCGCGAGTCGACGGCGTCTCCTACATCGGACTGGTCCTCAACCGGCGAGGTCTCGACCGTGCACTCACCGCAGCCGTCGACGAGGTCAACGTCGTGGTCGTCGCGACCGAGGAGTTCAGTCAGCGGAACCAGGGCTGCAGTGTCGACGAGGGCGTCGCCGCCGCCGTCGACGTCGTGCGCGACGCTCGCGCGGCCGGTCTCCGGACGACAGTGACCATCGCCGTGTCCTTCGGCTGTCCGTTCTCCGGAGAGGTCGCACCGGAGTGGGTCGGCGAGATCATCGCGCGGCTCACCGACGGTGCGGCGCCGGACGAGATCGCCCTGGCCGACACCATCGGCGTCGGCGTTCCGGCGCAGGTGCGCACGCTCGCCGATCTGGCCGCCGCGCACGCACCCGGGATTCCGCAGCGCTGGCATTTCCACAACACGCGCAACACCGGCTACGCCAATGCGCTGACCGCCCTGGACACCGGGGCCAGTGCTCTCGACGCGTCCATCGGCGGTTTCGGCGGCTGCCCCTTCGCGCCCGCGGCGACGGGCAACATCGCGTCGGAGGATCTGCTGTATGCGCTCGACCGGTCGAACATCTCGACCGGTGTCGACATGTACGGACTGATCGACGCCGCGGAATGGCTGGGCAGGTCCCTGGAAAAGAGCGTCCCCGCTCTCCTCGGGCGCGCCGGAGGGTTTCCGGAGGCCCGCTGAGGCGGGGACTGGCTCGTCAGCTCGCAGTCGTCGGGCGACTAACCCGTGGTGTGCACGATCAGCACGTCGCACGCCGACTTGCGCGCCACATCGGCCGGCACCGATCCGAGCAGGCGCCCGGCGATCGAGTTCAGGCCGCGGTTACCGACGACCAGGAGATCGGCCTTCACGTCGCTCACGAGTTGGAGCAGTGCGTCGACCGGCGCACCCTTGACGGGGCGCTGGACGATGGTGGCGGCTCCGGCCTTGGACGCGCGTTCCTTGGCGGTCCGCAGGATCTCCTCGGTCGGCGTCGAGCCGGTGACCTGGTAGGCCTCGTCCTTCAGGATGTCGGCCGCCTCCCCGGCACCGCGCTCGTTGGGGAAGTACGCGCACGCGATCACCAACTGCGCGCGTTCGCCCGCGAGTGCCCCCGCACGTTCCACCGCCTTCATCGACGACTCCGAGCCGTCGGTCCCGACGACGATGGTCTCGTATGCGCTCATCCCAACCTCCGACATGAATTCGCCTCGCTGCCCATCAGCGAGGCGTCACCTAACATCCCCCATATTGCAGGGTTCTTTCACCGGGACATTAGTTTGCCACGGCGTGTCTGTCCGCCGATCGTGGTGATCGGCACACCGTCCGGAAGCAATGGTCCCGGGGACTTAGCAGGTCACCGCCCTACTTGATGCCTGCCGCGTCCATTCCCCGCAGTTCTTTCTTCAGGTCGGCGATCTCGTCGCGCAGCCGGCCCGCCAGCTCGAACTGCAGGTCGCGGGCGGCACTCATCATCTGATCGGTCAGCTGCGACACCAGGTCGGCGAGTTCGGCGCGCGGCATCGTCGACACGTCCCGCTTCTCGATCACGCCCGCACTGCCGGCCTTCGACACCTCGCCCTGCGCCCGGCGGCCACGGCTGGCGTTGCGGCCCGAACCGCCGACCGCGACCGCCTCGTCCTCGGCTTCGCGGTACACCTGGTCGAGGATGTCGGCGATCTTCTTGCGCAACGGCTTCGGGTCGAGACCGCGCTCCTTGTTGTAGGCGATCTGCTTCTCGCGGCGACGCTCGGTCTCGTCGATGGCATTGCGCATCGAGTCGGTGATCTTGTCGGCATACATGTGCACTTCGCCCGACACGTTGCGGGCCGCACGGCCGATGGTCTGGATCAGCGAGGTGGTGCTCCGCAGGAACCCTTCCTTGTCGGCGTCGAGGATCGCGACCAGCGACACCTCTGGGAGGTCGAGACCCTCGCGGAGGAGGTTGATGCCGACGAGGACGTCGTAGTCACCGGAGCGGAGCTGACGCAGCAACTCGACACGACGGAGTGTGTCGACCTCGGAATGCAGGTACCGCACGCGGATTCCCAGTTCCAGGAGATAGTCGGTGAGGTCTTCGGCCATCTTCTTGGTCAAGGTGGTGACGAGGACGCGTTCGTCGCGCTCGGTGCGCTGGCGGATCTCGTGGACCAGGTCGTCGATCTGCCCCTTGGTGGGTTTGACCACGACCTGCGGATCGACCAGACCGGTCGGGCGGATCACCTGCTCGACGAACTCCCCGTTCGACTGACCGAGCTCATACGGCCCCGGCGTCGCCGACAGGTAGACGGTCTGGCCGATGCGATCGACGAACTCGTCCCAGGTCAGCGGTCGGTTGTCGACGGCCGACGGGAGGCGGAAACCGTACTCGACGAGATTGCGCTTACGGGACATGTCGCCCTCGTACATGCCGCCGATCTGCGGCACGGTGACGTGCGATTCGTCGATGACCAGGAGGAAGTCGTCCGGGAAGTAGTCGATCAGCGTGGCGGGTGCACTTCCCGCCGCGCGGCCGTCGATGTGACGGGAGTAGTTCTCGATGCCGGAGCAGAACCCGACCTGGCGCATCATCTCGAGGTCGTAGGTCGTCCTCATCCGCAGGCGCTGGGCCTCGAGCAACTTGCCCTTCGCCTCGAGCTCGGCGAGCCGTTCCTCGAGTTCCTGCTCGATCGAGGCCATCGCCCGCTCCATCCGCTCCGGGCCGGCGACGTAGTGGGTGGCCGGGAAGATGCGCAGCGAGTCGACCTGTCGGACCACATCGCCGGTGAGCGGATGCAGGTAGTAGAGGGATTCCACCTCGTCGCCGAAGAACTCGATGCGTACGGCGAGCTCCTCGTAGGACGGGATGATCTCGACGGTGTCGCCCCGCACGCGGAAGCTGCCGCGGGTGAAGGCCGTGTCGTTGCGGGTGTATTGCACGTCGACGAGCAGCCGGAGCAGGGCGTCGCGGTCGATCTCCTGGCCCACCTCGAGCTCGACCGAACGGTCGAGGTAGGACTGCGGTGTACCGAGGCCGTAGATGCACGACACGGAGGCGACCACCACCACGTCGCGACGCGAGAGCAGGCTCGACGTCGCCGAGTGGCGGAGTCGTTCGACGTCGTCGTTGATCGACGAGTCCTTCTCGATGTAGGTGTCGGTCTGCGCGATGTACGCCTCGGGTTGGTAGTAGTCGTAGTACGACACGAAGTACTCGACCGCGTTGTTGGGCAGCATCTCGCGGAGTTCGTTCGCGAGTTGCGCGGCGAGTGTCTTGTTGGGTGCCATCACCAGGGTGGGGCGTTGGACCTGCTCGATGAGCCACGCGGTGGTGGCCGACTTGCCGGTACCCGTGGCACCGAGAAGCACGATGTCCTTCTCCCCGGCCTGGATCCGCTCGGTCAGATCCTTGATGGCGGCGGGCTGGTCCCCTGCGGGCTCGTACTCGCTGACCACCTCGAAACGGGCTTCGGTGCGCTCGATCTCGCCGATCGGACGGAACTCGGAGTGCGCGAGCACCGGACGTTCTGCTGCAAAAGCCATAGTGCCAGGGTAAACGCGCCGTACGACAGGAGTGTTCCCGCACGGTCGCGGCCCCCGGGTCCGAGGCGGGACGCAGACCGGGAACAACTCCGGTTTTCGGGCTGAGTTCGGCGGCGGCCGCCACTACATTCGGGGCATGACGAGCAACAGCGGTCCGACCACCGCCGCGCCGGCCACCGCAACCCATTCGATGCACCCGCCCAAGCGGGAGGTGTTCGATGTGCCCGCCATGACGAACACCGACAACAAGGGATTCGTCCGCGAGGTCGAGGAGTACCGCGTCACCGATTACGGCCTCTACATGTCGCGCCCCGCGCCCGGTCACCCGCGGTTCGACCATCTCGAGTCGTGGCTGCTCCCAGGACTGGGGTTGCGCGCCAACATCTTTCACTATCAAGGTGGTTATCGGGCGGATCAGCGCCTCTACCTCGACATCGGGCGGTTCGCCGGACCCGACGAACGCGGCCGCTGGTACGCCGAGGACTGGTACCTCGACCTCGTCGACGTGCCGGGCTCACCGCTGGAGCTCATCGACGTCGACGAGATCTTCGAGGCGCACCGGTGCGGGTTGCTCGACAACACGCGGTGCGTGGAGGCGGTCGAGATCGCGACCCGCGCGCTCGTCGGGGCGGCCGCGCACGGCAACGATGTGCAGGCGTGGCTCGACGACGCGGCCGGCGGCGTGGTGTTCTTCCGGGACCACCGGCCCGGCCACGGCCGGTAGACCCAGTCGGATCGGGGGTCCCGGTACCGCGGGGATTCCAGTAGGTCGGGGGATCTCAGTAGGTCGGGAGCACGAAGCATGCTCCGTTCCGGATGAACTGCGGCAACTGCACTCCGGTGCCGACGTCGACGGTCCGCGTCTTGACCACTCCGTCGAGGGTCGCGGTGAGCACATGACGTCCCGGCGCGGCGGGCCGCCAGGTCGGCTTGATCTCCACGGTTGTCGGCTTGGCGTTGTAGATCGTGACCGTCCGGCCGGCGCGGGTGGACGTGATCTTCAACGTCGACTTGGCCGATTTGGGTTCACCGACGATCACCGACAGCTTGTAGGAACAACCCGTCCCGTACATGCCGTAGTTCGCCGAACCGTTCGCCGACGAGCCGTAGCCGGGCAGTGTGTCGACGGCGATCCCCTGCAGGGCTGCATTCGCCGGCGCCGCGGTCACCGCGGCGGCCGTGACCGCCGCTCCCACAGCGATACCTCCGATGACGGCTCGCACGCGATTCGAATTCCCCGGACCCCACATGTGTGCTCCTCACAGCGCATGACAGCTCGATCGTCCGCACCGCGATCGGTGCGTGTTGGCAAAGCTAACAGCGCAGAGGACGCCATGCGGCCCATTTAGGCAACATTCGTAGTCAGTTCTGCTGAACGCCTCACGCGTTCTCGACGCGTATGGTCGCAGGACGTCCCGGGTCGCAGGACCCGTGGACGCCGGGTTCGACGGGAGCGAACCCCCCGACCGCCAGGAGTTCGACCAGTTCCGCCGACGAGGCATCGTCGCGTGCGGTGATTCGCAGTTCGCTCTTCGCCGCGTCGATGATCTCGACGGCGGTCGCCCGCTCGCCCGCGATCGCCCACAGCCGGTTGACCAACCGCGCCGCCGGGCCGTCCGGATTGGGTTCGGCCGCAACAAGTCCGGGGATTGGCTCGGCGACTCGGCGTGCACGGACGTTGGCCTCGAACGGTACGAGCCGGTCATCCCAGACCCGCGCGGCGGCGGCCGCGAGATCGTCGGCCGATCCGGAATTGTCGAGCCAGACATCGGCAACCGCGCGCCGCTGCTCGTCGGTGGCCTGAGCCGCGATTCGCGCTCGCGCATCGGCTTCGTCGACGCCGCGCATCGTGGTGAGGCGATGCAGTCGGACGTCGGCGTCCGCGAACACGATCACCACGAGATGGAAGAACGGCGCCGTGTGGTTCTCCACCAGCAGCGGGATGTCCTGGACGACGATCGCATCGTCGGGCGCCGCTTCGAGCAACTCCTGGGTGCGTGCGCCGATCAGCGGGTGGGTGATCCCGTTGAGCGTCTTCCGCGATTCGTCGTCGACGAACGCCTTGGCCGCGAGCGCAGGTCGGTCGAGGCTGCCGTCGGCGGACAGGATGTCCGAGCCGAAGGCCTCGACGAGCGCGGCGAGACCGTCCGACCCGGGTTCGACCACCTCGCGGGCGATCTTGTCCGCGTCGATGATGTACGCCCCCCGTTCGACGAAGGTCTTTGCCACGGTCGATTTGCCGGCGCCGATGCCGCCGGTCAGTCCAAGCCTGATCACGTCACCAGTCTGGCAAACCCACCGACGCCTCGCGCACACCGGCTGCACCAGTGTGTCGCGCCGGGTCAGCCGGTGACCGCGGCGAGTTCGACGGTCTCGTACGGCAGGCCCGCCTCGACGACCTTCACCCCCGTCTCCAGGTTGATCGCGACGATCTTCTTCGACGCCGGTTCACTCACATAGGCGACACCGTCCTGCACGACGAGATTCGGCATCGGCGACTGCCATTCGTCGGGTTCGCTCCACTCCCCGATCGCCGGGATTCGAGCCGTGCGGGTCCCGGATTCCACGTCGAAGACATGCAGCGCGCCGTCGGTTCCGAGAATCACCGCAGACCCCCCGGGGCCACGTTCCAGCGACCGGAAGCTGTACGAGGTGCCGAGATCGACCAGTCGGAGCTCACCGGTACGGGTGTCGGTGAGCGAGAATCGGGTCGGCCGTTCGAGTTCGGCGTCCCGGTCACTCTTGTAGTCCCCCAACACGATCGGCGATCCGTGGTCACCGGCCTGGTTTCCGATGCGGCCGTAGGGGTCCGGACTCGCCACCTTGCGGATGTTGTTGCCGTCGACGATCAGGATGCCGTCCTCACAGCCGAAGGTGAGGCGGCCGCCGGACGCGGCGGCCTCGCCGTGAACGCCGGGACATTCGTCGTTGCGGGCGATCTCGGTCCGCTCCTTGTCCAGAATTGCGATGCCGCTGCGCGATTCGTCGTCTCCGCGCGTGACGACGACCGATCCGTCGCCGCGGAACACCGCGACCCCGTGGTGGGGTTGCGCGACCGTGAACGTGGTGGCGACCGGGTTGCCGCGCAGTAGTTCGGCCGGTTCGACGATGTCGACCTGCCCGGCGCCGTCGCTGAAGAGGCTGATGCGCGAGTCGTGGACCACGACGTGACCGGGTTCTGCTCCGCCGAAGCGCATCTCGGTGAGAGAAGGCTCGGCGGTGTAATGATGCCCGTGGTCGCCGTGCGCCTTGGTCCAGGTTCCGGCGTCGAGGACCCGGAACCCGCCGGTTTCGGAGACGAGGACATGCCGCCCGTTGCCCGCGCTGTTGAGACGGACGAATCCGTCAACCGGTAAGTCGGCGACCTGTTCGAGCGTGGTCGCGTCAAGAACGAGGATTCCGCCGTCGTAACTGAGGCTGAGACGCGGTGTCGCACTGTGCCGTTCCGCCGGTGGCGTCGACGAATCCCCGTGGCGCGTCGCCTCCCCGGGGTCGGAGTCCCCGCATGCGACGAGTGCGAAGGAGGCTGCAGCGAGCAGCGCGAGAGAACGGGTCAGGGTTGTCCGTGGTGATAGCACTCGGACAGTGAACAACCTAATGAAAATGATTGTCAACAACGCATGGTTGCCACCATCCGCGCGAGAGAACCTCAGTCGTCGCCGATGAGTGGCTCCAAACCATCGAGCAGGCAGACCAGGCCGAAGTCGAATACTTCGTCGGGAGCGCCCGGCGCCTGATGACGTTCGCCGGCCGCAGTTCCCACGCGTTCCGAGAGGGGAAACCTTCCGTCCGGGATCACCGCGTCGAGTTCGGGAGCGACCACCTCCCACCACTGGGCGTCGGTCATGCCGCTGACGGTCGCCGCGGCGCCAGCGGCCAGCGCATCCCGGGCGTTGCCGGTCACGAAGGCCACCAGGAGGGCGAGAATGTGGTCGCGATCGAGGTCGGAGATGTCCAGGGATTCGAGGACTTCGAGTTGCCGCTCGTAGCGGGTGAGACGGTGAGGCCCGAGAACCTGACGCCATGGGTTGGCATCGAGCAACCAGGGATGTGCCAGGTACTCCGCTCGCAGCACGCGTGCGACCGAGGCGAGGGATTCCCGTACCGTCGTCGTCGAGCTCGGCATCGGCGAGTCGCCGGCAACATGGTCCACCATGAGAGCAACGAGGACATCTCGCGTGGGCACGTAGGTGTAGAGAGTCATCGGGCCGACACCGAGTTCGGCCGCTAGCGCCCGCATCGAGAGCGCGTTCAAACCTCGATCGTCGGCGAGCGAGATCGCCTTGCCGACCATCTCGTCGACGGTGACCCGTTGTCGCGGACCGCGTTTCGGCGCTTCTGGCTCGGCACTTCCGCGCCACAGCAAGCGCACAAGGGTCCGCGCGTCTTCGGCAGTCGACATGTGCATCCCTTTCCCGTACGGTGTACGGAGACTAATTCCGTACACCGTACCAAGTGAGGAGTTCCGCTGACCACACAGGCCACCTACCTCCCCGACCTGCACCAGTTCGCGATCTGGTCGTCCCACGACTCCGGGACACGCTCGAACACGTGCCGTCTCGCGGTCCCGGCCGGGCGTCACCTCGTGGTCCGCGACGTGTCGTGCGACCTCGTCGACGTCGACGCCCTTGCCACCCAGGCATCCGATGCGCCTTCGGTACAGGTCTGGCAGCAACTCCTTCGGAGCGAGGACGAGACTCCTCTCCCGCTCGCCGCCCATGCCGAGGTCGATCCGACCGGCACGGCGATGACCACCGCAGATTTCGCTCGGACGGCGATGCGCGCATGCCTCACCACCGATCAACTCCTCCGCGATCGCCTCCGTGCGCAGCTACGGCCCTACCAGGTCCGGGGTGTCGCGTGGCTGGCATCCACCGCCGAATCCGAAGGCGGAGCGGTACTCGCCGACGAGATGGGACTGGGCAAGACGGTTCAGGCCGTGGGCCTCCTGTCGCTCCGCGTCGAGACCGGACCGCAACTCGTCGTGTGCCCGACGAGCCTGGTCACCAACTGGGCGCATGAGATCACCCGATTCGCACCCGGACTCACCGTGTACACCGGATGCATCGAGGAAGCTCCGGACACCGCCGGATCGGTCACGATCACCTCGTACGCCCGACTGCGGTTGGGCATCGACGAACTCGCGGGACGGAGGTGGGCCACCGTGATCTACGACGAGGCGCAGGCGCTGAAGAATCCCCGTACCCAACTCTCGCGCGCGGCACGCCGCGTCGATGCGCAGGCGCGGATCGCCCTGACCGGCACGCCGATCGAGAACAGTCTCGACGAGTTGTGGGCGATCCTTCGGGTGGTCGCCCCGTCCGTCTTCCCGCACCGGGCGGTGTTCCGGCGGCGCTTCACCCGTGCGGTCGATGACGGGGATTATGGTGCGCTGCAACGTCTACGCGTCGCCGTCGCACCCGTCATGCTGGCCCGGACCAAAGCCCGGGTGGCTTCCGCCCTACCACCGAAAATCCACAACCCCGTGCTCGTCGATCTGACCGCGGAGCAGGCGGAACTCTACGACGCTCATCTGGCCGCGATCGAGGACGCCGGGTTCGGCGTCGGAATCGAACGCCACGGACGGATTCTCGCGACCCTCACGCGGTTGAAGCAGATCTGCAACCATCCTGCTCTGGTCACCGGCGACCGCGACCGCGGCCGCCTGGCGGGCCGGTCGGGCAAGTTCGACCGCTGCATGGAGATCCTCGAGGAGAACATGGAGACCGGCTCGCCCACTCTCGTCTTCACGCAGTACCGCGACACCGGTGACCTCCTCGCCGACCATCTGGCCGACAGATTCGACTGCGACGTCCCGTTCTTCCACGGTGGGCTCACACCGGGGCGGCGGGACGAACTGGTCGCCGACTTCCAGGCGGGGCGGACTCCGGAGGTCATGGTGATGAGCCTGAAGGCCGGCGGCGTCGGCCTCACGCTGACCCGCGCTTGCGACGTCATCCACTTCGACCGCTGGTGGAACCCAGCCGTCGAGGCCCAGGCGTCCGATCGTGTCCATCGGATCGGGCAGGAGCGACCGGTCACCGTCACCACGCTGACGACCGCCACGACGCTGGAGGAACACATCGACAACCTCCACCGGCGTAAGGCGGCGCTCAGCGCACATCCCGACGAGTCCTCGGCTCTCGCAGAACTCACCGCGCTCAGCGACGAACGCCTCATCACCGTCCTCCGGCGCAACCGAAGTCTGGACCCGGCAATCCGGGAGGCGGAATGACCACGACTCCAGCCGAATTCGGATTCACCGCGTGGGGCGCCGAGATCGTCCGGCTCGCCGAACCGCTCTCGACCCGGACCCCGAACCCGTTGGCACCGCGGGCCCGCAGCATCGCCCGCAACGGGGGTGTCACCCTGACCGTCGACGGTCGGCACGTGGAGGGACTGGTCCAGCGCGGTGGCGAGGCATCGGTCGCACACCTGGAGTTCTCGGCGATGACCTCCACGACAGCCGTCGTGCTCCGTGACCTGCTGGGCTCGTCGGCCGAACCGTCCGACGAGGTCCACCGTCGGCTGAAGGAGTCGGGTGCGTGGTCGCCGGCGGTCCTCGACGTCACAGACTGTTCATGCCGGGCACGCGGTGACCGATGCCTGCACATTCTGGCCGGGCTCTACGCGGTGGCGGCTGCGGTCGATCGGCAACCGTCACTGGCACTGGAGCTACGGGACTTCCGGGCAGCGACCGACGACTCGCCGACGGACTCCGGCACCTGCTCGCCAGGATCCCGGTGGGTGTCGCTGACCGCCTTCGACGTCGCCGACTACTACGAGATCACGACGGCATCCGAGCACGACGATTGAACTCGGACATACGAAAAGCCCTCCCGGGAATCCCGGGAGGGCTTTCGTGTGCTCAGTGAGCAGAGGTGTCAGGCGTTGCCCGACAGCTTCTCGCGCAGGGCGGCGAGCTGCTCGTCGCTGGCCAGCGAGCCACCGGCGGACGAACCGCTGGTGCTGCTCGACGCGCCACCGCGGCTCTCCGAAGCCGACGAGTAGTCGGTCGGGGCGTTGGCAGCCTCGGCTGCGGCAGCAGCGAACTTCTCCATCTGGGCGGTGTGCATCTTGTGGCGACGCTCGGCCTCGGCGTACCGGGCCTCCCATGCCTCACGCTGCTTCTCGTAGCCTTCGAGCCATTCGTTGGTCTCGGCGTCGAAGCCCTCGGGGAAGATGTAGTTGCCCTGCTCGTCGTAGCTGTCGGCCATGCCGTACTTCGAGGGGTCGAACTCCTCGGTGTAGTCCTCGTTGGCCTGCTTGAGGCTCAGCGAGATACGACGACGCTCGAGGTCGATGTCGATGACCTTGACCATTGCATCGTCGTTGACGGCGACAACCTGATCCGGCACCTCGACGTGGCGCTCGGCCAGCTCGGAGATGTGGACGAGACCCTCGATGCCCTCGTCGACGCGGACGAACGCACCGAACGGCACCAGCTTGGTGACCTTGCCCGGAACGATCTGGCCGATCGCGTGGGTGCGGGCGAACTGACGCCACGGGTCTTCCTGAGTGGCCTTGAGCGACAGCGAAACACGCTCGCGGTCCAGGTCGACGTCGAGGACCTCGACGGTGACCTCGTCGCCCACGGCGACGACCTCGGACGGGTGATCGATGTGCTTCCAGGACAGCTCGGAGACGTGGACCAGACCGTCGACGCCGCCGAGATCGACGAACGCACCGAAGTTGACGATCGAGGACACGACACCCTTGCGGACCTGACCCTTCTGCAGCTGGTGCAGGAACTCGCTGCGGACCTCGGACTGGGTCTGCTCGAGCCATGCACGACGCGACAGGACCACGTTGTTGCGGTTCTTGTCGAGCTCGATGATCTTGGCCTCGATCTCCTTGCCGATGTACGGCTGCAGATCGCGGACGCGACGCATCTCCACGAGCGATGCCGGGAGGAAGCCGCGCAGGCCGATGTCCAGGATCAGGCCGCCCTTGACGACCTCGATGACGGTGCCCTTGACGGCCTCGTCCTTCTCCTTGAGCTCCTCGATGGTGCCCCAAGCCCGCTCGTACTGCGCACGCTTCTTGGAGAGGATCAGACGACCTTCTTTGTCCTCCTTGGTGAGGACCAGGGCCTCGACCTCGTCACCGACGTTGACGACCTCGTTGGGGTCAACATCGTGCTTGATCGACAGTTCGCGAGAAGGGATGACGCCTTCGGTCTTGTAACCGATGTCGAGCAGAACCTCGTCCCGATCGACCTTGACGATCGTGCCTTCGACGATGTCGCCATCGTTGAAGTACTTGATCGTGGAGTCGATGGCGGCGAGAAAGTCCTCGGCAGTGCCAATGTCATTGATGGCTACTTGCGGCGAGGTGATCGTGGGGGACGACATATGTTGAGTTGCTCCGGACAGGTGTGTAGTAGGTACGGTTCTTGAGGTATTTCACGGCATGAAACCCCTGATCAGAAGCATTTCGATCGGGGCGCGTGCCTGTCGCGCGTCACCGAGCACACGCGCGTTCGTCAAGCCTACTCCAGCGGCGTTGTGCTGGGCAAATGGCCGTGAGACCACCGGTGGGACGTCCACTCCGGGCCACCGGGAACCGAGGACACGTGCCGTCCGGACACAGTGCACAGTCGGTGCCCGCCCGCCTTTTCCTGGTGCACGATCGCGAGCTGGATCACCCGGTACAGCGGGAGAGCTCTGGTTCACTACATCCGTGGCACATTCGATCGAGTTGTTACCCGACGACGATACCGACCACTGGTTCCGGCACCGCTGGGCTGCGCTCGCCGACGCCGGCCTGCCCAGCGCCCAGCGCATCCGTTCGGACACCAATCGTCCCCACGTCACCCTGCTGGCGGCCCGCCACATCGCGACGGCCGCCGACGTCGCCCTCGGCCCCGCCGCCCAGCGTCTCCCACTGAACTGCATCATCGGTGCGCCCATCGTGTTCGGCCATGGGTCGCGCCATACGCTCGCGCTGCTCGTCGTCCCGAGCACCGAGTTGCTGTCGCTGCATGCCCAGGTCGCACGGACTGTTCGCGAGCACACCGCCCACCGCGACGAGGACGTGGAGGACGACGGCCCGACACCGAGCACCTTCGCTCATGTGGACCCAGGCGCCTGGACCCCGCACATCACCCTCGCCCGACGCCTGTCGTTCACACAGGTCGGCGAAGCACTGGGCACACTCGAGTCGCTGGGCAAACCCGACCGGATCTGCACGTTCACCGCATTGCGGCGCTGGGACCCCGACGCCGGAACCGAACACGTGGTGGCCGGGCGGGCGTGCTGAGGCGGAGAGGACCTGCGGACCGAGTCGAAACCGCACCGTGACCGGCTCGAGAGCCAACGCTGCCATCGTTCCATCATGTCGATCACACCCGAGGGCACCGAGCCGCCCGAACAGAGCCCGCACCGCACGACCAACGCACCGACGGCGCCGAGTGCCGATGAATTCGCCGAGCGATTCCTCGACTCCACGCTGGCCACCGCGGAGACCATGAGCGTCTACCTCGGGGAGCGCCTCGGCTGGTATCAGTGCCTCGCCGATCATGGACCACTCACCGCAGCCGATCTCGCCGCCCGGACCGCCACCGACGCACGGTACGCCCGCGAATGGTTGGAGATGCAGGCGGCCTTCGGTATCCTCGCTGCCGACCTGTCCCGCACCCTAACGACATTCGCCATCTCCCCCGGCGTCGCCGAAGTCCTCACCGACACCTCCAGCCGTTCCTATCTGGGTGCGCTGCCCCGGATGTTCGCCGCCTCGTTCGGCCGGCTGCCCGAACTGCTCGATGCTTATCGCACCGGAGGCGGTGTCAGCTGGGAACAACTCGGAGCGGACGCGCGTGAATGCCAGGCCGCACTCAACAAGCCGTGGTTCGACACCGAACTCGGGCCCGCTCTCGGCGGGGTCACCCACCTCCATCAGCGACTGTCGCGACCGGACGCGAAGATCGCCGACATCGGCTTCGGCGCGGGTCATTCGACCATCGCCCTGGCCCGCGCCTATCCGGAGGCGACGTTCGTCGGTCTCGACGTCGATGCGGCATCGGTGCAGATGGCGCGTGACAACGCCGAGGCCGCAGGACTCGGCGACCGAGTGCAGTTCCATCTGGCCGGCGGAGAGGAGGCCACCGCGCACGGGCCGTTCGACGCCGCGTTCGCCTTCGAATGCCTCCACGACATGCCGCGGCCCGTCGACGTGCTGGCCGCGGCCCGACAAGCCCTGGCACCCGGTGCGCCGATGATCGTCATGGACGAAGCGGTTTCCGACGAATTCTCCGGCCCTGCAGACGAACTCGACAAACTGATGTACGGGTTCTCACTCTTCGTCTGCCTACCGGATTCGATGAGTTCGCCGCCGTCGGTGGCCACCGGCACAGTGATGCGACCCGCCACCCTACGGTCCTACGCCGAGCAGGCCGGCTTTCAGAGCGTCGAGGTGTTGCCGATCGAGGGCTTCGGCTTCTTCCGGTTCTACGAACTCATCCCGTGACCCGGACGTCACACGACCCGCCCGACTGCCCTAGGCCCAACACATGCCTTGACGATAAATAATTTGTCATGCGACTATTTTTGGGTGCCGGGATCTGGGCCGGCGCCGGACGGTAGGAGACGCGTGACCTATACACCAGATCGACTTCTCGAGGCGATCGACGCCAACGCTGTCGGACTGCTGGTGGGGCTGGGCGTGGCGATGCTCTGCCAGACGGTGTGGCTGATCGAGGCAGCACGGGTCGCCCGGCGCGACTCGAGCTACTCGATACCGCTGGCCTGCACCCTTTTCTGGTTTGCTCACGACATCGCCTATGTCGTCCGCTTCCGTGACTGGTTCTTCACCTATGACCACTGGTTCCTCCAGCTGTTCTGGCTCGGCCTGCTGAGCGCCGCGCTCCTGGAGTTCGTGTTCTTCGCCCAGCTCATCCGGTACGGCCGTCGAGAACTGGCACCGGCGTGGTCCCCTTTCCAGTTCACGCTGCTGATCATCGCGGCGACGACCGGTTCCATCCTCGCGTGGGAGTATCTGCGACTCCTGTTCGACGACCCGCTCTACCTCGCGAGTTCGGCGCTGACTCTCATGTCATATGCACTGTTCGGCCCGTCGATGACACTGCGCCGCAGATCATTCCGCGGTCAAACCCTGTTGATGTGGCAGTGCTTCACGACGATGACTTTCGCCTGGTGGATCGCGACAGTCGCATTCCTGCCGGGCCCCTTCCGGTCGTGGCAGTACCTCGCCGTCGGCGTCTTCACGGCCGCGGTCGGCGTGGCCATGATGATCGCCATCCGCCACGCACCGCAGTCGCCGAACGCGACCGAACCGCCCCGTTCCGACCTCACATCCGATGAACCGGTCCCCGGCACCCGGTGACACCGCGCCCGCGTCCGTGGTGATCGGGTCCCCCGTCGGCTCGACCGGCTCTGCCGCCTCCGGGCCGAACCGGACGGGGACCTATCATCGCAGGATGCCCACGAAGGACGACCGTGAGAATTCGGAGACCACCGAACAGGAGACCTCCGTACGACCTCCACGCGTCCTGGGCGACGTCGACTCCGCGACAAGTGACCGGGCCAGCCGCTGGTGGTGGGACCACGACGCGGAGAATTACCACGACGAACACGGCGCCTTCCTCGGCACCTACACCGGGGGCGGCGACTTCGTGTGGTGTCCCGAAGGTGTCCGCGAGTCCGAGGCCGGCCTTCTCGGCGAGATCCAGGGCCGCACGATCCTCGAGATCGGCTGCGGCTCAGCACCATGCGCCCGCTGGCTGGCGGCGCGCGGCGCGCACGCCGTCGGTGTCGACCTGTCCCGTCGCATGCTCGGGATCGGACTCGACGCCATGGACGCCGACGAGGTGCCCGTGCCGCTGATCCAGGCGACCGCCGAAACGCTTCCGTTCGCCGACGAGTCATTCGACACCGCCTGCTCGGCCTTCGGCGCGATCCCCTTCGTCGCCGACTCCGCCGGCGTCATGGCCGAGGTCGCCCGCGTCCTGAAGCCCGGCGGCCGTTGGGTTTTCGCGGTCAACCATCCGATGCGGTGGATGTTCCTCGACGACCCGGGGCCCGAGGGGCTGACCGTGCACATCCCGTACTTCAACCGGACGCCGTACACCGAAACCGACCCGAGTGGTCAGATCACCTACGTCGAGCACCACCGGACCATCGGCGACCGGGTGCGCGAGCTCCGGGCGGCCGGATTCATCCTCGACGACATCATCGAACCCGAGTGGCCTGACGATCACGATCGCGAATGGGGGCAGTGGAGCCCATTTCGCGGACGCTATTTCCCCGGCACCGCGATCTTCTGTAGCCACAAACCTGCATGACGAGCCGGGGTCCCGGCCTCAGAGCAGCTTCGACAGGAACTCCCGCGTCCGCCCCTCCTGCGGATTGGCGAGAAGTTCGCGCGGGTCACCCTTCTCCACGACGACGCCGCCGTCCATGAAGACCAGCTGGTCGGCGACCTCGCGCGCGAACCCCATCTCGTGGGTCACGACCACCATGGTCATTCCCGACGCGGCGAGTTCGCGCATCACCTTGAGGACGTCGCCCACGAGTTCGGGGTCGAGTGCCGAGGTCGGCTCGTCGAAGAGCATGAGCTTGGGTTCCATCGCCAGGGCCCGGGCGATGGCGACGCGCTGCTGCTGACCGCCGGACAACTGCGCCGGATAGGCGTCGGCACGATCCGACAGACCGACCCGCTCGAGCAGGTACTCGGCCCGTTCGATGGCCTCGGCCCGTTGCTGCTTCTTCACCTGGATCGGCGCCTCGATGATGTTCTCGAGGGCTGTCCGGTGCGGGAAGAGATTGAAGTGCTGGAACACCATGCCGATGTCGCGGCGTTGGGCTGCAGCAGCTTTGGCGCTCATCTCGTAGAGCTTGCCGTTGCGCTCCCGGTAGCCGATGAGGTCACCGTCGACGTAGAGCCGGCCGGCGTTGACCACGTCGAGATGGTTGACGCACCGCAGGAACGTCGACTTGCCCGAGCCGGACGGACCGATCAGACACGTCACCTCGCCCCGGGCGACCTCGAGTGAGATGCCCTTGAGGACCTGGACCGATCCGAAGCTCTTGCACACCCGGTCGGCGAGGACCATCGGTGTCTCGGCGGAACTCATGCGTTCTCTCCCCCGGTCGTGCGGCCTGCTCCCGGTCCGCCCGCGACGTCGTCGGCCGCAGCCGCCTGCCCGTCGGCCATCGCCTTCAGCTGTCGTGCGGTCAGCGCGCGGGTGGCGCCCCGCGAGTAGTGGCGCTCCACGTAGTACTGGCCGACCATCAGGATGCTGGTGACGACGAGGTACCAGGTCGAGGCGACGAGCAGCAGCGGGATCGGTTCGAAGTTGACGCCGGAGATGTCACGCACCCGTCCATAGAGGTCGAGGGTCAGCGGTACCGCTGCCACGAGGCTCGTGGTCTTGAGCATGGAGATCAACTCGTTGCCGGTGGGCGGGATGATCACCCGCATGGCCTGCGGCAGCACGGTCCGGCGCATCGTCTGCGCCCACGACATGCCCAATGCGATCGACGCCTCGGACTGTCCCTCGCCGACCGACGACACGCCCGCGCGCACGATCTCGGCCATGTACGCGGCTTCGTTGAGACCGAGGCCGATGACCGCGAACAGGAATGCGGCGTTGAGGGTCTGGATGTCGAAGGACGCGAACTGGTGAACGAAGGGGATGCCGACGTCGATCTGCTTGTAGATCGCCGGGAACAGACCCCAGAAGACGAGCTGCACGTACACCGGTGTGCCGCGGAAGATCCACAGATACACCCAGGCGGTGCCGCGCAGGACAGGATTCGGCGAGAGCCGCATGATGGCGAGGGCGACACCGAGGACGATCGCGATCGTCATCGCCAGCACCGTGAGTGCGAGCGTGTACCCGACGCCGGACAGCACGCGTTCGTCGAACAGGTAGCGGCCGTAGGTGCCCCAGGCGTAGGCCTTGTTGGTGGCGGCCCCGTAGACGAACAGCGCCGCCAGCACGAGGATGATGACGGCGGCGATCCACTGCCCCGGTCGGCGAAGCGGTACCGCCTTGATCGGTTCGGGCTCGCCGGTCGTGGTGGTGGTGTCGGTCTGCGGTGAGGTCATCTCAGCTCACCGCTCCGTTGATGACGGAGACATCGATCATGCCCTCCTGCAGGCCCCAGTTGGCCGCGATCTCGTCGTACTGTCCGTTGTCCATCAGATATTGCACGGCCTTCTGCAGCGCGGGCCCCAAGCCGGAACCCTTCCGAACCGGCCATCCGTAAGGCGCCGAGTCGAACAGTTCACCGGCGGCCTTCAGCTTTCCGTTGGTGCGTTTGATCGCATAGGCGGTGACCGGCGAATCCGCCGACATCGCGTCGACCCGGCCGAGGATCAGCGCGTTGACCGCCTCGTCCTGGCTGTCGAATTTCACCTTGTCGATCGGCCGGAGACCTCTGGCCACGCATTCGGCGCTCTTGGCCGGGATCTCGTCGGTGTCCTCGTAGGTGGTGGTCTGCACCGCGACCCGCTTGCCGCACGCGTTCGACGGGTCGATGGCCTCGTCGGCGTCGGCGGCCTGTGCCCACTGCACGCCGGCGCTGTAGTAGGTCACGAAGTCGACCTGCTTCTCCCGCTCGAGCGTGTCGGTGAACGACGACATGCCCAGCTGGTACGTCCCCGCCTGCACCGACGGGATGATCGTGTCGAACTGCGATTCCTTGTACACCGGCGTCAGGCCGAGGACCTTGCCGACGGCGTTCATGAGGTCGACGTCGTATCCGATGATCCTGCCGTCCGGTCCTTTGAACTCGTTGGGCTGGTATGGCACGTTGACGCCGACGACGAGCCGACCGGTGCGAGCGATCTCCGGCGGAACCAGCGCGGCGATCGCCGGCACCTTCGCGACGTCGACGTCGATCGGGGTCACCTGGTTGGCGCGCTCGCGTTCCTCGTTGTTCACACAGCCGGTGACCACGACCGCGAGCGTCAGGAGCACGCCCAGCAGCCGGGCCACGCGTGGTCGAAGGGAACGTCGGTCGACCCGCGTCGAGGCCCGTGTCACAACACATCCCTTCGATCTCGAACGATCACCTGGTCAGACAACACACTGTAGTTGCCACCCGTCCCACCGGCTGACCACCCGGAGTTCACGCACGTCCGCGTGCGCGTCACCGGCCGGTCACCCGCCGGACCGCCTCCGCGGCGAACTCGGTGGTCGACGCCGTCCCGCCCAGGTCGGCGGTCGCGATCGCGGCCGCAAGGGTGCCGGCGACCGCCGAATCCATGCGGTCGGCAGCCGCGACGAGTCCCGGGTCGTCCGCGATGAGCCCGTAGCGCCGGAACCCCATGGCCACCGACGCGACCATGGCGACGGGATTCGCGACGCCCCGCCCGGCGATGTCCGGGGCGGCTCCGTGGGTGGCCTGCGCCATCACCTGGGTCGTCGAACAGTTCACCGAACCGGCGATCCCGAGCGAGCCGGCGAGTTCGCCCGCCAGGTCGGACAGGATGTCGCCGAAGAGGTTCTCGGTGACGATGACGTCGAAGTCGGCGGGTCGGCGGACGAGCAGCGCCGCCATGGCGTCGACGTGTTGTTCGGTGACCTCCACGTCGGGGAACTCCTTGCCGACCTCCCGGCACGCGTCGCGGAACAGGCCCGTGGTCAGGCGCAGCACGTTCGCCTTGTGCACGATGGTCAGCCGTGCCGGACGACCGGAATCAGCGCGGTCCCGTGCGGCTTCGAAGGCGACCCGCGCGATGCGCTCGCTGGCCGACCGGGTCACGAGCCCCACGGCCAGTGCGACATCCGGGGTCGGCATGAACTCACCGCTGCCCACGGTCATGTTGCGGTCGGCGTAGAGACCTTCGGAGTTCTCCCGGACGATCAACACATCGATGTCGGGCTTCGTCGCCGGCACGCCCGGAAATGCCTTGGCGGGACGGAGATTGGCGAACAGTCCGTACCTGGTGCGCAGCACCGCCCCCGGGGTGCGGCTGCGGTGCTCGACCGGGTACGACGCCGAATCGTGCGGCCCGACGATCCACAGACCGAGGTCGTCGAGGGCCGACAGCGTCGCATCGGGTACCGCGTCGTCGTGGGAGGCGATGGCGGCGGCACCGAACGGGAGTTCCTCCCAATCGATCCCGAAGCCCTCCACGGCCGCTGCCGCGTCGGCCACCGTCATCGCGGCCGGCACGACCTCGGGACCGATGCCGTCGCCGATGAGAACACCGACCCGCCTGGGCGAGGAGACCATCAGTGGGCCGCGTCGTCCCAGGACCGACCGAACCCGACCGACACCTCGAGCGGGACCGACAGCGTGATGGCGTTACCCATCTCCTCACGCACCGCGGCCTCCACCGCGTCCCGCTCACCGGGCGCCACCTCGACCACGAGTTCGTCGTGGACCTGCAGCAGCACCCGCGATGTCAGCTTCTCCGCGACGAATCGCTTGTGGACGTTGATCATCGCGACCTTGATGATGTCGGCCGCGGTGCCCTGGATGGGTGCGTTGAGCGCCATCCGCTCCGCGGACTGGCGCCGCTGCCAGTTGTCGCTGTTCAGGTCGGGCAGGTAACGCCGGCGGCCGAACAGGGTCGCGGTGTACTCGTTGCGCCGGGCCTCGGCGACCACATCGTGCAGATAGTCACGCACGCCGCCGAAGCGCGCGAAGTACGCCTCCATCTGTTCCTTGGCCTCCTCGCGGCTGATCTTCAGCTGTGCCGCGAGTCCGAAAGCGCTGAGGCCGTAGGCAAGTCCGTACGACATCGCCTTCACGCGGTGACGCATCTCGATGGTCACCTCGTCGATCGGCACCCCGAAGGCACGCGACCCGACGAAGTTGTGCAGGTCCTCGCCGGTGTTGAAGGCCTCGATCAGTCCCTCGTCCTCCGACAGGTGCGCCATGATCCGCATCTCGATCTGGCTGTAGTCGGCGGTCATCAGACTTTCGTAGTTGACCTCGGACGCCTGGTCGGTGCCGACGATGAAGCCGCGGCGGATCTCGCGTCCGGCCTCGGTGCGGACCGGGATGTTCTGCAGGTTCGGCTCGGTCGACGACAACCGGCCGGTGGCCGCGATGGTCTGGTTGAAGGTGGTGTGGATGCGACCGTCGTCCGCCACCGATTTCAGCAGACCATCGACGGTGACCTTCAGCCTCGTGGCGTCGCGATGCTCGAGAAGGTGTGCGAGGAAAGGATGTTCGGTCTTCTCGTACAGCGACTGCAGGGCGTCGGCGTCGGTGGTGTAACCGGTCTTGGTCTTCTTGGTCTTCGGCATGTCGAGCTTGTCGAAGAGCACGGTCTGCAACTGCTTGGGCGAGCCCAGGTTGATCTGTTCGCCGATGACCTCGTAGGCCGATTCCGCGGCTGCACGAATCCGGTCGTTGAACATCTGCGCGAGTGCATTGAAGTGGTCGACGTCGACGGCGATGCCGGCGGCCTCGAGGTCGGCCAGCACGAACGACAGCGGCAGCTCCATCTCGGTCAGCAGCGGCTTGGAGTCGATGCGGTCGAGCTCGATGTCGAGCGTGTCGGCGAGTTCCTGTACCGCCCGCGCCTCGAGCATGTGCTGTTCGGCGACCTTGCCCTCGGTGTCGTCGTCGAGCAGTGACATCTGGCCGTCACCCGCACCCGTGTCGGCGCGCAGTTCCCGGCGCAGATACCGCAGGGCCAGGTCGTCGAGGTTGAAGGTCCGCTGTCCGGGGCGGACGAGATATGCCGCCAGCGAGGTATCGCTGGTGACCCCGTCGAGCTTCCAGCCGCGCGAGCGCAGCGCGTGCACCGCCCACTTGGCCTCGTGAACAGCCTTCAGCGCGTCGGGATCGGCAAGCCAGTTGGCCAGTGCCGCATCGTCTTCCGGCGTCAGCGTGGTCACATCGACGTACGCCGACGAGCCGTCGGCGGCCGCGATCGCCAGACCGGTCGGGTCGGAGCCCACGACGACGTGCGGCGCGGTCACCGCGAGACCCGTGCGGCCCGTTCGGGCGTGTTCGGTGAGCCAGCTCGCGACCTCACCGGCACCGAGGACCGAACCGTCGAGGTCGAATCCGGCTTCGGCCTCGGGCTCAACGGAACTCAGGGTCGAGAACAGGCGGTCGCGCAGGACGCGGAACTCGAGGTCGTCGAAGAGCTGGTGGATGCGGTCGCGATCCCAGCCGACCATCGCGAGGTCGTCGGGGCCGGCCGGCAGTTGCATGTCGCGGATGAGTTCGGTGAGCTGACGGTTGGTCTGCACCGAGGCGAGATGAGCACGCAGGGCGTCGCCGACCTTGCCCTTCACCTCGTCGACGTGATCGACCAGCGAGGCCAGCGAACCGTATTCACGAATCCACTTCGACGCGGTCTTCTCCCCCACCCCGGGGATGCCGGGCAGGTTGTCGCTGGGGTCGCCGCGCAGTGCGGCGTAGTCCGGGTACTGCGCCGGGGTGAGACCGTACTTCTTCTCCACCTCTTCGGGGGTGAAACGCGTGAGGTCCGAGACACCCTTGCGCGGGTAGAGGACCGTGGTCGAGGCGTCGACGAGCTGGAGCGAATCGCGGTCACCGGTGACGATCAGCACCTTGAAACCCTGTTCGCGGGCCTGGGTCGCGAGGGTCGCGATGATGTCGTCGGCCTCGTAGCCCTCGATGGCCATGACCGTGACGCCCAGCGCGTCGAGAACCTCCTTGGTGAGGTCGACCTGCCCGTTGAACTCGTCGGGCGACTTGGAGCGCTGCGCCTTGTACTCCGGGTACATCTCCGAGCGGAACGTTTTCCGCGAGACGTCGAAGGCGGCCGCGATGTGGGTCGGCTCCTCGTCGCGCAGCAGGTTGATCAGCATCGAGGTGAAGCCGTAGACGGCGTTCGTGGTCTGCCCGGAGTGCGTCTTGAAGTTCTCGGCCGGGAGCGCGAAGAACGCCCGATATGCCAGGGAATGTCCGTCGAGGAGCATGAGGACCGGTTGCTTGGTCTTGACCTTGCTGCCGGTACGGGTTGCTGCCGGGGAACTCTGCGCTGGACTCACAGTCGCTGAGTCTAGTGATCCGTTCCGACACCCGGACCCCGCCCGCCGGGTGTTCGACCCGGGGGGTGACGACCAGGTGTCACATCGGGCGGTACATCGCCCAGACCTTCGGGCCGTCGAGCGGCAGTTCGAACTCCTCGGTGACCTGGAAGCCGAACCGCTCGTACAGCGGCACGTTGAGGGCATTGGAGCATTCCAGGTACGCGGGTCCGTCGATCTGCTCGAGCCGGTGCGTCAGCAGCGCCGTGCCGATGCCGGCACCTTTGACCGGGGCACCGATCTGCCCCAGATACCAGTGGGGTTCTTTGGGACGATACTTCGCGAACTCCGTCTCGAGCTTGATCCCGCGGTTGACGCGAGACCCGAGAGTACGGAAGAACTCCCACGACGACACGATCTGAGCCCACGTCGAGATCTTGTGCCCAGGAGGGTCCCAGGCGGCCGCACCGACCGGTTGCCCGTCGCGCATCGCGAGATCGAGCGTCGAACCTCGTCCGTGACTGTGGACCAGCAGCGTGCGGAACATCGCGCGGTGTCGAGACGTGTCGGGGTCCATCCACACCGTCACCGGATCGTCGGCGAAGGCCTGTGCGAGCAACGCACTCGCGAGTTCGACGTCTTTGGTCTGCGTGATGGTCACCGGCACCATCCGACCAGCGTACGGCGCGATCGTCGAGCCGACACGACATTGCGTCGATCGAACCGATCGCGTCGCGCCGCAGATGTAACTTCCGGGAAACGTCGTTGTCGTCACGTGGCGACGATGCTGCGGCTAAGTTCCCCAAGTGACCCGCCGCACAGCGACACCGGCGGGCTCATGCGCCGACCGAAGCCAACCCGCACGGGTCAACAGGGAGGTACCACCCTCGATGACAGAGCCTGACCGGCAGGCCCCACTCGTGTCCGATGACCACACCGAACGGATTCACGCGCATCGCCCCGAGTGTCGGCCCGCCTGCCAGACCCGTTCACCGTCCTCCCGCCCGCCATCCCGGCGATCACCGACACGCAGGACTTTCACCCGGCGCACCGCATCGACCATCCTGCTGTTCATTGCGGCATCGATCCTGTGCGGGCTGTTCGGGACCCCGTCGGCCGACGCCGCTCCCGACGAGGTGCGGGTCTTCGGCGTCCTGCGGAACGGCACGGAGAAGGTCGCGGGTGTGAAACTCGAGGCCAAGGACGCCGCCGGCAGCGTCGTCGGGACGGCGACCTCGTCCGCGACCGGCGCCTGGTCGGTCATGGTCCCACCCGGGAAGTACACGATCGTCGTCGACACCGGTTCTCTCCCAGACGATGTCGAGGTCCAGAAGTCCGAGTTACCGGTCGATGTCAGCGGTGGAACCGCCCGGCCGGTCATCTTCTCGTTCGGCGAGGTGCGGACCGGCACCGAGGTGTCGGCGGTCTCCGAACTCACGCGCCTGGCGATCGACGGCATCCGCTTCGGCCTCATCATCGCCATCACCGGCGTCGGGCTCAGCCTGATCTTCGGTACGACGGGCCTGACCAACTTCGCCCACGGGGAGCTGGTGACACTGGGGGCCGTCGTCGCGTGGGTGTTCAACGTGAGGGTCGGGCTGCAGCTGATACCGGCGACGATCCTCGCCGTCATCGTCGGCGTCGGCATCGGCATCCTGAACGAGCTCGGCCTCTGGAGACCGTTGCGACGACGACGAACCGGGCTGATCGCCATGCTCGTCGTGTCGATCGGTCTGGCCCTGGTGATGCGGTATCTGATCCTGATCTTCTTCTCCGACCGGGCCGAACCATTCGACGACTATCAGGCGCAGACCCAGATCGGGTCGGGTCCGTTCGCGATCACACCGGTCAATCTCGCCTGCATCATCATCTGCATCGTCGTGCTGCTCGGCGTGGCTCTGCTGTTGCAGCGCACCAGGATCGGCAAGGCGATGCGGGCCGTCGCCGACAACAAGGATCTCGCCGAGTCGTCGGGCATCGACGTCGACCGCGTCATCCTGTTCGTGTGGGCACTCGCCGGCGGGCTGGCGACGCTCGGCGGCGTGATGTTCGCGCTCTCCGAACTCGGTGGCCGCGTGCAGTGGGAGATGGGTTTCAAGCTCCTGCTGCTGATGTTCGCGGGCATCACCCTCGGCGGTCTCGGCACCGCCTACGGCGCGCTGCTCGGCTGCCTCATCGTCGGACTGCTCGTCCAGCTGTCGACGTACATCCTCAGTCCCGACCTCAAATACATCGGCGGCCTGTTGATCCTGATCATCATCCTGACCATCCGGCCCCAGGGCATTCTCGGGTCGCGAGCGAGGATCGGCTGACCCATGGACATCATCTCCGCTCTACAGATTGCGCTCGCGCAGCTCGTCGGCCCGTCGGCGATCTTCTACGCTCTGCTGGCCATCGGTCTCAACCTGCACTTCGGCTATGCCGGGCTGCTCAACTTCGGCCAGATCGCCTTCGCGCTCCTCGGCGGCTACGGCGTCGGCATCATGGCCGTCAACTACGACCAGCCACTGTGGCTGGGCGCCATCGTGGGAATCGCCGCCGCCGGCATGCTCGCGGTCGTCCTCGGCATCCCGACGCTACGTCTGCGAGCGGACTATCTGGCGATCGTGACGATCGCCGCGTCGGAGATCCTGCGACTGGTGTTCCGTTCGACGTCGGCCGACGATTTCACCCACTCCACCAACGGCATCTACGGATACGCGAGCGGTTTCTTCACGATCAGCCCGTTCGACAACGGCAAGCAGTACTCGTTCCTCGGGGTCACATTCCTCGGTGGCGACCTGTGGTCGATGGTGGTGGGCTGGATCGTCGTCGGTCTCCTCTGCCTCATGGTCTATCTCCTCGTGCGCAGCCCGTGGGGGCGTGTACTCAAGGCGGTGCGCGAAGACGAGGACGCGGCCCGTTCGCTCGGCAAGAACGCCTACTTCTTCAAGATGCAGGCGCTGATCCTCGGCGGTTGCATCGGCGGCCTCGCAGGCGTGTTCAACGCGCTTGCAACGCAATCGATCAACCCCGACTTCTACTCGACCGCCCAGACCTTCTTCGCCTACGGCGCACTGATCCTCGGCGGTGCGGCGACCGTGTTCGGACCGGTTCTCGGTGCGATGCTCTTCTGGTTCCTCCTTGCCATCCCCGACGCACTGCTGCGCCAGGCGACGGCCGGCGACGACCCCCTGCTCGACCTGTCGGCACAGCAGGTCGGCGCGATCCGCTACGTGCTGCTCGGTCTGGCGATCATTCTGATGATGGTGTTCCGGCCACAGGGACTCCTCGGCAACAAGAGGGAGGTGCAACTCGATGCCTGATGACGGTCGCCATACGGCTCACGACGACGAACCCTCGACGCCCACCGGATCGGCCGCCGGGGTCACGGTCGACGGGACAGACCCCGACATCGCCGACACCAGGGCGACGCGCCGCGACCTCAAGACGCTGTCCGCTCCCGAACGTTCGCGCCTGTTCGCCGACGTCTCACCCGAACCCGGGTCCGCCAAACCCGACCCGATCATCGTGGTGGACAACATCTCTCGCACCTTCGGGGGGATCAAGGCCGTCCAAGTGGATCACCTGGAGGTGCAGCGCGGGGCCATCACCGGTCTCATCGGCCCCAACGGCGCCGGCAAGACCACCTTCTTCAACCTGATCACCGGTTTCGACAAGCCTGATTCCGGTACCTGGTCGCTCAACGGCGAATCCCTCGGCCGGATGGTTCCGCACCAGGTCGCCCGACGGGGCATGGTCCGTACGTTCCAGCTGACGAAGGCACTGTCGAAGCTGTCGGTGCTCGACAACGTCAAACTCGGTGCGACAGAGCAGCGTGGCGAGCATTTCCTCGCCGCCCTCGCACCGTGGACGTGGCGCAAGCAGGAGGCCGAGATCACCGAGCGCGCCCACGAACTGCTGCGTCGGTTCAAGCTCGACGCCAAGGCGGGCGACTTCGCCGGGTCGCTCTCGGGTGGGCAGCGCAAGCTGCTGGAGATGGCGCGCGCGCTGATGACCGATCCGGAGATCGTGATGCTCGACGAGCCGATGGCGGGTGTGAACCCGGCTCTGACCCAGAGCCTGCTCGAACACATCAAGTCGCTGCGGGACGAGGGCGTCACAGTGGTGTTCGTCGAACACGACATGGACGTCATCCGCAACATCAGCGACTGGGTCGTGGTGATGGCCCAGGGACAGATCATCGCCGAATCCCTGCCGGATCGCCTGGGCGACAACGAGGCCGTCGTCGACGCCTATCTCGGGGGGCATCACGATCAGGCGCTGGAGTTCGACGACCGGGGGCAACCGGTCGGCGCGACCGCCGTGCTCGCGGAGAAGGTCGAGGCGGCCATCGAGGCCACTCTGGAGGTGGGCGGCGATCTGTCGGAGGTCACCGAGTTACCGCCCACCATCGCGGACGAGAAGGAGGCGCAGTGATGAGCACCGGTTCGGACGCCGGGTCGCTGACGCCGGCACAGCTCGCGGCCACGCCGGAGGAACACCGCAGGCTCGCCACGAATGCCCTGCTACGTGCCGACGACATCACCGCCGGCTACCTACCGGGCATCAACATTCTCGAGGAGTGCAACTTCTTCCTGGACGACGGCGAGATCGTGGGCATCATCGGGCCCAACGGTGCCGGCAAGTCGACACTGCTCAAGACCCTGTTCGGGCTGATCCCGGTGCGAAAGGGCTCGGTCACCCTACGGGGCGACGACATCACGTCGGCCAAGGCCCACGTCCTCGTCGACAAGGGCGTCGGGTACGTCCCGCAGACGCAGAACGTGTTCCCCGCGTTGTCGATCGAAGAAAACCTCGAGATGGGCGTCTACCTGCGTCCGAAGACCTTCGTCAAGCGGTTCGAGTTCGTCTCGGAACTGTTCCCGCTGCTGGCCGAACGCCGAAAGGTCAAGGCGGGTGCGCTGTCCGGCGGTGAACGACAGATGGTCGCGATGGGACGTGCGCTGATGATGGATCCGGCGGTGCTGCTGCTCGACGAGCCGTCGGCCGGCCTGTCCCCCATGTTCCAGGACGAGGTGTTCATCCGCTGCAAGGCGATCAACGCCACCGGCGTCTCGATCATCATGGTCGAGCAGAACGCCCGCCGCTGCCTCCAGATCTGCGACCGCGGTTACGTTCTCGACCAGGGCCGCAACGCCTACACCGACACCGGCAGCAACCTCGCGAACGACCCCAAGATCATCGAGCTCTATCTGGGCACCCTGGCGGGCAGCTCGGAGAAGAAGAAGTAGCGTCGCTCACCGGATCTCATGAGCGGACAGACGCAGGGACCCTCGGCTCGCGAGCCGAGGGTCCCTGGTTCCGTTGTGGCTACTGCGCGGCCACCGACACGTACTTGCGGGTCGGCGTCAGCAGCTTGTTGTCCCCGTCGAACTCGAGGACACCGTACGAGCCGACGCTGGGCTCACCGGCGGCGTTGAACGCCAGGTTGCCGGTCTTGCCGACGTAGGCGATCGTCTTGCCGCTCTTCAGCAGATCCAGGCAGGCCTGGTACGAGTCGCAGTCCTCGTCGCCGTTGGTGACGCCGATGATGTCGGCGGCAATGGTGCGACCGTCGGTCGACTTGGCTGCAGTCGCCGCAAGAGCACTCAGCACCGCGGCGTCGTAGCTCTCACCCGAGTAGTTGTAATCGATGAGCTCGGGATCGAGCTCCTTGAGGGCGGACTGGAACTCACCGCTGGTCTGCGTGAGCGGCGTGGTGCCCTTCATGCCCTTGAGCAGACCGGAACCGACCGATTGGCCCAGCGCGTTGCCCATGTTCCCGTCGACGCCGTACACGAGCTTGCCGTCGCTCGGCCCGATGCCGACCTCGTGCATACGGGTCAGGATCTTGGCGCTCTCCTCGAACCCGATGAGCGCGATGCCATCCGGGTTGAAGTTCTTCACCTGGTCGACCTCGGCGTTGAACGACTGGGCGTTCGGGTCGTAGATGATCTTCTGGATCTGGTCGGCGGGCACACCGGCGGCCTCCAGGTCACGAACGGTGTTGTCGGCCAGGCCTGTTCCGTACGGGTCGTTGAGCGCGAGGACTGACACGCGCTGAACGCCGTCCTCGGCCATCGTCTGCGAGAGTGCCTGTGCCTGCAGGACATCCGCGGGAGCGGTACGGAAGTACTGACCCTTGTCCTGATAGCAGGTGAACTCGTCGGAGGTGTTGGCCGGCGAGAACATGACGGCGCCCGCGTTGGCGATCTTGTCGATGACCTTCAGCGACACCGAGGACGACGCCGCACCGATGATCACCTGGGTACCGGCGGACAGTTCGCGGTCGACAGTGGCGTTGGCCGTGTCGGTGGTGGTGTCGCCGGAGTCGCCGGTGACCAGCGCAACGGGCTGATCGAGCACACCGCCGGCGGCGTTGATGTCTTTGATGGCGAGGTTGACGCCGGCGACCATGGGCGGTCCCAGAAAGGCCAGGGAGCCGGTCTCGGGGAGCAGCGTTCCGATCTTCAGCGGCGCGGTGCTCGCCGGTCCCGGGGTGGCCTTCGGCGGATTGCAGGCCAGTTTCTGGGCGAGGCCCGGTCCGGGAGGCGCGGGCGTGGACTCGACAGCTGCGCTCGCCGACCCTCCCGAGCCTTCGTCGGAACCGGAGTCAGAGCTGCTGCAGCCGGCGACGACGAGCGCTGCCGCCGCCGTCATGACCACCGCCCCGCTCGTCAGGAAACGAAAGGACATCGGTGTTCTCCTTGCGATTGGAGGTATCCCACGAAGGCGGCGCATCGACATCGACGCATCGAACCGCGCCTCGCTGGAGAAAAGCTAGCGCGATCTTGTTGCCCCTGCGTAAAGACAGTGAAACTGACTTGCGCGCAGAGGCATTGCGTCAACGGACCCTCGGTCGCTCAGTTCGCTCCGAGGGTCTCCACGACCACCTGCGCCACGGCTTTCATCGTGGTCCGACGGTCCATCGCAGCGCGCTGGATCCATTTGAACGCCTCGGGTTCCGACAGCCCCTGTTTCTGCATGAGCAGACCCTTGGCACGTTCGACGAGCTTGCGGGTCTCGAGGCGCTCGTTCATCGTCGCGACCTCACGCTCGAGCAGCTTGAGCTCGTGATAGCGGCTGACGGCGACCTCGATGGCGGGCACCAGGTCGGCCTTGGTGAACGGTTTGACCAGGTAGGCCATGGCACCGGCGTCGCGCGCCTTCTCGATGAAGTCGCGCTGACTGAAGGCGGTGAGCATGACCACCGGCGCCAGCCGCTTCTCCGCGATCTCGGTCGCCGCGTCGATGCCGTCCCGGATGGGCATCTTGATGTCCATGATCACCAGGTCGGGCCTCAGCGACTCGGTGAGCTCGACGGCGACCTGCCCGTTGGGGGCCTCGCCCACGACGTCGTAGCCCTCTTCACGGAGCATCTCGATGAGATCCATGCGGATCAACGAGTCGTCCTCGGCCACCAGAACCCGGTGTGTCTTCGTGGTCTCACCAGCTGTTGTCGTCGCACTGTCGGTCACCGTCACCATCCCCTCCTCCACGCCATAGTTGCTCCGAAAGAGTACCGGCTGCCGGCCCGGTCGGCCGATCATCTAAAGTTGGCTCCTGCACGGGGCAACCCGAGCACTGGCCCCCGTAGCCCAATTGGCAGAGGCAACGGATTCAAAACCCGTCCAGTGTGAGTTCGAGTCTCACCGGGGGCACCAGAGGCGCGCGTGGTGCGGGAGCCCCTTGATGGCGCTGACGGCTCCGACTACGGCGCCCACGGCGTCTTCGGCAACCGTGCCGCTGCCCATTCACCGCAGCGTTGGCTGGCCGAACACACCCGTCCGTGGGCCTGGGGCGTCGCCGGCGTGGCCCCGACACTCGGTAATGTCGCGATGGCGCGGCACCGCTGAACGAGCCGACCGCGTCAGAAGACCTGGACGGAGACACGCCCGTGAGCGCAACCTACCGCCGAATCGAACTGCTCCGTGGAACGTGGGGAACGGTCCTGCTGGTGGGCCCACGCGGTGTCATGCGCGCACTGGGGGTCCACGTCGACACGTCGAGCATCGTGGTCGCCCGAATCCTGGGGGCGCGGCACATCATCCAAGCTGCATCGTCCGGGGTGAATCCCAGCCCGGAGGTCCTGGCGGTGGGTGTATGGGTCGACGCCGTGCACGCCGCCACCGCGATCGGGTTGGCCGCCGCCGACACCAAACGGGCACATGCGGGATTGCTCGACGCCCTGGTCGC
Organism: Gordonia sp. YY1; assembly: GCF_009872315.1. Lineage (NCBI taxonomy): Bacteria > Bacillati > Actinomycetota > Actinomycetes > Mycobacteriales > Gordoniaceae > Gordonia > Gordonia sp. YY1. Next base: position 97,992 of record NZ_WXYI01000012.1, on the reverse strand, counting down.
CGGGATATGGGCGGCATCAGGCTACCGAGACCTGGCCAGAGCCCGAGCCACGCCACAGCGCCATCAACGCGTGCGTGACCAGTGGGCCCGTGATGTGCTTTCGGTCGTCCCCGGCGGTCGAACACTTCTCGGCCGGGTCGATCAGGACCGCCATCTCGGACACGACCGATGAATAGCTCTCGGCGCGGCCCGGGTTACACCAGCGGCCCTCCGGTTGTCGATCGAACCAGGTCTCCACGTGAGCGGACGATGCTCGTGGTCGTCTACCGAGTCACCGAAGGCGGGCTCTGAAGCGGGCTGATCGATGCTTCCCGTCACTCCCCGACCAACCTCACAGCCCTCACTCAGCAAAACTACAGCGACGAACCGGATCTTGGATATCGAGGCCCGGAAATGCACTGGTCTCGGTATTGCCAAGGAGGCCATGATGAAGACGCCCGAGTCCGGTTTTCGCCGCACCCGAGCTGCGACGGCGACGGTCCTGGCGGTCGGTGCTGCCGCTGCCATCGGAACTTCGACGCTGGCATACCTCGATACGCAGACGGCCGGCGCAACGCCGCAGTCAGCACCGACACCGCGCGAACCGGAGTCCTCCTCGCAGTCGTCGTCGACTTACTCGTTTCCGGACACCTCGTCATCACAGTTCGGGCCGGCGCCGGCGGTATCACAGGGAAGCGGCGGCGGACAGACCAGCACGCACGGCTCATGAACGGCGCCACGATGACCGCCGAACTGGCGCAGTCGCACTGGCAGGTGTGGGGAACCGACGCCCACTTGATCGTCACGGACCCGGTGGTCCTCGAGGAGGCACAGACCCTGGTACAGACTGAGCTGGCAGCGATAGATCTCGCCTGCAGTCGCTTTCGCGAGACATCCGAGATCAGGTCGCTGACGCGGTCGAACGGTCGACCGATGGCGGTCAGCAGGTTGCTCGCCGACTTCATCGACGCAGCCCTCGATGCCGCGCGGATGACCGGTGGCGCAGTCGATCCCACTGTCGGCTCGGCGCTGATCGACCTCGGATACGACCGCGACTTCGCGGCGCTGAGCCGAGAACCGCACGCGGGCCGTCGCGTCGTCCCCCGTGTTGTTCAACGCGCCTCGTGGAAGATGGTGACGTCGAGGGACCAGATGGTGACCGTCCCGGCGGGCGTGATCCTCGACCTGGGCGCCACTGCGAAAGCTCTTGCCGCCGACCGGTGCGCGGCCCTCGTCCACACGACGTTCGGATGCGGCGTGTTGGTCAATCTCGGTGGTGACCTCTCGATCAGCGGCCCTACCCCTGTCGGTGGCTGGCAGATTCGAGTGCAGGACGGAGACGACCAGCCGGCCGCGGTGGTCGAGACGGGGCAGAACGTCGGGATCGCCACGTCGAGCACGCTTCGGAGGCGCTGGCACCACGCAGGCGAGAGCATCCATCACATCATCGACCCTGTGCTCGGCACACCGGCGCAAGCATGTTGGCGGACAGTGACTGTCGCGGCAACGAGTTGCCTGATAGCCAACACCGTCAGTACCGCCTGCATGGTGCGCGGACGCGACGCATCGCAGTGGGCCGCGACACTCGCTCTTCCGGTGCGCTTCGTCGACCAGGCGGGCGCGGTCACGCACACCGCGGCCTGGCCCCGGGAATCGAGGAACCAGTGATGGATCAAGCGTTGTGGGCACTGGGCCGCGGCACAGGTATGTCGGCCCTCATCATCCTGACGCTCTCGATCGCATCGGGCATCGTCGTCCGGTCGGGTCGCGCCCTGTTGACCCTGCCGCGGTTCGGCATGGTCGAACTTCATCGCAACACCACGTTGCTCGGAACGCTGTTGATCGCGTTCCACCTGGGAGCACTGTTCTTCGATCCCTATGCGCAGTTGAAACTCGTGGACGTTGTGCTGCCCTTCCTCGGCACCTACCGCCCTTTCTGGCTTGGACTGGGGACCGTGGCAGTGGATCTGATCATCCTTGTCGGGGTCACCAGCCTTCTCCGTCACCGGTTGGGGCACCGAGTCTTCCGAACGGTGCACTGGCTCGCCTACGCCCTGTGGCCGATCGCCCTGGTACACGGTTTGGGCAACGGCACCGATGCCGGGCACCTGTGGTTCCTCACGATCGTTGCCGCGTGCATCGCTCTGATGACCGCAGCAGGCGTGTTCCGACTCCGCCACGACTTCTACGAACATCACGACACCCGAATGAAAGTGTCCGCATGACAACGACTGCGCCGTTCCGTTCACCTGTCTCCCGTTCGACCCGACTCCTATCCGGGGACGGTCACGACCTGGCCCGCCACGCTGCCCGCTTCGGTCCTCGTCCCCGCTGCGGACCCCACTTGATCGATGCGGTGGCGGCGGCAGGGCTGCGCGGGCGCGGCGGTGCCGGGTTTCCGGCAGCGAGGAAGATGGCCGCTGTCGCAGCGGGCAGACGGTGCGTCCTCATCGCCAACGCTTCCGAAGGTGAGCCGCTCAGCCGCAAAGACGCAGCACTGCTTCACTCCTCGCCACACCTGGTCCTCGACGGGATGGCCGCAGTCGCTGACGCCATCGGCGCCCATGAGTCCTATCTGTACGTTCGACAGCACATGGTCGCACCGCTCCGCCGGCTCATCGACGAGCGCAGAACAACCGGCTGGGACCCGACGGACATCACGGTCGTCGAGGCACCCGAGCGATTCGTCGCAGGCGAGAAGACCGCAGTGATCGCGGCGGTCGGCGGTAGAGCAGCGATTCCGAGCGACTCCGTGACCAGCACGTCGGTCTCGGGGTTGCGGGGCCGTCCGACCCTGGTCCAGAACGTCGAAACCCTTGCACACATCGCGACGATCGCCCGCCGCGGGCCCGACTGGTTCCGAGAAGTCGGTACCCCGGACGAACCGGGCACGATGCTCATCACCCTCACCGGTACGAATCGCAATCCCGAAGTGCGGGAGGTCCCCATCGGGGTTCCGCTGTATTCGGTCCTGAACCCCGTAGCCGGTGAACCCGGTCGCTTCCGTGCGGTACTGGTTGGCGGATACCACGGAACGTGGCACGGGACAGACCAGTTGAGCGGTCAGACTCTGTCACGGTGGTCGTTGTCCACACTCGGCGCGAGCCCGGGAGCGGGCGTGATCCACACGCTCGACTCGGGTTCGTGCGGAGTTTCCGCGACGGCCCGCATCGTCGAATACCTTGCCCGTGAAAGCGCCGGTCAATGCGGACCCTGCCTGAACGGGCTTCCCCGCCTCGCAGAGTCGATGGCGATCTTGGCTCGGGGGCGGTGTGGCGCCGATGTGATCACCGATATCCGCAGATTCGCCGGGCTCGTCGACGGGCGCGGCGCCTGCCACCACCCTGACGGCACCGCCCGTTTGGTGCGCTCCGCGCTGACCACCTTCGCCCGTGATGTCGAGTTCCATCTTCGTGGGCGCTGCGAAGCGGGTCACCTCACCCAGCAGAGGAGAATCACATGAGGGACCGCGAGCGCGCCGCGACACGATTGCACATCGATTGGACTCGCTGCGATGGACGCGGCATCTGCACGGAACTCCTTCCGCGAGAACTCGCTCGCGACGAATGGGGGTACCCCCTGCCGTTGAGTGGTTCGCCCGAACCGGTCATCGGACGCGAATCACTTCGGCACGCACGCGACGCTGTCCGCCTGTGCCCGCGACTCGCATTGACACTTCGCTCATAGCACCGAAACCCCTCCGCCATGTCCGTGGCCATGAGAAAGGCACCATTGGTGGCCAGGTCGAGGTCCCCACTGGGGGCCAGTAAAAAAAGTGGCCCCACCCTGTGCTCGTCGTGTCGACCCGGAACGCCGCAAGGCCCAGGCGATGCTCACCGAGAACTCGGAAGCCTGGGTACGACGGCGTTCGCGACGACTCCACCTCTGAGGCAGCCCGTCCGATCAGCGAGTACCTTGTTGTGCACTCCGCCGATCTCCTCGAAACACGTGGCGAGAAGTGGTAGTTACCTGCACTGATGACGAGAAGTGGAGCCGTAACCGCAGGTGGCATCTGACCGTCGAGTGCACACCTTGGGTATTCAACACCCGTCCAGTGTCAGCTCGAGTCTGACCAGGGGCACGCATAAGGCCGGTTCAGAACCCGTCTCCGTGGGGCGGCGAGCCTTGATCAGCATATTTCGGGCAGCTCGAAGGGGAACCGTCTGTCCGCTTCTCGGCATCCGTGTCCGCTCAGCTCGGTACGTCATCGTGTCGCGGCCGGCTGCGCCGACGTGATGCGTTGTCAGCCGTCCCGGTGTTCGATGAACTTCCCACGCGCACAGCTGGTTTCCATCATGTGAACGGCAAATCCGCCGTCGGATACGCACCGCTTCGCCGACGATCGCGGTGTAGACGACAGCGCGTTCACAGCAGCCGTGCACCCCGCTCAACACTGCATCACGAAATTCGCGCCGGGATCATTCCCGCAGCGGCTACGATTCCGGGATGTATGAACACAACGCTCGGCGGCGTGTACCTGCTTGCAGCGAATCAGTCCGATGACGGTGCGCCGGCGGGGCCCACTGTCGATGGCCGTCGGCGCGTCGATGGCCGTCGGCGCGTGGATGGTGGTCTGCGCGATGGCCGCATCTTCCCCGGTTGCATTCGCAGCGCCCAACCCGGCAGGACCAGTTGGGTCGGATCGATCCGCCGTGGTGTCCGTGACGCCTCTGGGCGGACGCCAGTTCGCGGTGACGGTGTATTCGGCGGCGATGAATCGCCGGATTCCGCTGTGGGTGTCGCACCCGAATGCGTCGGCACCCGCGCTCTATCTCCTCAACGCCGTCGACGGCGGCGAAGGCGGGGGCGCGTGGACCGGACGAACCGACGTGGCCTCGTTTTTCGCTGACAAGAACGTCAACGTGGTGATCCCGATGGGAGGCCGCGCCAGCTACTACACCGATTGGCAACATCACGATCCCGTCTTGGGCACCAACAAATGGGCGACGTTCCTGACCCGCGAGTTGCCGCCATTGCTCAACGCCAGATTCTCCATGACCGGTCGGAATGCAGTTGCCGGATTGTCGATGTCGGCGACCTCGGCCCTGGACCTGGCGGCCCATGCACGCGGGCTCTATCAGGCGGTGGGTTCCTACAGCGGCTGCACACGCATGAGCGACCCCGTGGTGCAGGCGTCGGTGTACGCGGAGTTGGCGATCTTCGGCGCCAATGCGGCCAACATGTGGGGTCCACCCGGCGATCCCGCGTGGGCCGACCACGATGTGACGCTGCACGCGGATCGACTGCGTGGCACCCACGTGTACGTTTCGGTCGGCACCGGCCTTCCGGGCCCGCACGAAACACCCAATGCGCCGGGGATCGGCGGCAATGTCGGTGCGCTGGTCGATCGAGTTGTCGTCGGCGGAGCGTTGGAGGCGTTTGTCAATCAGTGCACGCGGCCATTGGTGGACCGCTTACGTGCCCTGCGCATCCCGGTGACTGTGGGCATGCCTGCGGCCGGCACACACTCATGGCCGTACTGGCAAGACCAGCTGCACAGATCTTGGCCCACACTGGCTGCCGCGATCGGCGCATGAGCCGAATCCCGAAACGTGTCGCAGATCGGCCAGATTCAAAGCGCTCATTTCGCACATTCCGGACGACATCGCTGGTTTCGCAAAACATTTCGCCGGGTACTGCCTTCTCCAGATGTTGTCAGTCTGTGGTGAATTCGCAGCACGGGTGGCAAGATTACCGTTCATAATCGGAGAACCCGAACACATTTGAGCTGAGCGTGAACAGGAGCAACTGAGACTGGCAGGAAGATTCCAGCAACGAGAAAGTACCGATTGCGATGACAGCATGTCTCGATATACGAGCCGAGCGCGAGCGGGTCGCCCGCGCGTTTCGCCCGGGGCGACCGTTGCCCGATTTTGGCTACAGCAGCGAAGAGGACGCCTTGTGGTCGCGTGTGTTCGCGACCCTTCGCGGCATGCATGAGGATCTCAGCTGCATGGCGTATCAGGGGGCCGCACAACGCGTGAAGCTGCCCACCGGCCGGGTGCCGCAGCTCAGTGAGGTCTCACGTACCCTTCGGTCCTTGACCGGCTTCGAGCTCGCACCGGCGATGGGGGCAGTACCGGGCCCGCTGTTCTACGGACCACTTGCCAAGGGCATTCTCACGTCAACCCCGGATGTGCGCCCGGTCACGGAGCAATCATTTTCGCCTGACCCCGATGTCATTCATGAACTGGTCGGCCATGGGGTGATGCTTGCCGATCCGGAGTTCGCGGAGCTGTACCGCCGGTTCGGACGAGCTGCCTTACACGCCGACTCTGACGAGGTGCGGACGGCGATCTCACGGTTGTTCTGGTTCACCATGGAGGTCGGCCTGGTCATCGAGAACGGCCGCCCGCGAGCGTGTGGTGCCGCCATCTTGTCCTCGGTTGCAGAGATGGAGTCTTTCGAGGATGCGGAGTTGAGAGACTTCCGGGTCGAGGATGTCATTGCCAGCGACATCGACGACAGCATCTGTCAGCCAGTGCTGTATGTCGCCGATTCGGTCAGCCAGATGATGGACGCCGTTGAACGTTTCCTCGCAGCTGGTGCCGAACTGTGACAGTGCAATCAAGCACAGTCGCCGTCGCTGACGCCCTCGCCGTCGAGCGCTGAGGACTTTGCCGTGCTGGACCTGTCGGGCGACGTGCGCCAGAATGGCAGCGCGATACCGGCGGCGAGCACCTTCGAATTGTCGGTCGCGCAGTCCGAACTGTGGATGGCGCAACAACTTCACCCGCGCACGCCGTTCTCCATTTCTCAGTATGCCGATCTGCACGGACCCGTCGATCTCGAACTGCTACAGGACTGTTGGCGACGGGCCGGTCGAGAATTGCAGTCGCCACATGTGCGTTTCACGGTCGTCGGTGGTAGGCCGCGCCAATACGTCGACCATGATCTACCGGCGGGGTTCGACTGCATCGATGTGAGCGATCAACCCGATCCAGACCATGCCACTCGTGTCTGGATGAGCAACGACCTTGAGGCCGCCATCGACTTGTCGGGTCCCGATGTCACCAGGACGGTGATGTTCACCCTCGGTCCCGACCGATACCGCTGGTACGCGCGCAGCCACCATATTGCGATGGACGGCTTCGGCGCCGCGCAACTATCGCAGCGAACGGCCGAACTGTATTCCGCCGCAACCGAAGGTACGGCCGCTCCACCGTGTCGGGCGATGCTCCTGACCGAGATTGTGGCGACCGAGCAGCGGTATCGGTGCTCGCCACGATTCGACGCCGACCGCGCGTACTGGGCTGGGCAACTCGCCGGTCTGGATCACATCACCAAGCTGACCGATCGATACGCTGCACCGTCGACAAGGCCGCATTCGGCGCAGGCAACGGTTGATGCAGCAGCAACGGCGCGGCTCGATGCCGTGGCCGGCCGGTACGGCACCGGAATGGCAGAGGTGTTGGTCGCGGCAGCAGTCGGGTTCCTGGCGCACATGACCGGTGACCGCGATGTCACAGTGTCACTGCCGGTGGCCGCCAGAACCACCGGGGCACTGCGTCGATCGGCGGGGATGGTCTCGAACGTGGTGCCCATACGCGTGCGAGGCGTAGCCGAGAGCACGGTCGCTGAACTGGTGCAACAGGTGCGCCTGACCATCATCGGCGCATTGCGGCACCAACTGTATCGCCACGAAGACCTGCTCCGCGACCACGGTGTGGGGCTGGCCGGTCGCAGTGGCTATGGTCCGCTGATCAACGTCCTCACCCTTCCCGAGAGCATCGGCTTCGGTGGCGCCCGCGGTCGGGCGCACCTGCTCTCGGCCGGGCCGGTAGAAGATCTGTCGGTCAGCTGCTACCGAGTCGGTACCGGACCCCTCAGCATCGATTTTCATGCCAACCCCGCCCTGTACACCGCAGATGAGCTGGATCGGTATCACCAGCAGTTCATGGACTGGTTGTCCCGATTCCTGCGGGCTTCGGCCGGGGAGAAGGTGTTCGCACTCAGGGCCGGCACACGGAGCGTCGCGGCCCCGCAGTCCCGGCGTCGGTCGCGGTTGCTGCCGGAGCTGCTGGCGGCCGGGATCGGTGCCGGTGAACGGATTGCACTGAGCGGGCCGGACCGGTCGGTGTCGTATCGCGAACTCGACGAGGTGACCGCACAGTGGGCACGTGAGCTGACAGCACGTGGGGCCGGTCCGGAAGTCGTTGTAGCGGTGGCCTTGTCCCGATCGGTGGAATCGGTCATGGCGCTGTGGGCGGTAGCCCGGGCAGGCGCGGTGTTCTTCCCGGTGAATCCCACCGATCCGCCGGCGCGGGTGACGAAGCTGATTGCAGATTCTGGGGCGATGTCGGGAATCACCCTCACCAGATGGTGCACACTGCTGGACGCCACGGCGGTGGATTGGCTGCTACTCGACAGCGACGAATTCACCTGCGCCGCAGCAACACAGCCGGTTGTGGCAGTGACCGATGCGGATCGGACACGGCCGCTGCGCGCCGCTCACCCCGCTTATCTGATCTACACCTCCGGATCCACCGGCGAGCCGAAGGGTGTGCTCAGCACTCACGAGGGTCTGTCGGCACTGAGTGACGAACTGCTCGCTCGGGGTCGGATTCGCCCGGAATCGGTCGTGCTGCTGGCGCATTCACCCTACTGCGACGCGTCGATGCTCGAATACCTCTCCGCATTCGCGTCCGGGGCGAAGCTGGTCGTGCCGGCACCGGACATCGTGGCCGGCGAACAACTCTCCCAGGTGATCGAGCAGGAGGCGATCACCCATTTGAACGTCACGCCGACCATTTTGGCGACACTCGACCCGCATCGACTGACGTCGCTGCAATGCGTCACCGTCGGCGGCGACAAATGCCCACCGGCACTTGCAGGCCGCTGGGCCACCCGGGTGCCCATGTTCAATTCCTACGGCCCGACCGAAGCCACTGTGATCGTGACCCACACAGGTGCGCTCGATCCCAACGCGACCATGACGATCGGCGGGGCACTCCCCGGAATGCAGACTCTCGTGCTGGATGCCAAGCTCGGCCTCGCACCGCCCGGGGCCCGCGGCGAACTCTATGTCGCCGGTGACGCGTTGGCGCGAGGCTATCTGGGACGGCCCGCGACCACGGCCCATTGTTACGTCGCAAACCCGTATGGCCCCGAGGGAACCCGAATGTATCGCACCGGTGATGTGGTTCGCGAGCAGCCGGACGGCACCCTGGAGTACCTCGGACGAAGCGATGTCCAGATCTCGCTACGCGGGCAGCGCATCGAACCGTCCGAAGTCGAGCGTGCTCTGACCGCGGACGAGGCAGTTGATCAGGCCGTGGTGCGGATGTGGACGTCCGAGACACTCGGCGACCGGTTGATCGGTTATGTCGTCGCGGCTGATGGCGACGGCTTCGACCGCGCCGCCGTGTTGGCGCGGTTGCGGACAGTGTTGCCGCCGGCCATGGTTCCGGCAGCGTTGGTGCCGCTGACCGCGATACCGATCAACCCCGGCAGCGGTAAGGCCGACCGATCCGCACTGCCTGATCCACAAGTGCTGGCGCGTCCCGCATTTCGCCCGCCGCAAACACAGATCGAGCACATCGTGGCAGCGGCGATCGCCGAAGTGACCGGACACTCGCGCGTCGGTCTGGACGACAATTTCTTCGAACTCGGTGGCAATTCGCTGCTGGGAGTGGATCTGTGTCAACGATTGTCGGAGCAGAGCGGCACCGCGGTGGCGATGTCGTCGTTGTTCACCCCGACGGTGGGCACCCTGGCAGCCGCCATCGAGTCCTCGGCGGCGGTCGGCTCGAACAGTGATCCGACGGCAGGTGTGTCCGCGCTGGAGACAATTCTTCCGTTGCGTGGCAACGGTTCAGGGACGCCGCTGATCTGTCTGCATTCCGCCGTGCCGCTGTCGTGGTGTTACACCGGCTTGCTGCAGTACGTCAGCGACCGGCCGATCTACGGGCTGCAGTCCCCAGCCATCGCCGCCGGAGGGCAGCGGTGGCGGACCGTCGAGGAGTTGGCGCAGGTATACCTGGACGAGCTCACGCGTGTGCAACCACAGGGGCCCTACCACCTGTTGGGATGGTCGCTGGGCGGGCAACTCGCGCACGCGCTTGCCATCGGGCTACGCGCTCGTGGGCATGACGTGGATTTGCTCATCATGCTCGACAGCGTCGTATTCGCCGACGGCACACCCCGGCCGCCATCGCCGACGATGCGCGATCTGATCACCCACCTACAAGGCAACGAGACAGACACTCCTGACAGCAGGCCGCTGGCCATCGACGACGCAGTCGATCTGCTCGCCCACACCACCGGGCCGGGCCGGGGGTTGACCCGTCAGCAGCTCGAGCGCCTGCACCAGGGATATGTCGACTGCGTTGGCATGTCGGCGCACTATCGGCCGAAATCCTACGACGGTGACTTGCTGTACTTCTCGGCACGCGAAGGAATCACCGGCGGCCTCACCGGCGACATGTGGCGACCGTATGTGTCCGGAACGATCATCGAACACTCCGTCGACGTCACGCATGCCCAAATGGCGAATCCCGAGGCCCTCGCGGTCATCGGACCGATCTTGGAGGCCGAATTGACTCGGCGCCATCGCATCGGCGGGCGACCGTGAAGTCATGCAGCACGCAGAAGGTCTGCCATGACGTCGGCAGCAGAGTGACGGAGGGGCATGTGGGCAAACACTTCGATGCGATCCTGGCGGTCACGGTGTCGGTCGCTTCATCGGTTCTGCTGATCACACGTCGGCCGAGACTCTTTGGGAGTCGACTCTCGCGGGTTGCGCTGACGGCCATCGCGGCACTCGGTCTGGCTATCGGCGTCAACGAGTGCATCGGTAGGCCGGTGATGTTTCTGCGATGGTCGTATCTGCGGTTCCTGTTCGGTCTGCGGCATATGGGCGCCACCTGGCAGGTCGGTGACGGTCGCGAACAGGCCTTGGCCGACTACGTGTGCACGCATGCTCGCCGGAACGACATCGACGACGTCATCCGGGCGATTGACGAGTTCTGCTATACCAAGAGCTATCTGATCAACATCGGTGACGAGAAAGGCAAGTTGCTGGATGACGCTGTCGCAGCAGCACAACCGCGCCGGTTGCTGGAACTCGGCACCTACTGCGGCTACAGTGCACTGCGCATTGCGCGTGTCATGCCCGCCGACGCCGTCTTGTACTCGATCGAATTCAATCCGGCGAACGCCGCCGTTGCCCGACGGATCTGGGATCACGCGGGCATCGGCGAGCGCATCGTCGTGATCGTCGGAACGTTGGACGATGACGGGAGAACCCTCAGCACGCTGGGCGACAGACACCAGTTCGCCCCCGGAACCCTCGATTTCGTCTTCATCGACCACGAAAAAGACGCGTATCTCCCGGATCTCCGCCGGATCCTGGATCACGAATGGCTGCACCCGGGCTCGGTTGTCGTGGCAGACAACGTCAAATACCCAGGCGCCCCACAGTACCGAGCATTCATGCGCAGCCAAGAGGGCCTCGACTGGCATACCCGAGAACACCCGTCACACGCCGAATACCAAAAGATCATCAAAGACGTCGTGCTCGAATCGACCTACCTCGGCCGACCAGACAATGCGCAATCAGTCAGCGGTCCAACCCACCTCGTTCAGGATGATCAGCAGCACCATTGAAAGGCGGATCTCGGTCGACCGGTCGCGCCGGCCATGGTCACCGTGACCGCAAGCCTGGACCGGGTCGTTACCCGATGTGGTGATCGGGTGGTCGCTGAGCATCAAAGCTATTGGGCACCAAACGGTTTGACCACCGACCCTGATCACGTGGCGGTGGCCAAAGCTCAACCCATCGGTACTGGACATCACCGAGTTCGGCGTCCTGCGCGCCTACATCCGGCTCGCAATCGGTTGGGGCGCTACTCAGGGTGGTGGCAACAGAGGTCCCAGCGGTCCGAGGTCGATGTTGAGGTCTTCGGGAGTCAACCCGAAATGATCACGGAGCTCGGTCATCTTCTCCTCGAGAAGCATGAGCGTGGTCCCTATTCGCTCGATCTGATCGTCGCTCAGATCTCCGTGTTCGACCCTGCGTATCGCCTGGCGCTCCATCAGCTGACGCAGCAATTCGACGAGGGTGAGGACCAGGGCGACCAAACCGCGCTCGACTGATTCGGGATCCGCGTCGATGCGTTGCGGCAGAACACGTTGCCCCTCGTCGATCAGGGCATCGACATCAACGGATTCAGGCCGATCCGCCGGCTCGGTCATCGGTCGGCCGCGCCGTCCGTGGCCGACGAGAGCGGTTCGAGCGCGCTGACCGACGCGATGAGGGTGCGCAGCGAGATCTTCACCATGTCCACGTCCGCCAGTGACAGGGTGATCTCACCGGTGATGACGACCCCGCCGGCCAGCACCCGGTCGAGCAGATCGACCAGGGCGATGCGGCGCGTGTCATCCGCCCGGACCACGGGAGCCGACTCGTTCATGGTTTCGCCTCGTCGATCCCGGTGAAGGAGTACGGCGGCCACGGCCCGGTCAGCTCGAGAGAGACGCCAGGGTACTTGCCATCGAGTTCGGTTACGACGCCGGCGAATTCGTCGACCAGCCGGTCCTCGACCAGATAGGTGCCGTTGAAGATCATCCAGGCCCGTTTGCCGGAGATCACCGGGTCGGTCACCTGCTGGCGCCGACCGTCCACGGCGTGCGCCCCGAGAGCTGAATGGATGGCTTCGGCATGCTCGGCGGCACGGCGCTCGATGTCCTGCTGCGCCGCGAGTTCCGCGCGCCTGCGGAGTAGGTAGGCGGTCCCCGTCCCGCGTCCGCCCTTCTGACCGGAGTCCTCGGTGGGCTGCGCGAGGAGCTTCGGGTCGCCGTAGGCCTTGACGCCCCATTCGCTCCGCCCGGTGACGCGGTCGAGCGCGGCGCCGAGATCGTCCCGTCGCTCGGTGAGAAGGTCCCGCACCCGGGCGTCGTCGAGGTACAAGGTTGCCAGGCGCAGCGGAATGGTGGGTCCGCAATTCAGAACGGCGGCCACGACTCCGTCGTGGGCGCGTGCTGTCGCCGCCAGCCAGTCGAGGTCCTCGAGATTCCGTTGCAGCGGACCCTCGCCGTACTCGTCCAGACTCACCGAGCCGACAACCGCGCACAGGCCGGCGGCGGTCACCGAGCGGACCGGCTCGCCTGCCACACCTCTGACGTCGGACAGACGCGAGTGATCGACGCCGTCCCGCGTGATGGCATACAGCCACACTCCCTCACGGTCGCTCATCGTGGTCACCTCGCGGGTTGCCCTCCAGCTCGGTCCGGCGGTCCGCCGCAAGGTCGTGGTCGGCCGATCGGTCCGCCTCGAGCGCAGCGATCCTCTCTCTGAGCCTTCGGTTCTCGAGTTCGAGATCACTGCTCTTTCCGGTGAGCCACGGATCGTTCTCCCACCAGTTGATCCCCACTTCTTTCGCCGTCTCCAGCGACGCGATCACCAACCGCACCTTGATCGTCAGCAGTTCGATGTCGAGAAGGTTGACCTGGATGTCGCCGGCGATCACAAGCCCCTTGTCCAGCACCCGTTCGAGAATGTCACCGAGGTTCGTCGACTGATGTCCGCCACCGAGCCCGCCCACAGCGCTCTGCGGAGCGCGGCCGTAGTTGTCACGCGACACGGTCATGGCTCTCCCACCGTCGAGGTGTCACTCGAACCCCGGCTGTAGCGACGGGTTCTGCGGTAGGAGAACAGTTGCCCGTCCAGATCGATGTCCACCTCGTACAGGGCGAGCATGTCTGTCGAGGAGGGTATGCGACGATCCTCGATGACCTCGACCTCGACGGTCCATCCTTCGTCGGTCGGGGTCACCGACGTCGCACCCATCGTCTCTTTGCCCGTCAGCTCGGTGATCGCGCGCAGTGCGAGCGCGACGGTGTCCTGCGCCGAGAGGGCAGGCGGCTCTTCTCGCGCCATGGCTTCCTCACTCCCTCTCCTCTGTCGGCACCTCGTCTGTTTCCGTCATCTGGTCGAGGATCGCTTCCTCCGCCCGCTCGACCTCTTCCTGGCCGATCTCGCCTGACTCTTGCGCCTCCTCCAGCTCCTCCAACGCCCGGCGGGCGTTGGCTGGATCGTGTAGCTCCTCTTCGACCTGGCGCTGGATCAGCTCGGCGAGTGAAATCACCCCTCGCACCGGGGCGACGGGCAGGGTGACGATGAACGACAGCAGTCCCATTGCCTCAGCCCTCCGGTTCGCGGGTCATCACGAAGTCGTAGGCGGCGAGCGGTCCGAGCAGGCGTACCTCGACCCTGCCGTCCCAGTTCTCCGCCAACGTTCCCACCGCGGCTTCGAGATCTTCCTGACGGTCGGTGTCGAGGAGGATCGCCACGTTCGCGGCATCTTCATCATGAGTGGGTTCACGGACTCTGATCTGATCGGTCAAAGACTCGAGAGCCTCGGCGACGACGCGGGTGTCGACCTCGCGTTTCGCCTCTATCGCGTGGGATACCATCTCGCCGAGAGCGATCCGCGCGTCGCGGGTGACCTCCTCCGGCTGATCGCGGATCGCGCCGAGCAGCTCCTGCGCCTGTGCGCTCTCACCGATCACTTCACGCAGGATCGCGTCTTCGACGTAGCGCGCCTTGACCATGAACTGCGCCTTGCCCTCGAGTTCCGCCATCGCCGCGGCGAAGTCGTCGGCGTTCTCGGTGAGCAGTTCGTCCTTCACCGCCTCCACGTCGGTCAGGACCGCACCGAATCGCATGGGGAGCACCGGCGCCACCTTCGCGGTTCCGTCCAGGAGGTGAGCGTGAGCTCTCAGGTCCGCGGGCTTACCGAGTTGCCTGTCCACCGAGATCTCGCTGACCAGCGCCGCGATGTCGCCATGGCTGATGATGCTCACCGGCGAATCGTCGATACCGACTGCGTCGTCCTCGGTCTTCACATCTGCCGGCACGATGCCGTAGACGTATATCCCTTCGATGCGCGGCTCATCCCGCGCATCGGTGGCTTGCTCCGACGTGGACATCAGTCGCCCCCCCTGCCGGGTCCACGCGACTTGCGTTCGCGCGCGGGTTCCGTTTGTCCGCCGAGGAGGTCGCCGAGTTTCTCACCGGCGGCCTCCAGAGCCCCCTCGGTCTTCGACTTGGCTCCGCCCGAGGTCACGGACCCGACCACATCCGTCAGACCTTGCGGCTCACTTCCGATCTCGAGTCGGTTCACCGCCTCCGCGAAACGCAGATAGGTGTCGACGCTGGCGACGACGACACGGGCGTCGATCGTCAGCAACTCGATACCGACCAGCGACACGCGCACGTATGCGTCGATGATCAGACCCTTGTCAAGGATGGTGTCGATGACGTCGGCCAAGCTGCTCGATTCGCCTCCACCCGCACCCGTCACTGCGGTGGTCATCGGCCCGCGCCTTGCCGGGAGCGACCCGACCGAGCGGCCGTCGTCTTTCGCGGGCGGCCCCGCCGTCTCGGAGGCGTCTGGTCCTCGTCTTCCTCGTCGGTGAGGATCGAGTCGTCATCGTCGACATGGTCGTCGTCGGACTCGGCGTCGACAGAATCGTCGTAGGACTCGGCGTCCTCACCGGCATCGTCGGCGTCAGGTTCGTCTCCGGCGACGGCCTCGTCCTCGTCCTCGTCCTCGAAGTCCTCCCCTGTGTCCTCGTCGTGCTCCGGCTCGACCACCTCACCGTCCCGGATCTCACCGGGCCAGCCCTCGACATCGTCGGGGTGCAGGACCGTGTCCGTCATGACATGACGTTGAAAGTTCTTCAGCTCCAGGCGCGCTCGCCGACCCTGCGCTCGCCACAGGTTGCCGGTCTTCTCGAAGAATCCCTGCGGATGGTATTCCAGGATCACGAGGATTCGGGTGAGGTCGGGTGTCAGGTCATGGAACGTGACGGCACCGTCGACGTATCCCTTGGCTCCCTTCGAACGCCACACGATTCGTTCTGCGGGAACCTGTTCGACGATCGTCGACTCCCACGTCCGGTGCGACCAGAAGACCTGCGCCTTCCACTGAAGTTTCTCGTCGGAGACCTGCTCGACCTGCTCGACCTTCTTCATGAAGGACGGAAAGTCGGCGAACTGCGTCCATTGATCGTATGCAAGCTGTACGGGGACGCCGACATCGATCGATTCGACGATGTTGGTGAACTTGAACTTCTTCCCTTTGCCGCCTTTTCCCTCACCACCGCCGCCGGTCACCGCCTCCTTGACGTTGGAAGCCGTGTCCATGACCTTGTTCTTGGTGCCCTCCCAGCCCCCACGGATCGCGGACTTGAGCCCGGACTCACCGTCGTCGCGTTTCTCGGCACCGGTGACCGCGCTGAGCAGACCTCCGCCACCGCCTTCCGCATATTCGGTCAATCGGCCAGATGTGTTCTGCACCTTGCCCGTCACCGAGGACAGTGCACGGTTGGTGGCCGTGCCGATCAGACACTGTACCGCATCCTGCAGCACTCCCGAGGAGTCGCCGGGTGCAGACTTTCGTACCTTGTCGGAGGTGTCCGTCATTGCCATCACCTCGAACCTCTGCGAACGGGCGTGGCATCCGTCGTCGCCTTGGCCCGCGTCCTGCGTTTCCGAACTGGTGCCTCATCGTCGTCGTCATCGTCGGATCTCGTGGTCCTCGATCCACGGTTGGATCGAGTACCGCCGCTCGCGCTCCGGCGACGTGCCATGGGTCGCTTCGACGGGGTCGGTTCATCAGCGTCGTCGTCCGGTTCGTCGTCAGTTGCCTCATCGTCGTCCCGGGAGCGAGCGCGCTTCTTGCTTCCGGATCTCCCTCCTCCGGCGACGCCCCGAGGGTTTCCGTGACACCGGTGGCGGCCTCGGTGACGCCACCGACAGTGTCTGTGACGTCTCCGACGCTGCCCGCGGTGTCTCCGACGGTGTCTGTGACGTCTCCGACGGTGTCTGTGACGTCTCCGACGGGCAACGATTCGAGCCGATTGCTCAACGAGTCGATCCGCTGGCTCGCGGCAGTGACTGCGGCAATCTTGGCCGCGTTCAACAGTTCGCCCCGTACGGTGTCGGTCAGTTTCGCGAACTCCGGCGAATCCGTCAGCATCTTGGTGCTGCGCTCCAGCAGATCTCGCGGCCCGCCGGGAAATCTCCCGGTGGCGCCCGCGCCGGCGAGCATCAACGCCATTTTCATCCTGCGCGTCCGGCCGAGGAAATACCCCACGCCGACGGCGACAGCTACTTGACCCTTGGTGTTCATCGTTGAACCCCTCTTACCTATGGGTATTCACCACGCACCTAACGCCGACCCCGGTAGTGTGTCGCAGCTTCTGATATGTCTCGCGAGACCCGATGCGGTCTGCGGAGTTTTCGGAGTACCCCCGAATCCCGACGATACGCTCTGCCAACGTCGCAGACCGTACATCGGCCACTATCACGGATAGTATTTCGAGAGCGATCGTCCCGCGTGAAATCACCAGCGGCACAACGCGATGACCGCTTTGTCAGTATTTCGTCGACCTCCGATCTGCCGTATGGACACATTCGCCGACCTGGTCATCCGGCCCCGTTCCGCACGGCGACGACGATCGCCAGAGCGAGGGCGACGAGCAGCAGGACCACGAGCAGCACGGGGGCGAGAATGAGTCCGGCCAGCACGAGGAGAACCACGACAACCTTGGCTTTCACGCTCATCGCCGATACGAGCCCTCGCAACGCCGCCCAACGCGGATCGACTCCTCTGGCGACGGCTCGAATCGCCTCGAGTCCCGCCGCCAAACCAGGATTGCCTCTCTCGACCTCCTCCAGGAAGGC
This sequence comes from Gordonia sp. YY1, assembly GCF_009872315.1. Classification (NCBI taxonomy): domain Bacteria; kingdom Bacillati; phylum Actinomycetota; class Actinomycetes; order Mycobacteriales; family Gordoniaceae; genus Gordonia; species Gordonia sp. YY1. The sequence continues at coordinate 80,321 of NZ_WXYI01000012.1, read as the reverse complement.
GTCCAACCAATCGACGGCCGTCCGCGCGCCCCGTTTCGTCGCTCTGACCAACCGGTCTCGGAGCGCCTGAAGCAGCCGTCGAACAGCACCCCTCAGCCCGTCGCCGCCAGAGGACCGACGGTGTTCTGCCCCCGGCGCCGCTTGGACGGACCCAGATGAGTGGCTTCGGTCCCTCGGCGATCCACGCTCTGGCGTGGTCCGGCCCGCGTCACGCCGGTGCGCGACCGGGGCCGGGTCGGAGGTCGTGCGGACACGCGGTCGTTGTGCCGTGGGTACGGCGCGTCTGGGACTACGTCGTGAGGTGGCGGTACTGGCCCGTGTGGCGCCCGTCCGTCTGCGTGGAAGCCGCCCACCGTACGACGACGCCGATGCGGTAGACCTCGTTGTCGTCATGGAATCACCCACCGAGGCAGGCATTTTCGAGACATGGGATGCACCGGAATGGCCGGCACTTCTGACGTGGCCGACGGATCCGTCCGGTGAGATGCGACCGGCGTCGGGTCGCTCGTGCTCACTGCTGCACCCATACCTCATCGTCTACCGCCGGCCGACGTCCGCGAAACGCATCAGGACATCAAGAGTTGGTATCACCAAGGACACCGGCCGGTGTCGGCGTGGCCGGCACGAGGGCGGTCACGGAGAGTCCCGAGGCGCTCACCGACGACAAACCCCGCCACCGCGTGGCGGGGTCTGGTCCGGGAGTACCTGTCAGTGCTTGATGTGTCAGTGCTTGATGGCGTGCTTCAGCTTGTCGCCCGCCTGCCGGAGTTTGTCTCCGACCTGCTTGCTCTGGCCCTTGGTCTGCCCGCGTGCGCCCTCGGCCTCCATTCTTTCGTTCCCGAGCGCCTGGCCGGTCGATTTCTTGACTGCTCCGCCGGCAGCCTCGCCCTTGTGCCGCAACTTCTTACCGATGCTCATGACATCTCCTTCTGTTCGAGAGATCGGCTCACGCGTTTGCCGAGCTCTCATCCCACGAGATACCCGAGAACCGGCCGGGTCAACCCCTGTGCCGAACAGAGATACACCGGCACCCCCGGGCTCACGGATGCCCGGTCGATCAGCGCGGGCCCACCCGTGCCACTCAGTTCGATCAGTTCTGGCTATCGCCGAAACAGTTTGTTCCCCAACCACACCAGCGGGTCGTACTTCCGGTCGGCCACCCGTTCCTTCATCGGGATCAGCGCATTGTCGGTGATCTTGATGTTCTCGGGGCACACTTCGGTGCAGCACTTGGTGATGTTGCAGAAGCCTAGGCCGTGCTCGTTCTGTGCGGTCTCGCGCCGTTCGGCGACGTCGAGAGGGTGCATGTCGAGCTCAGCGATGCGCATGAGATAGCGCGGCCCGGCGAAGGCCTGTTTGTTCTCCTCGTGATCGCGCACCACATGACAGACGTTCTGGCACAGGAAGCACTCGATGCACTTACGGAACTCCTGGGACCGCTGTACGTCGACCTGCTTCATGCGGTACTCCCCCGGTCCCAGACCCGGCGGCGGGGTGAAGGCCTGGATCTCGCGGGCCTTCTCGTAGTTGAACGAGACGTCGGTGACCAGGTCGCGGATCACCGGGAACGTCCGCAACGGGGTCACCGTGATGACCTCATCCTCGGTGAACGTGGACATCCGGGTCATGCACAGCAGTTTGGGGCGACCATTGACCTCCGCCGAACACGAGCCGCACTTGCCGGCTTTGCAGTTCCATCGCACGGCCAGGTCGGGAGCCTGGGTTGCCTGCAGGCGGTGGATGATGTCGAGCACCACCTCACCGTCGTTGGCGAGCACCGTGAAGTCCTGGAGCCCCCCTCCTTCGGTGTCGCCGCGCCACACCCGGAAACTCGCGTCGTAGCCCATCTCAGTTCTCCTGCCTACCAACGGCATCGGGGTGGCCGGCGATCTCCGCGGCGGTGTAGTACTTCTCGATCTCGGCGAAGTCGAACAACTCCAGGAGATCCGGACGCATGGGGGTCTGCTCTTGCTTCACGACGTCGACTTCGGGGACCGGGGAGCCGTCGCCGATGTCCGCGGTGCACACCAGCAGTGTGTTGCGCCAGTCCGAGTCCATCGACGGGTGGTCGTCGCGCGTGTGTCCGCCGCGACTCTCGGTACGCATGAGGGCTGCTTTCGCCACACACTCGCTGACCAGCAACATGTTCCGGAGATCGATCGCCAGATGCCAGCCCGGGTTGAACTGCCGGTGACCTTCGACCTGCATGTCGCCGAGCCGGTTTCGAAGGTCGGCCAGAACTCGCAGCGCTTCCTGCATCTCGTCTTCCTTACGGATGATGCCCACGAGATCGTTCATCGCCTGCTGCAGATCCATGTGCAGCGTGTAGGGGTTTTCCGGTTTGCCGTCGGCCGGCGGATCGAACGGCGAGAGCGCGTATCTCGCCGCGCGGTCGATGTCGTCCTGGGCGATTCCGGGCCGGTTGCCCAGTGACTCGACATACGACGCCGCGCCGAGCCCGGCGCGTCGACCGAAGACCAGCAGGTCCGACAACGAGTTACCGCCCAACCGATTCGATCCGTGCATCCCCCCAGAGCACTCGCCGGCAGCGAACAGACCCGGTACCCGGGAGGCGCCGGTGTCCGGATCGACCTCGATCCCACCCATCACGTAGTGGCAGGTGGGGCCCACCTCCATCGGCTCGGCGGTGATGTCCACGTCGGCGAGCTCTTTGAACTGGTGATGCATCGACGGGAGTCTGCGGATGATCTCCTCGGCCGGCATCCGGGAGGCGATGTCGAGGTAGACGCCGCCGTGTTCGGTTCCGCGACCGGCCTTGACCTCCTCGTTGATCGCCCGAGCGACCTCGTCACGTGGAAGAAGATCGGGTGTGCGGCGGGCAGAGTCGTTGTCGGCCAGCCACTCGTCGGCTTCATCCTCGGTCTCGGCATACTGCCCCTTGAACACCGGCGGGATGTAGTCGAACATGAACCGCTTGCCGTCGGTGTTCTTCAGGACTCCGCCGTCACCGCGGACGCCCTCGGTCACCAGGATGCCCTTCACGCTGGGCGGCCACACCATCCCGGTCGGATGGAACTGGACGAACTCCATGTTGATCAGGCTCGCACCGGCGCGCAGGGCGAGAGCGTGGCCGTCACCGGTGTACTCCCAGGAATTCGACGTCACCTTGAAGGATTTGCCGATCCCGCCGGTCGCGACCACCACGGCAGGCGCCTCGAACACGATGAACCGCCCGGACTCCCGCCAGTAACCGAACGCGCCGGCGATGGCGTCACCGTCCTTGAGCAGCTCGGTGATGGTGCACTCGGCGAAGACCTTGATCCGCGACTCGTAGTCGCCGGTCGCCGCGAAGTCCTCCTGCTGCAGAGACACGATCTTCTGCTGCATCGTCCGGATGAGTTCCAGTCCGGTCCGGTCACCGACATGCGCCAGCCGCGGGTAGGTGTGACCGCCGAAGTTGCGCTGGGCGATTCGACCATCGGCGGTCCTGTCGAACAGCGCCCCATAGGTTTCCAGCTCCCACACACGATCGGGTGCTTCCTTGGCGTGGAGTTCGGCCATCCGCCAGTTGTTCAGGAACTTCCCGCCGCGCATCGTGTCCTGGAAGTGAGTCGCCCAGTTGTCCTTCGCGTTCGCGTTACCCATCGACGCCGCACAGCCACCCTCGGCCATCACGGTGTGCGCCTTGCCGAACAGCGACTTGCACACCACGGCCACGGAATAACCCTTTTCCCGGGCCTCGATGACCGCCCGCAGACCGGCACCACCCGCACCGATCACAACGACGTCGTACTGGTAGCGTTCCGGTTCGGTCATCTAGCGCGACTCCCAACATTGAAAACGGTTGCACAACAGTGGTTGCGACTCAATCGATCAACCCACGAACCTCAGATCCGAGATGGTGTCGCTGGCCACCAACATGATGTAGAAATCGGTGAGCATCAACGTACCGAGCGTGATCCAGGCGAACTGCATGTGCCGGGTGTTCAGTCTGGAGACCCGCGTCCAGATCCAGTACCTCACCGGATGTTTCGAGAAGTGCTTGAGCCGGCCGCCGGTCACGTGCCGGCACGAATGACACGACACCGTGTAGATCCAGAGCAACAGCACGTTGACCACGAGGATCACGTTGCCCAACCCGAAGCCGAAACCACCGCCCTTGCCGTGGAAGGCGACGATGGCGTCGTAGGTGTTGATCACCGAGATGATGACGGCCACATAGAAGAAGTACCGGTGCGAGTTCTGGATGATCAGCGGAAGCCGCGTCTCCCCGGTGTACTTGGTATGGGGTTCGGCGACCGCACACGCGGGCGGCGACAGCCAGACCGACCGGTAGTAGGCCTTGCGGTAGTAGTAGCAGGTCAACCGGAATCCGAGCAGGAACGGCAGCGACAGGAACGCCAGCGGTATCCACATCGGCAACTCGGGGAAGGGCGTGCCGAAATGGCTCGACCCAGGGACGCACGACTCGCTCAGACACGGCGAGTAGAACGGCGTCAGGTAGTGATAATCCGCGACGTAGTAGGCGCTCCGGACGAACGACCGCACGGTCGCGTAGACGACGAAAGCCGCGAGACCCACGACCGTCAGCAACGGCGACAACCACCATCGGTCGGTCCGTAGGGTTCGCGCCGTCAGGCGCGCCCGTCTCGGGGAGAAGCCCCCGAGTGACTCCCGCTCAGCCGCGGGGGCGCTCACTTCGTGCGCTCACGCGAGTGGAAGCCGAGCCCTTCGTCTTGAGCGCCGAGCCACGCGGCCTCGTCGGACTTGCTGTCGGGAACGTAGACGACCTGCTCCTTGGCCTTCACCTTGATCGGCTTGGGCGGGCTGTGTTCGAAGTCGTGCAGGTCGATCTCGAGGCGGTCGAGGTCGTTGGCCATCCGGCGAACCGCGTCGGTATCGCCGTAGTGCGCCCTCAGTCCGACGATGTGATGCCGCAACGTGGTGATACTACGGTGCAGTTCTCTCATTTCGGCCGTTATCATGGCGCTCCCTCCACAGCCTATGTGATATCCAACACAGTACCGGCAGGGTCGGTTCAGTCAACGGTTTCCGAGGATCGTGTCGCGTGGACGGGGAACGCGACGGTTCATGCACTCCTGCCACTGACCCGCAACAGCGCGTGGCGCATGCGATCTGACATGTCGCTCAAGATCGCCGAATCCTCGTCCCCGAGGGCGGTCGACGCGCGGACCTCGTCATCGGCCAACTCCGGCGCGGCGTCACGTTTACGTCCTCGCGTCGATGGCCGTGCCGTTTCTGCTGCCGGCTCGCTACTCCGCCGGCACCGAGTGGCTCCTCCCGGCCGTCGAGGGGCGATGCTGCTGACGCTCATCGTCGTCGATCCCGGCCGTAATCCGCGGCGCCATCCGGATCTCGCGTTCCCCAGCATCTCGACCCGGCCTGGCGCGAACGCCGTGAACCTGCTCGGGCAGGGTTAGACCGGTTCTCGGACCACGCCGAAGTGACGAACAGATCCGGAGAGTCCGGGGAGCTCCTTCAACGGCGTCCAGGTCCGCAGCCCGTCGCCACTGTCGGAGTAGAAGTACCGGCGGTCCCGATAGGCGTCGACATAGAGCCGCCAGTTGCCGTTCGGCAGCTGGACCACGGCAGACCCCTCGACCAGGCGACCCCACGGACCCGGGGCGACGAATCGGTACGGCCCCACCAGCGACCCGGATACCGCGTGTTCGATGACCTTCTTGGTCTCGTTCTTGGTGAACGCGTGATACGTCGCCCCGACCTTCACGACAGTGGTGTCGATACGGTCCGCCCCGAGGCCGAGGATCGGAACCGGTGGACTCCACAACCGAAGTCCCGGATCGAGCGCGGTCATCAGATACGGAACGAATCCGCCACCCGTCGACATCGACAGGATCACGTTGACCCGGCCACCTTCGACGAACCACTCCGGCGCCCACGCCTTGGTGGTGAACGGCGACAACGACGGTCCGTCACTGGAGCCCGCCGATCCGAAACTCAGCGAGCCCGCCGACGACCCGGTGCCGTCACCCGTGCCGGGCAGGAAGGCACAGCACAACGGCACCGGGTAGTTGTGCATGAAGGTCCAGTTCACGCGGTCACGACTGCGCGCGAAGCCGATCGACGTCGAACCGGTGGTGTAGGTGACGTAGTACCAGCCGTCCGAACTCCGGAAGATACTCGGGTCACGCACCAGACCCGACGGTGGCTGGTAAGCCGACATGCGGATCGGCTGGAACCGGGTCGCGTCCGAGGACTGGTACACGTCCATGTGCTGGGCACTGGTGTTGGAGAACCCCACCATCGTGTACCGCCAGTTGTCCGGCGCCGCGTCTGCGGCACCCGGGGTGCCGGCCAGCAGCGCCGAGAGTGCAAGGACCGCGATCGCCAATGAGCCGACGCGGGACCGGCGAGTGAGGATTCGCTGGGGCAGCAACATTGAAGCAGTATCCGCGAAATCGACTGTGGTGTGAATGGCTTTCGCCGATACAACCACCGGCATTCGAGACACCCGGGATGCCATCGACGACCGGAGGCCCTTTACACCACACCTCCGACACTTCTAGTGCCGCCATCCGGCACCGAATTCTTCTGCACGGCACAGTAATTGCGTGTACAGTCGAACATGCATTCGAACCACGGATTCAGGAGGTGACCGTCATGACCGACATCGCATCTACTGATGTCGTCGACGAGCCCGCCCCTGCCGAGATGCCCGATTTGCTCGATGAACTCGACACGATCGTCGACAAGCTGCAGAACACCGGTTTCACCCGCCTGTCCGATGCCGAAGTCGATGACGCCGGCATGCGCATCGAACGGGCCATCGCCCGACTCACCTACACCGGCAACCAGCAGATCGTCGAAGCCGATCAGCGCGACCTGCCACGCAAGTCCGGCTACCGCAGCGTCATCGACTACATGAAACACCGACTCCGCATCGCCTACCCCGGCAAACGACTCAAACAGACCCGGGCCACCGCGACCTACCCCGACCTCACCACCGGTGAACCCCTCGAACCCACGCACCCGACGCTGGCCGGAGCGTTCGCCAATGGCCAAGTCGGTTCCGCGCACGTGCACGCCGTGATGGACGTGTTGGATCAGATTCCGCACGCCGTCGAGCACGACGTCAAGGTCGCCGCCGAACGCACCATGGCCGAACAAGCCGTCAACCTCACCCCCGAGCGGATCACTGACGTAGGTTCGCGACTACTGGCCCACCTCGACCCCGACGGCACCCTCACCGACGACACCGACCGCAAACGACGCCGCAAACTGTCGGTCAACCGGCAACGCGCCGACGGCACCGCCAAGATGACCGCCACCCTCACCCCCGAACTCCTCGCACGCATCACCATGCTGCTCGCCGTGTGGGCCAAACCCGGCATGAACAACCCGAACGATCCCGAATCACCCCACGGGTCGATCGAGGACGCCGATCCCGACGCGGTGGCGGCGGCGGCCGAACGCGATGACCGCACCCCGGCCCAGTTGAATCACGACGCCCTCAACGCCCTGCTGAAGGTGGTGTTCGAGGACGGACTACTGGGTAAGAGCCACCGCGGCCTTCCCGTGCAACTGATTGTCAAAGCCGATGTGAACGACCTCATCCGCGAAGCCGGGTTCGCCACCACCGCCACCGGCACCCTGATCCCGATCAAAGATCTCATCAACCTCGCCGCCGACGCCCAACCCTGGCTGGCCGTGTTCAAAGACGCCACCGCCGTACCGCTCTACTTCGGACGCGGCAAACGGCTGGCCACCCGCGAACAACGCCTCGCCTCCTTCGCCCGACCCGACGGCGACGTGTGCTCCACCCCCGACTGCGACCTATCCGCCACCCACGTGGAAATGCATCACGCCCAACTCGATTGGGGTCTGGGCGGACTCACCGACATCACCGACCTGACCCCGGCGTGCCCGAAACACAACCGCATGGTCAGCAACCGGCCCGGCGACTACACCACCCGTATGGTGCGGGAAGGACCCGATGAGGGTCGCTGCGCCTGGCGGCTCAACACCCAACCCGGCGCACCACCCAACCCCGAACGCATCAACCGGCGACCCGATATACCCCGCCGATTCATCGAGCACCTCCGACAGGTGCGTACCGAGATCCACGGACCCGACCCGGCGTCCGGCGATCAGCCACGCCTGGAGATCCGCGAAGTCATCGACCACCGACCGGAGCCGCCAATGCGCGGGCTGTCCGTCACTGAGCTGTCCCCCATCGAACTACAGCTCGCAGCCATCATCGGATTGAACACCAGACGCTGATACCACCACGGCGACGGGTCCACCAGCGGTCGAGGATCCTTGGCTCGCACCTCGTGCGATCGAAGTCGCTTGCGACACTGTTCTGTTCACGCGACTTCGATCGAAGTCGAACGGCCGCAACGACATCGCACGCGACGTCATTCCGGAGGGCGACCGACGGCTCAGGATTCGGCGACCGGCTTCAGCACCGGCGGAGTCCACGTGCCGTCGAGGACCTCGGGGCGCGGACGATACAGGCGGATGAGGTAGTTCCAGCCCCCGGGCGTCACGATCGCGTTGGGCGGGACGTCACCAGTGACGGCGGGGATGAACCGGACGGTGATCGATCCGTCGCCGTTGCGTACGCCGGTGACGCTGTTGACCGTGTACAGGTCCTTCTCGTTGGGCTCGAAGAACCCCGCCGCGTTGTAGACCGACACCGACCAGAAGGCGTCGACCGGGATGTCGGCGAAGACGAGTTCGTAGTGTCCGGGGCCGACGGCGGGGTCGACGCCGACATAGGTGGCCTCGGATGTCGGGAGCCCACCCCAGCCCGCCGCGCATCCGATGAGGTGGCGGACCGGGTCCACCTCGTCGCGGCTGCCGAAGGTGTGGTCGAAGGAGGTGAGCCCTTTCGCCAGCTCCAGCAGAGCATCTCGGGTCGCATCGAGACTTGCGGTGTCGTAGTCGGGGGACACGAACGGCTCCGACGAGCCCGGAAGGAGCGTCACCTGGTCCTGCAATCTCCCGACTTCGGCCACATCGACCACATCGGTCGGATCGACCAGAATCCGTACGGCGACCAGGACGTAGCGCGATCCGTACGTCTCCTGCGTCAGCGTGTGCTCGCCGGACGCGTGCAGAACGTCACCGACGTAGTGGTCCTCGTTCACGATCATCGCGGACACGTAGCGGTCACCGGCGTCGGGCAAGGTGAGCACCGCCGGCGCCGCGAGATCGGCGACGGCGAAGCTGTACAGGGTGTCCCGATTGAGCCGGATCACCGTCTGTTCGTCGATGGCGGCTGGTTCGCGATTGTGGCGGAACCTGCCCACCCCACCGGCGGCCAGCTGGATGTCGGCGAACATCCGATGCGTCTCCGCCCGAACGAAGTTGTCCACGTTGACATGGCCCGACATACGTTGTCTCCCTCAGTGAGTCCAGAGGAAAACAGTAGCGGGCGACACCGAATCCATCCCGCTTCGCCACTCAACGAAACCAACCTGTCTACACAACTAGACATGTTCCGGGCGCCTTCACCCAGATGACAGGTGCGGGTCGACAACCGTTCATCGGGCCATCGAACCCTGATGGCGTGCCCGGAAGGCGGCTCGCGCACCTGCTGCTCACAGCCGCATCTCCGCCACATGGATTCCCCCGACCGCCCTGGTCGTAGCCATCCCACCGCCTCGAAAGGCCTCCATCATGCGCGCCCCCAGCATCAAGACCCTGCTGTCCGTCGCCGTCGCCGGCGCACTTTCCGCCGCCGCACTGACCGGTTGTTCGTCCACCGACTCCGCCTCCAGCGGCTGGGCCAAGGCCCCCGAGACCCTGGTCTTCGCCGCGGTCCCGGACAAGGCCGGCTCGGATGCCAACTGGAAGCCGATGCAGAACTACCTCGCCAAGACCACCGGTTACGAGGTCGAGTACTACCCCACGAGTGACTACACCGCGTTGGTCGCGGCACTCGTCGCAGGTAAGGCAGACGTCGGCGTCATGGGCGGCCTCCAGTACGTGATGGCCACCAACAAGGGTGCCGAGATCGAACCGGTCGCCGCGGGCCTCACTTCACCGGACGCCGAGGACGCCGGGTACTTCTCGGAGGCCATCGTCGCGGCTGACTCGCCGATCGCCTCGCTGGCCGACGCCAAGGGCAAGTCGGTCTGCTTCGTCGACCCGAATTCGACCTCCGGCTTCCTCTTCGGGCTCAACGCCCTGTCCAAGGCGGGACTCGATGTGACGTCGACGGGCCAAGATGCCAACGGCCGACCCACCTTCGACGACTTCACTCCGTTCTTCGCCGGCAGCCACGACAAGTCTGCCCAGGCAGTGGCTTCCAAGCAGTGCGACCTGGGATTCGCCGAGGACACCGTGGCCGCCGAAGGCGTCAAGAAGGGTCAGCTCAAGGTGATCAACCGCGAGTACGTGCCCGGCGGCCCGTTCACCGTCTCCTCCGCATTGCCGGCCGACGCGAAGACCAAGGTCACCGACGCATTGCGCGGTGCCACGGTGGAAGCCATCACCGCGTCGGGGGTCCCGATGACCGACGGTTTCACGTCCAACTACTTCGGCGTACTCCCGGTGGACAAGCAGTACTTCACCCCGATCAGCGATCTCTGCACGAACATCGCCGCCGCGAAGTGCGCGTCCTGACCCGCTGAGTCGAAGGATCACGACCATGACCAACACGACGATCTCACCCACTGCGATCACGACGACGGTTGCACCACTCATCGAAGTGAACGGGGTCTGCAAGGATTTCGGCGCCACCCGCGCCCTGCACGACATCAACCTCACGGTCGCACGCGGTGAGATCGTCGTGTTGCTCGGCTTGTCCGGGTCCGGCAAGTCGACCCTGCTCCGCCATCTGGACGGGCTCGACTCACCCACATCGGGAGCCGTATCGGTACTGAGCCGCACCCTCACCGGGAGCTCCTCGAGAGAGTTGCGCGCGCTGCGTGGCCGGATCGGGATGATTTTCCAGCAGTTCGAACTGGTCGGCCCGCTCACCGTCCTGGAGAACGTGCTCACCGGGGCGCTCGCGCAGCTGCGCGGTCCGCGCCTGGGACTGTGGACTTATCCGAAGTCCCTGCGGCGCAAGGCTCTCGGTCATCTCGATCGAGTCGGTCTGCTGCACAAGGCATATGAACGTGCCGACCAGCTGTCCGGCGGGCAGCAGCAGCGCGTCGCGATCGCGCGGGCACTGATGCAGGATCCCGAGATCCTGCTCGCCGACGAACCCGTGGCCAGCCTGGATCCCGACTCCAGCGCACAGGTCATGGCACTCATCCGGGAGATCGCCGCAGATCGCGGACTGACGGTCGTCTGCAGTCTCCATCAGGTCGAACTCGCTCTCGAGTGGGCCGACAGGGTGGTCGGACTGCGGGCGGGAGAGGTCGTCCTGGACACGCCGACTGCCGAGTTGAGCCGCGAGCGGGCCATGACGATCTATCGCCAGGTCGGCGCCGAAACCGGTGAGCACGACCTCCGCATCCGGAGCGGCACGTGGTGACCGTCCTCGAGACCGCTCCGCCAGAACCGGAGCAGTCGGCACCCAGGCCGCCACGGCGGACCGGGCGCACCGCCGGCACGGTCGTGATACTCGGTATGCTGGCTTTCGGGGTCTATTCGCTGAGCACTCTCGACTTCTCCTGGGCCAACATCGTGTCGAGCATCGACAATGCCCGCAAGGTGTTCACGCTGATGGACCCGATCAGCCTGCCGGCCTGGGGTGAGCTCGCATATCTCATCGGGCTGACCTTGGGGATCGTGATCCTCGGGACGGTGATCGCCGCGATCATCTCCGTTCCGGTGGCCTGGGTGTCGGCGTCGAACACCACCCCGTCCACCACGTTGCGCTGGGTGGGCCGGACCAATGGTGTGCTCACCCGCTCGGTGCCCGATGTCGTTCTCGCGTTGGCATTTTCGCTTGCTTTCGTATTGGGGAGTCCGCTGCCCGGTGTGCTGGCGATCGGCATCCACTCGATCGGCATGATCTCCAAGATGTTCGCCGATGCGATCGAACAGATCGACGACGGCCCCCGGCTGGCGATCCGGGCGGCGGGAGGCAGTCGCGCACAGGAGTTCTGGTCGGGCGTCTTCCCTCAGGTGCTGCCGTCATGGATCGCGACGACCCTGCACCGCTTCGACATCAACCTGCGAGGTTCGGCGATCCTCGGCTACGCGGGCGTCGGCGGACTCGGCTATGCGATGAAGATCGCGTTCGAGCAGTTTCCGCAGGGCTACGGACGCGGTCTCGGGATCGCCGGGGTCATCTTCGTGTTGTGCGTCGTGTGCGAGATCATCTCCTCGACCATCCGGCGCAACCTCCTCGGCGTGGAACCTCGCGGTCGCCGGCTGGGTGACCGCGCCGTACGACTCGTCACCCGCGGCCGGCCGCGTCGCACCTCCACCGACGCCCCCTCCACCATCGCGATGACCGTGGACTCCATGACGCGTCAGCCGTGGACGCGACGACGAATCCGCAACTGCGCCTGGACCGTCGGCGCGATCATGCTCGTGATCTCCAGCTACTGGATGGCCGACATCGACTTCGCCGACGTCAACTGGTCCCACATGTGGCCGTCGATCGCGAGTTTCTGGCCGCCCAACACCGGTTCGTACACCTTCGGCGAGTTCGCCGAGGCACTGCTGGTGACCGTGCAGGTCGCGTTCGCCGCGGCATTGCTGTCGCTCGTCGTCTCGCTTGTCGTCGGGTCCCTCGCGGCCCGCAACATCGCCCCCAATCCGGCTGTGCGCGGAACATTCCGGGTGCTGCTGGTGATGTTCCGCGGGATACCCGAACTGGTGCTCGCGATCTTCCTGATCATGATTACCGGGCTCGGCAATCAGGCCGGTGTGGTGGCACTCGCCGTCGGCGGCATCGGACTTCTCGGCAAGCTGATCGCCGACTCCTGCGAGGAGGTGTCCCCCGGCCCTGAACGCGCCCTGACCGCAACCGGCGCGGCACGCGGCCAGCGCTACCTCGCGGCCACCTGGCCGCAGGCCCTGCCCTCGATGATCGGCAACACCCTGTACCTGGTGGACTCGAACATCCGGGCCGCGACCATCCTCGGCATCGTCGGTGGCAGCGGCATCGGCTTCTACCTGATGAACGCCTCGACCTTGTCGTCGACGCACGGTCAGGTGACCACGCTGGTGATGATGATGGTCGTCACCGTTCTCATCGTGGAGGGCCTCGCCGCCTGGCTACGGCGGGTGTTCCGCTGACCGGTCAGATCAGGGTCGGACCATGCCCGGCGGGGCGTACCCCGGGCGGTGCCTCACCGCCCGGGGTCGACGTCGAGTTCGACCCGGTCCGCCGGGAAACGTGTGACAGCCAGTTGCAGCGGTGTGCCGTCCGGCAGCTGGTCGAGCCCTTCGACCGCCAAAACCACTGCACCCTCGAGCAATTGCAGATCGGCGACCTCGCTCGTCGTCGCATGGCGGGCCGCGATCGTCGTCGCACCGCGCACGTAGTCGTCGATCCCCTCGGCGCGCAGCGCCCCGGTCACGGACCCTTCGGCCTCGAAACGCCCGGCGAGACCGGGTACGCGTTCGGCGTCGAACCAATTGGTGCTCAACGAGATCGGGAGACCGTCGACGGCGCGGACGATCTCCAGGCGCAGCGCCGGGCGGTCGTCGAGACCCAGTCGCGCCGCGACGGATGCCGGCGCGGGCACGGTCTCGGCGTCGAGTAGGCGCACAGTCGCACCCTTGGCCCGGCCACCGAGACTGTCGCTGAGACGCGTCCTCAGGCCGATCCGGTGGACCAGGACCTCGTGTTCGGCGACGAAGGTTCCGCTACCGCGCCGCGCGACGACCAGGCGGTCTGACGCGAGCGCGGCCACCGCCTGCCGCACGGTGTTGCGATTGACACCGAAACGACTCGCGAGCTGCGACTCCGACGGCAGCCGAGTGCCGGGCGGCAGTCCGCCGTCGACGATCTCGCCCCGAAGCTCGTCGGCGATGAGGCGCCACGTCGAGTAGCCACTGGGAGACCTGCTGTGCATGACCATGATGATCCCGAATGTACCGCCTGCGCAGGGGCTCGAAGCCGTTCACCAAGTGTTCACCGCACGGCGACCGCACCGCCATCCCACGTCACCGAGTTGGTGGCCGACACCGGCCACCATCAAGTTGTCTACTGATCTAGACAACTACTGCAGGACCGCTCCACCCCCCACCGACTCTCACCGATTCAACACACCGGAGGACCGATGACTGCGACGACACCTCGCACCGACGCGGACCCCGCGCTCACCCCGCGACAGAACTGGATGCACACTCTGGCATCGGCGCCCCCAGCCGAGGTGGACACCGCGTGGCAACAGTGGGAACCCAAACCCACCGTGCAGCAGATCCGCGGCCCCGAGGCCGGCCTGCTGATGCTCCGCGCCCGGATCGACTCGGTCGGCAACCGTTTCAACCTCGGTGAGGCCACGGTGACCCGCGCAACGGTCCGCCTCAGCGGGGGACCGCTGACCGCCGACGCCGTGGGCTCGGCCTACATCCTGGGCACCGACCTCGACCATGCCCGTGCCGCCGCATGTTTCGACGCTCTCCTCTGCGACGACACCCAGCGTCCACGGGTTCTCGCCGAGGTCATCGAACCGATGCGGAAGGCAGCCGAAGAGCGCGACACCACCCGCCGCGCCGAAGCCCGCAGCACACTCGTGGACTTCTTCAACATCTCCAGGGAGCACGAATGACCCCCACACCGCCGACCGTCTCCGCGGACACTCTCGTTCCCGCACCCGGTTTCGACGATCCGACCAGGGAATCCCAGGCGGCGTTCCGCGCCGTACTCGACGCCCTGGCACATCCCGGACGGCGATTCCCCGTCGCCGGCACACCTGCGGCCCCGCTGCCCCTCGGTCCCGCACTGGGGGCGCTCGCCCTGACCCTCCTCGACGACGACTGCACCGTCTGGCTCGCACCGGAACTGTCCTCGACACCGACGATCCGCACCTGGCTGACCTTCCACACCGGTGTCCGGCTGATCGACGACCCCGCCGAAGCCCAGTTCATCCTCGCCACCGATCCCGCGTCGATCCCGCGCCTCGACACCCTCGACGCCGGTACCGACGAGGCGCCACATCAGTCGGCGACAGTCCTGCTCGCCGTCCCCGCCGACGCACCGACGACCCGTTTCGCCGGACGCGGGCCGGGCATCGAGACCGCCCAGGCCGTCGAGGTGCCGACTGGGTTCGACGATTTCGCCGCGCAGTGGCACCGCAACACGACCCTCTTCCCCCGCGGCGTCGACCTCGTGCTCGTCACCGGGAACACCGTGGCCGGGCTGCCTCGCACGACTCGACTCGACCCCCAGGAGGTCTGATGTATGTAGCGGTGAAAGGCGGTGAACGCGCCATCGCCAACGCCCATGCCCTGCTGGCCAAGCAAGGACGCGGCGACGCCGGCCGGCCCGCGCTCGAGCCCGCCCAGATCGCCGATCAACTCGGCGTCCTGGTCTCCCGGGTGATGAGCGAGGGGTCGCTCTACGACCCCGAACTCGCGGGCCGCGCCATCGTGCAGGCCCAGGGCGATGCACTCGAGGCCATCACCCTGGTCCGGTCCTACCGGACCACTCTCCCCCGGTTCGGCTATTCCGAACCCGTCGACACCGCTTCCCTGCCGCCACAGCGTCGGGTGTCGGCCACGTTCAAGGATCTGCCCGGCGGGCAGCAGCTCGGCGCAACCTTCGACTACACGCATCGGTTGTTCATCGATCGCGACACCGACGGTCCGGAGGCGGCGACGCTCACCGAGGACGTCCACATGCCCCGGGTCACCGATCTTCTCGCCGGGGGCGACCTCATCGAGGACGCCGATCCGGACCCGCACGACCCCGAACCCGTGGACATCACCCGCGATCCGACCACGTTCCCGATGTCCCGAGCCGGTCGTCTGCAGGCCCTCGCACGCGGCGACGAAGGGTTCCTGCTGTCGCTGGGCTATTCCACTCAGCGCGGGTACGGCCGGACGCACCCATTCGCCGGCGAGATCCGCGTCGGCGAGGTCGAGGTCGAATTCGTCGCGCCCGAACTGGGATTCGCGGTTCCGCTGGGTCGTGTCGAGATCACCGAATGTCAGATGATCAACCAGTTCACCGGAAGTGCCGATTCACCCGCCCAGTTCACCCGTGGTTACGGACTGGCATTCGGTCGAGGTGAACGCAAGGCCATGTCGATGTCGCTGGTCGACCGGGCCCTGCGGACCGACGAGTTCGCCGAACGCATCGTCGCGCCCGCTCAGGACGAGGAGTTCGTCATCAGTCACGCCGACAACGTGGCCGCGACGGGCTTCGTCGAGCATCTGAAACTCCCGCACTACGTGGACTTCCAGGCCGAGCTCGTCCTCGTCCGGCAGCTCCACGACGACTTCCGCCGTCGGGTGGCGCGCGTCGCCGACGACCCGGCCGACACATCCACCCGTGAGCTCGACCCGGAGGCATCATGAGCGTCACATCCATCGGCTACAACATCGGCTATCTGGATGAACAGACCAAGCGGATGATTCGTCGTTCGCTGTTGAAAGCGGTTGCCGTGCCGGGCTTCCAGGTCCCGTTCGCCTCGCGAGAGGTGCCGATGCCGCGTGGCTGGGGCACCGGCGGCGTCCAGGTGACCGCGGCGGTTCTCGGCGGCGACGACGTGTTGAAGGTCATCGACCAGGGTGCCGACGACACCACCAATGCGGTATCCATCCGGACCTTCTTCGCCGAGGTGTCCGGCGTCGCCACCACCACCGTCACCGAGGACGCCACGGTCATCCAGACCCGGCACCGCATCCCCGAGACCCCGTTGCGCGCCGGACAGATCCTCGTCTACCAGGTGCCCATCCCCGAGCCGCTGCGGTTCCTCGAGCCCCGGGAAACCGAGACCAGCAGGCTTCATGCCCTAGAGGACTACGGGCTGATGTACGTCAAGCTCTACGAGGACATCGCCTCCTTCGGGCACATCGCCACCACCTACGACTACCCGGTACTGGTCAACGGCCGATATCTCATGTCGCCCTCGCCGATTCCCAGCTTCGACAATCCCAAGATGCACATGAACCCGGCGCTGCAGCTCTTCGGCGCCGGCCGCGAGAAGCGGATCTACGCCGTCCCGCCGTTCACCTCGGTGGAGAGCCTGGGCTTCGAGGACCATCCGTTCGAACCGCAACGTTTCGACCGGCCGTGCGCCATCTGCGGATCCGTCGGGGTCTACCTCGACGAGGTGATCACCGACGACTCCGGCACCGCCATGTTCGTGTGCTCCGACACCGATCACTGTGAACGCAACGCCATCCGAACCGACGAGGAGGTCGGAGCATGAACGACGACGCACCCCTGTTGACCGTCCGCGGGGCCGGGCATCGCTACGGACATCGGTATGGTTGCCGCGACGTCGATTTCGACCTGTGGCCGGGCGAGGTCCTGGCCGTCGTCGGCGAATCGGGCTCGGGCAAGTCGACGTTGCTCGGCACGCTGTCGCAGCGACTGTCGCTGTCGGAGGGCGAGATCCACTATCGTCTGGCCGACGGCGAGGTCGTCGACCTCGCCGCGCTCAGCGAGAGCGCGGTACGGCACCTGTGGCGCACCGAATGGGGCTTCGTCCATCAGAACCCCGCCGACGGCCTGCGCATGCACGTCAGCGCCGGCGGCAACATCGGGGAACCGCTCATGGCCACCGGGCACCGCCACTACGGCCGGATCCGGCACACCGCGGCCCAGTGGCTGGAACGGGTGGAGATCCCCGTGGACCGCATCGACGACGCGCCGGCCGACTTCTCCGGCGGGATGCGCCAGCGTCTGCAGATCGCCCGCAATCTGGTCGTCGCCCCGCGGTTGGTGTTCATGGACGAACCGACCAGCGGTCTCGACGTCTCCGTGCAGGCCCGGTTGCTGGACCTGCTCCGCCGGCTCGTCGCCGATCTCGGGCTGGCCGTCGTGATCGTGACGCACGATCTGGCGGTCGCACGGTTGCTGTCGCATCGCACGGTGGTCATGAAGGACGGCCGCGTCGTCGAATCAGGGCTCACCGACCGCGTTCTCGACGACCCCCATGCTCCTTACACCCAACTCCTCGTCTCGTCGATCCTGCAAGGATGACCATGCTCCCCACCACCGAAAGCCGTTCCTCGGCAACGTCTTCGGACCCATCCGGACGCGGCGTCGCCGTTCTCGACGTGTCCGGAGTCGACAAACGATTCGTCATGCATCTGCAGGGCGGGGTCGAGCTCCCGGTGCTGACCGGACTCGAATTCCAGGTGTTCGCCGGCGAATGTGTCGTCCTCGACGGTGCGTCCGGTGCCGGCAAGAGTTCGATCCTGAAGATGGTCTACGGCAACTACGGCGTGGACCGCGGCCGGATCGTGCTGCACACCGGTCGGGGAACCGTGGATCTCGCCGGGGTCGACCCCCGCGAGATCCTCACCGCGCGACGTGATCAGGTCGGCTACGTCAGCCAGTTCCTGCGCTGCGTCCCGCGGGTCCCGACCCTCCAGGTCGTCGCCGAACCGCTCCTCGAGCGCGGCGTCGACGCCACCGTCGCCGAAGAGCGGGCCGCCGCTCTGTTGACCCGTCTCAGCATCCCCGAACGTCTCTGGGGATTGCCGCCGGCCACCTTCTCCGGCGGCGAACAGCAACGGGTCAACATCGCGCGCGGGTTCCTCCCGGACCTGCCGTTGCTCCTCCTCGACGAGCCGACGGCATCCCTGGATGCCCACAACCGCGACGTGGTGATCGACCTGCTCCGCGAGAAGTGTTCCCGCGGAACCGCAATGCTCGGCATCTTCCATGACGCACACGTCCGTGAAGCCGTCGCCGACCGACTGATCGACGTCGCCTCCTTCACCCCGCCAGCGGGCGGTGTCGGTTCGTCACCGATCGCGGGTACCGCGAGATGACCGTGTGGCGTGCCGCGGTCTACGCGGCACCGGGATTCGGCCGGGGGTCCTCGGAGGCCGACGCGCGCGCGGCCCGGCTCCGGGAACATGCCGAGAAGTGGCTGGGTCGCGCGATCGACGGCCGCGCCGTACCGCCGTGTGCGCCCAGCGGGTGGGTGCGCGACGAGGTCGACGCGATCACCGTCGCCGCACGTTCGTACGGTTTCCACGGGACACTGAAGCCGCCGTTCCGTCTCGCCGCCGGCCGGTCGCTGGACGAGTTGGCCTGCGCGGTGGCCGATCTGGCGGCACGCACCCCGGCCGTGTCGATCCCTCGTCTGCGTCTGGGCCGGCTCGAATCGTTCTTCGCGCTGGTTCCGGGGGTCGATGACCAGCCGTTGCGCTCGGTGGCCGACGCAGTCGTCACCGGTCTCGACACGTTCCGTGCGCCGTTGACCGACGAGGATCGTGCGCGCCGAAACCCCGACGCGCTGACGCCGAGACAACGAGAGCTCCTCGAGCGCTGGGGTTATCCGTACGTACTGGACGAGTTCCGCTTCCACCTCACGCTTACCGACCGGATTCCCGACGACCGGCGGTCGGAAGTCGGTGGGGTGTTGCAGTCGTGGTTCGCCGATGTACTCGGCCACGACATCCCCCTCGACGTGTTGACGGTGCTGATCCAGGAGACACCGGGCGCACCGTTTCGTCTTCATTCGGTTCATCCCATGACCTTCGGGACGGCACGGCCGGAACCCGTCGCACCTGCATCCCGTCATCCCGGCGCGAGCGCCCAGACAGCCCAGACAGCCCAGACAGCCCAGAGAGGAATCACACGATGAGCAGCGAAACGGTCCTCTCCAACGCCCGGATCGTCCTCGACGATCAGATCCTGCACGGCAGCGTTCTGATCCGGGACGGCGTGATCGCCGACATCAGTCCGCAGCGCTCCGCTCCGTCGGCCGGAGAAGACCTCGACGGCGACTACCTGATTCCCGGTGTGGTCGAGGTCCACACCGATCACCTCGAGTACCACTTCGCACCGCGACCGGGTGTCTTCTGGGATCCGTTGCCCGCGGTGCTGGCCCACGACGCCCAGATGGCCGCGGCCGGCGCCACCACGGTCCTCGACGCCGTCCGCATCGGTTCCGAGTCGGAGTCGGCCGACCGGGCCGCGACCGCCGCGCATCGCCTCGCCGATGCGGTGACGCAGGCGGCCGACGCCGGGCTGCTGCGTGCCGACCACGCGATCCATCTCCGCTGCGAGGTGTCGGCCGCCGACTGCGTCGATGCCTTCAGCCGATTCGCCGACGACCCCCACGTCCGACTCGCCTCGTTGATGGACCATGCGCCGGGGCAGCGACAGTTCGCCGATGTCGAGCAGTTCAAGAAGTACTACTCGGGCAAGCATCTGATCGCACTCGAGGACATGGACAGCTACATCGCCGAACGGGTCGAACAGTCCGAGCGATATGCCGACCTGAACCGGAAGACGATCGCCACACTCGCGGCCGAACGGGGGATCACGCTCGCCGCACACGACGACGCCACCGTCGAACACGTCGAGGAGTCGATCGGCCTGGGAGTGCACATCTCCGAGTTCCCGACCACGATCGTCGCGGCCGAGAGTGCCACCCGCCACGGTCTCCGGGTGGTGATGGGGGCTCCCAACATCGCGCGCGGTGGAAGCCAGTCCGGCAACGTGGCCGCCAGCGACCTCCTGGAACGCGGGCTTCTGCACATCCTGTCGTCGGACTACGTACCGGCGAGCCCACTGCAGGCGGTGTTCCAGCTCGCCGCCGAGGGCTCGCTCGACCTGGTGGCGGGCGTGAAACTGGTGAGCGGCAACCCCGCACGCGCCGTCGGCTTCGACGACCGCGGCGAGATCGCGGTGAACAAGCGTGCCGATCTGGTGCGGGTGCGTCCGCATTCGTCGTCGCCCACGCCACGTCATCCCCGCGGCGTGGACGTCCCCGTCGTCCGAGGCGTCTACCGAGCCGGGACCCGCGTGACGTGAGCACGCCACTCGGTCCCGGCGCGTTCGTCGCGGTGGTGGGCGCCAGCGGCGTCGGCAAGGACTCGCTGATGGACTACGCCACCGAGCGCTGCGACGCGTATTTTCCGCGGCGGGTGATCACCCGGCCCGCCGGCCCCGGCGAGGATCATCGGCCGGTCACCGACGCGGAGTTCGACGCAGCCTGTGCACGTCGAGACTTCGCGGCGCACTGGGTGGCGCATGGCCTGCGCTACGGGATTCCGGCCGATATCGACGACACGGTGCGGAGCGGCCGGGTCGCGGTGGTGAACGTTTCGCGATCCGTCATCGACGAGTTGGCGACCAGGTACGCGCGGCTGGTGGTCGTCCGGGTGACCGTCTCCGACGACGTCCGGGAGCGCCGCCTGCGGGGTCGAGGACGAGAGTCCGATAGCGACGTGACGGCGCGCCTGTCCCGTCCCGACCCGGCGCCACATCGTCCGGGCGACGTCGTCATCGTCAACGACGGCTCGGTGGCCGACGGAGGTGAGCAGTTGGTTCGCGTTCTCCGAACGCTGGGGGCGAAATCCGTGTCGAGGCTGTGATCCGTACCGGAACTTCACCATCCTGCTGCGGGTATACGGCCGTCGGCCGCCGACTGACCCAGCCCGGGCTCATACCGTCCCGCGAGCGGCCCACGCGGTGGCCGAGACGGTGAACGGCCCGTCGCCCAGACGACCACGCGCGACCGTTTCGAGTTCGGTTCGGGCACCGGCGCCGAGCGTCGTCACGTACTCGCCCGCAGGACCGACGCCGAGAGTGTAGGGCTCCCACCACTCCGGAAAGGTCGGGTGCACCACGTCGACGGTGATCGGTTCCTCGGTGACGTTCCGCAGCCCGGCCGTCTCGAACAGTTCGGTGAGGTGACCGCGGTGGGCGCCGGAGAGGAGCGCCTCGTCCTGGGCGTCGGGATCGAGAACGTGCACCGCATCCCAGAAGGGCGCGAGCGCTCCGCTGGGTCCGTCCCACACACATGCCGCGACGATCCCCTCCGGCCGGGTCACCCGCGCCATCTGCGTGATGCCGCGAACCGGGTCGGTCATGAAGTGGACCACCAACTGCGCGAGGGCGTGGGTGAATTCGTCGGCGTCGTACGGCAATTCCTCGGCCGTCCCACGACGCACGTCGACATCGGGGAATCGCTGGTGGATCGCGTCGACGAACGGCGGGGACGGATCGATCGCGGTGACTGCGGCCCCTCGCGACAGCACATGGGCGGTCAGCGCCCCCGGGCCACACCCGACGTCGAGGACACGCGCGTCGGCACCGACCTCCGCGAAGGTCGCGAAGACCTCGGCGAGAGGGTCGGCATAACGGCCCATGAAGCGCCCGTAGGCGTCGGGCGGGACGACGAAACCCACTCGTCCATGGTAGGACGCGGTGTGATCGGGGTCACCGTTGTCATCCGTTCGTACCAATGGCCGCGGGACAGAGCACACATGGTCGTGAGCCGATGCAAGAATCACACCGCTTGAACCCGACAATGCGCTCGGACCGGCAGCAGACGGCCTGAATGTGGTCACCGGAGGCGACGGCGACCTGTCGCCACGCAGACGAAGTGGAGATCAACGATGAGACGTTTCCGCCTTCTCAGCGTCACGACGTTGGCTGTCGCGATGCTCACGGTGTCGTTCGGCACCGCTCACGGAACGCCCGCGCCGGCGGCGCCGTCACATCTGTCGGTGGCATCCGCGGACGGCACATCCATCTCCTCCGCCCTGAAGAACGCCACATTCGTCGCCGCCGGCGACGAGATCCGCGTCGTCGATCTCAACGGCCGAACGCTCGAGCGTGTCGCCCTGGCACTCCCGCTGAACGGGGTGAATGTGCCGTTACAGACGCGGGTCAGCGCAGATCGCACCCAGGCGACCTTCACCCCGCTCCTCACACCGGAGGCCCGGGCAGCGATCGCCGCCGGTGTCCGCCCGGCGTCGGCGAAGAAGGACCGCGCATATCAGCAGATGATCTGGCACATCACCAACGGCTGGAACCGCGGTGGCAACGTGACGACCGCGGTCGGCGCGCTCGCCGGTCTGATCATCGGCTGTCTGGTCATCGTCGGATGCATCTGGGGCGCCGGGGTCGGCGCCGCCATCGGTGCGGCCATCGGTATCGGCAACGGCGATCCCGCTGCCGCCCAGTCGATCCTGAATTGGATCAACACCCCATGACCGAGGGGTAGAACCCCCTCGATTCCGGATGCGGCCTTCCCCCGCCGTCCCGGAGTTCCCCCAGGAAGATCCCTCGCGCCCTCCCCCGACAGAAACGCGCGAGGGATCTTCTTTCCGAGAGACTACTTTACAAACCATCGGTTTTGTCTAGACAACGTACATTGTCTCGGTTAGTGTCTAGTGCGGCAAGTCACAGTCCTTCTCGTGAGAGGAGCGTGCATGAGTACCGCACCGCTCGAATCCACCCCCGGCACCCCGCCCCTGGAATGGCGCGACAAGAAGCGCCACCTCTGGCTGCTCGGCCTCATCCCGCCGACGTCGGTCTTCCTGGCGATGGCATTCGTCGCCGCCTTCAACGCGATCGGCCACGGTTTCGACGCCGTGTCCCCCGTCTGGTGGTGGATCGGACCCATGCTGGTCTATGTCCTGCTGCCCATCCTGGACGTCTTCTTCGGCCCCGACGGCTCGAATCCGCCGGAAGAGCTGATGGAGCAGCTGGAGAACGACAAGTACTACCGCTGGTGCACCTACATCTACATCCCGTTCCAGATCGCCAGCCTCGTCATGGCCTGTTATCTGTGGACTGCCGACGATCTCAGCTGGCTCGGCATCGACGGCGGATTGGGCCTCGCCTCCAAAATCGGTCTCGCCCTGTCGATCGGCGTGATGGGCGGTATCGGCATCAACACCGCACACGAACTCGGCCACAAGAAGGACGATCTCGAGCGGTGGCTGTCGAAGATCACGCTCGCTCAGACCTTCTACGGTCACTTCTACATCGAGCACAACCGCGGACATCACGTCCGTGTCGCCACCCCCGAGGACCCGGCGAGCTCGCGTTTCGGTGAGACCTTCTGGCGATTCCTGCCGCGGAGTGTGTGGGGCAGCCTGAAGTCGTCGATCGAGCTGGAGCGCAAGCGACTCGACCGTGTCGGCAAGCCGTTCTGGCATCCGAGCAACGACGTCCTCAACGCCTGGGCCATGTCGATCGTGCTGTGGGGTGTGCTCGCGGCGGTGTTCGGGTGGCAGATCCTGCCGTTCCTCGTCATCCAGGCCGTCTACGGGTTCTCGCTCCTCGAGACCGTCAACTACCTCGAGCACTATGGTCTGATGCGCCAGAAGACCAAGACCGGCCGCTATGAGCGCTGCACCCCGGAGCACAGCTGGAACTCCGACCACATCTGCACGAACATCTTCCTGTATCACCTTCAGCGACACAGTGATCACCATGCCAACCCCACCCGCCGCTACCAGACGCTGCGCAGCTTCGACGGTGCGCCGAACCTGCCGAGCGGGTACGCCAGCATGATCACGCTCGCCTACTTCCCACCCATCTGGCGTGCGGTGATGGACAAGCGGGTCCTCGACCACTACGACGGCGACATCGAGCTCGTCAACGTCGCGCCGCATCGTCGTGAACGCATCCTCGCCGCGCACGGTGTCGCCGGGAAGGACGGCGACCGATGAGCGCCTACCGTTGCCCGGTCTGTGATTTCGTCTACGACCAGGCGGCCGGCGCACCCCGTGAGGGATTCCCGGCCGGCACCGCGTGGTCCGACATCCCCGACGACTGGGCGTGTCCGGACTGCGGCGTCCGCGAGAAGATCGATTTCGAAGAGGTGGCGAAGTGAAGTTCAAGCTGTTCCGCTGCGAGGTCTGCGGATTCGAATACGACGAAGAGCTCGGGTGGCCGGAGGACGGCATCGAGCCGGGGACCCGCTGGGACGACATCCCCGACGACTGGAGCTGCCCCGACTGCGGTGCCGCGAAGGCAGATTTCGAGATGGTCGAGGTGGCCCGCCCGTGAACTCCGGGCCCGCCCACCCCCCATCGGTGGTGATCGTCGGGACCGGGGTCGCGGGCATCACGGCAGCGGAAACCCTGCGGGCCAACGGGTTCGACGGGACGATCACCGTCTTCGGCGAGGAACCCCACCTCCCCTACCGACGCACCGCGCTCAGCAAGGGCATCCTCGACGGGGACCTCTCCGATCCCAAGATCACCCTGCGGCCCTCGGGGTACTGGGAGGAGCGCGGCATCCACATCGTGCCGTCCGTCCGGGTCACCGGCATCGACGCCGTGTCCCGAACCGTCGGACTCGCCGATGGTTCGGCGGTCGGCTATGACGCGCTCGTCCTCGCGACCGGCGGCACGGCGCGCCAACTGCCCGGCGCGTCGCCGGACCTCCTGTCGCTGCGCACTCGCCGCGACGTCGAACGTCTCCGTGCCCGGATCGACTCGGGTCCGGTCGTCATCGTCGGCGGTGGACTGATCGGCCTGGAGATCGCCGCCGCAGTGTCGTCCTCCGAGCAGCGGGTGGACTCCGCCGGACAGATCACCGTTCTCGAGGCCGCCGCGTCGTTGCTGTCGCGGGTGGTCCCGGACAGCGTTGCGGAGGCCGTCGCCGCCCTGCATCGGGATCGCGGCGTGCGGGTCGTCACCGACGCCCGGATCACTGCCGCCGAGACCGACGCGGTGACGCTGGCAGACGGCACCCGGCTGACCGGAACCGTGATCAGCGCCATCGGGATGCAACCAGATACCGCCCTCGCGGAGGCGGCGGGTCTGTCGGTGAGCCCCGCGGGCATCGTCGTCGACGAGACGCTGCGCACCTCGACACCCCGGATCTATGCCGCCGGCGACGTCGCAGCACGGCCCCATCCGCTGACGGGTGAGCCGATGCGGGCCGAGCAGTGGCTGACCGCGACCGAGCACGGCAAACTGGTGGCCATGACCATCGCCGCCGATCTCGGCCTCGCCACCGGTCCCTCGACCCCCGTCCCGCGCGTCCCGCTCGCATGGTCGATGCAGTACAGCAGCAACATCCAGATGGTCGGGTGGCCGACCATGGCCGACCGGTTCGACGTGGACCTCGACACCAGCACGGGGACGGGCACCTGCGCCGACGGGTTCGCCACCACCGTCCGCTGTTTCGCCGACGAACGCCTCGTCGGCGCGGTGTGCATGGGTCGCGGCGGTGCCGGCCGTGCACTCCGTACCGAGATCGAGAAGACGCTGGAGCCGGTCGGCGCGGCGGGATGACGACGCGTAACTACGCCCAGGACAGCAAGACGCTGCTGCGTAACTCTCTGCTCGACGGGTTGCACGATCTGCTGATGGACCGGGACTGGTCGGCGGTACGGATGTCGGACGTCGCCGCCGCCACCGGTGTCAGCCGGCAGACCGTCTACAACGAGTTCGGGTCGAGGTACGGACTCGCCCAGGGATATGCGGTCCGGCTGGCGAGCCGTTTCGCCGGCCATGTCGCCGACTCCCTCGCCGAGCACGTCGACGACGTGACCGGCGCGCTGCGCACCGCGTTCACCGAGTACTTCACCGGCGTCGCCACCGATCCCCTGATCGCGTCGCTGCTCTCCGGCGAGGCGAAACCGGATCTGATGAAACTCATCACGACGGATGCGGCACCGATCATCGCCACGGCCGGCGACCGGCTCTCCCAGGCGTTCCGCGAGTCGACGTGGTTGTCGATGCCCGACTCCGACATCGAACGCATCGCGCGCGCCATCACCCGCATGGCGCTGAGCTATGTCGCGATGCCGCCGGAAGGCGATCGCGACGTCGCGGCGGATCTCGCCGAGATCATCGCTCCGGCCATCGAGACCGCGCGGCTCTCCGACTGAGGAAACCCTCAGCGCGGCAGTCGTTTTCCGACCCCGCGCCGGATCACCCCGCGGTAGATCCGCTCGACCAGCGGAGTGCGCGCACCCTCCGGGTCGACGAGTTCGTTCTCGGCGATGATCGATGCCTCGTCGTCGATCACGTCGCGGTCGAACAGTTCGAGCGTGCGGCCCGGGGTGGCCAGCGACTCGATCGCCCCGATCAGCGACTGCTTCTCGCGCACGGTGTCGTCGAAGACCTCGGCATCGACGTCGAGATGTTCCGACAGCAGCCGGGTACGCATCGATGTGATGGTGTCGCGAAGTCCCGCGTCGTCGGGGTCGTCGCGGCGTGCCTCGATGGCCACGTCGCATTCACTGTCGAAGCCCAGCGACCGGTTGTTGAGATTCGACGAGCCGATGCGCAGCAGGACGTCGTCGACCACGAGCACCTTGGCGTGCACATAGATCTCGTCACCCTCCGAGGTCACCGGATAGTAGGCACGGAACCGATCGTGGACGTCGGCACGCCACAGCATCCGGAGCAGCTTGTGGCGTGCGCCGTCCATGGCCAGTCGTTCCACCGGGCTGTCGGCGTTGCGTGGGAGGACCACGACGATCTCCGGACCGTCGGGTTCGGCGAGTCGCTCGGCCAGGGCCTCCGCGATCTCGCGGGCGGCCAGATACTGGCTCTCGACGTAGATCGTGCGGCGGGCGGCGGCGAAGGCCGCCCGGTACAACCGGCGGATCTCGTCGATCTCCGGACGGTCGTTGTAATGAGGGATGGTCCGGGCGACCCCGACCTCGCAGTCCGCGAACGTCACGTCGAGACCCTTCGGCCAGATGTCGGGGCCCTCGGTGTCGACGAGGGGTGCCAGACGCTCACCGGTCGCCGCCTCCCACCGGTCGACGGCGACACTCGCGACGACGCGTGCGGCATCCCCGTCCAGTGCGACGGTCACGTCGTGCCACGGACCATGCGGTTCACCGTCGGGGTCGCGACGGAAATCGTTGTGCGACAGATGTTCCGAGGTGTCCCAACGGTCCACGGTCATGTCGATGCCGCCGCAGAACGCGAACTGGTCGTCGATGACCGCGATCTTCTGGTGGTGTGCGGCCGACACCGGATGCGCGGCATCGATCCGGTAGTGCAGACGACGCCCCGTGAGGAGGTCCTGGACGAACGGCGGCGCCACCCCGCGAAGCATCCCGGTGAACGCACCCGTGCTCCAGCGCAGCACGTAGATCTCGAGGCCCGACCGGTGCTCGATGAGCCATTCGAGGAAGTCGCCGAGCCGGTCGGGGATCTCGTGGTCGGATGACCGCGGATCGAGGCTGATCCGGGTGTCGACGTCCCAGCCGATCAGGATGACCCGGCGTCGTGCCTGGAGCAGTGCCGACTTGGCGTGCAGAAAGTAGTCCGCCGCGTCGACGATGCAGGCGACGCGGTCGGCGGTGGCGATCTCCCGACAGGTGTCACCCGCACGCAGGATCGGCTCGTGTCCCGACTCGTCCGCCATGTTGTCCTCTGCCTCGTTCTCGTCACCCGTTGTCGTTGTCAGTCCCCCCGTCAGCCCGTCATTCTGCCAACACACGTCGGTCGCCATGGCACCCCCACCTCGGGGCGGTCCCTACACTCGTCGAGGTGACACCCGAAGCCGCGCACGACCTCGACGAAAAGCCCACCCGACGTCGACGACGCCGGCCGTTCGCCGTGGCTGTCGTGGTCGCCGTGGTCCTGCTCCTGGGTGCCGGGCTGGTCGCGTGGCGCACCGTTCCCGAGCGGTGGCTCCCGTGGGACACCGCGGAATTTCCCCAGGTGGACGCCTCGCAGCTGTCACCGGCACAGAACCGGATCGTGGAGTTGCTCCGTGCCGAGCACGCTGCACAGCGGCCGGGCACGTTCTATTCCGAAGGCGTCGACGAGCCGTGGTGCGCGAACTTCGTCAGCTGGATCATGCGCGAAGCCGGAACCCCGTTCGCCAACCCCCACTCGGGGCACTGGCGAATCCCCGGAGTGTTCACCCTGCAGGAGTACTTCCAGGACACCGGGCGCTTCGAACCCGCCGGCGACTACACGCCCCGCGTGGGCGACGTCGTGATCTACGACCGGTCGTCGGCACTCGGCCAGCACACCAATATCGTGGTCGGGGTCGACGGTGACGAGGCGACCACGGTCGGGGGCAACGAGATGCGCAGGATCCGGGTACACGAGCTGGACTGGAGGTCCGACGGCGGCGTCGTCGGATTCGGACGGACTATCGGATGACTAGTGCCGGCATGGTGATGTCATGAGCTTCGACGGATTTCCCGAAGCCGCCCTCGACTTCTACGACGATCTCGAGATCGACAACTCGAAGTTCTTCTGGGAGCAGCACAAAGAGACGTATCGCACGGCGGTCGCGGAACCGATGTCGGCACTCGCCGAGGAGCTCGCCGACGAGTTCGGCACCGCCAAGCTGTTCCGGCCGTATCGCGACGTCCGGTTCTCGAAGGACAAGACGCCTTACAAGACACATCAGGGAGCTTTTGTGGCCGTGGCCCCGGCCACCGGCTACTACATCCAGATCGGCGCTCCCGGTGTCCGCGTCGGGGCCGGGTTCTACGAAGCCACCCCGGCACGGCTCGCCGAGTTGCGCAAGGCCATCGACCATGACCGGCACGGGCCCGAACTGGAGAAACTCGTCCGTAGGCTCACCAGAGCCGGATGGGAGATCGGCGGCGACCGGTTGAAGACCGCTCCACGCGGCTACGACGTCGATCATCCGCGCATCGACCTTCTGCGTCACAAGTCGCTCTTCGCCGGCCGTGACTACGGCTTCGACGAGGTCATCCACACCCCGGCACTCGTCGACCGGGTCCGCAAGGACTGGCGCGCGACGACCCCGCTCGTGGAGTGGATTGCGCGGCACGCGGCCACCTGAGCTGCCGGCATCGGCGATACGGCACCGCTGTGGTCTCCTGAAACGAATTCTGGGACCACTTCCCGGTCTTTCGGCGCGCGCCTGAATCCGCCGTGGTCATACTGGCGCGGTCCAACGTCGACAACGACCTCGAATGACCGAGACGGCCGATGACAGCGCTCGACCACGGTATCGCCGAACTTCTCGAGGCCGCCATACCCGGCCGTGTCCACCCACCGGATTCGGCGGATTACCGGGATTCGTTGGCACGCATCTTCTTTCCCGACGCTTCCCGACGCCGTCCGCCGTGCGTCGTCCACCCCCCGGGATTCCGCGGACGTAGCGCTCGTGCGCCGACACGTACCGACTCCAGGAGTAGTCCATGACCAACGAGACAT
Source organism: Gordonia sp. YY1 (assembly GCF_009872315.1). Taxonomy (NCBI): domain Bacteria; kingdom Bacillati; phylum Actinomycetota; class Actinomycetes; order Mycobacteriales; family Gordoniaceae; genus Gordonia; species Gordonia sp. YY1. The sequence goes on along the minus strand of NZ_WXYI01000012.1, from coordinate 50,405 downwards.
CCCAGCACACCGGTCGGTCGGCCGGGATCCCCGACGGCGCTGCGACGCTCATCTTCGGGCAACGCGTCCGTGAGGGATTCGACGAGTCGTTTCACACGTGGCATGCCTCGATCTCCGGCGCTGCCGCCGACTTTCCGGGCTTTCTCGGCGTCGAGTTGCGGCCGCCGACCGACACCCGCCCGGAATGGCTCACCATCTACGGCTTCGACTCGGTCAGCCATCTCCAGGACTGGCTCAACAGCAGCATCCGACTCGAACACATCCGCGCCGGCGCGCCGCTCATGGACGGCCCCGCCAGCGCGCAGGTCCTCGCACACGACGCCAAGGAACCCGACACACTGGTCACGGTCGTGATCACCCACCGTGTCGCCGACTCCAAGGTCGACGACTTCCTCGCGTGGCAGAAACGGGTGGATGACGCCGAGCACCTATTCGCGGGCTTCCGCGGGTCCGAACTCTTCCGGCCCATCGAGGGGGTGCAGGACGAGTGGACGATCTCCTACCGCTTCGACACCGCCGAGCATCTCGAGGCCTGGCTGACCTCGCCGGAACGTCGTGCGCTGCTCGCGGAGGCGGAGGAGTTCGGCGAGTTCACCCTGCAGACGATCGACCACTCGTTCGGCAACTGGTTCTCCCACGGCGACCCCGATGCCCCGCCTCCGTCCAACTTCAAGACCTCGGTGGCGGTGTGGGTCGGCCTCTACCCCACCGTGGTGTTCCTGACGTTGATGACCGCACCGTTGGGCATGCCGCTGTGGCTGGGCATGTTGATCGGTAACCTGTTGTCCAGCTTCGCGATGAGTTATCTGACGATGCCGTACTACGTGAACAGGGTTCTCGGTTGGTGGCTGCAACCGAAATCCACCGCGCCACAGCCCCGCACGAACGTGAACGGAGGCCTGTTCATCCTCGCCCTGAACGCGGTGTGGGTGGCGATCTTCTACCTCGTGACCGTCCAATTCTGGTCGTTGCCATGACGATCCGTCCATCACCGACAAGCTCACCCCGAACCGAGGAGCACCGATGACCGACCACGTCCATCACGGCCACATCTTCCACCTGGCCGGACGTCCGAAGATCACCGAGGCCGTCGACGCCCTGGTGTCGATCCCCGACGGCGCTCTCGTGGTCGGGGATGACGGGAAGATCAAGTACGCGGGCGAACGGTCCGGGCTACCGACCGAATTCGCGTCGGCCGAGAAGCACGATCATCCCGGCGGGTACCTGATCCCCGGCTTCGTCGACACCCACATCCACTTCCCACAGACCTATGCGGGTGACTCCTACGGCGGCGGACAGCTTCTCGAATGGCTGAACCTCTGCATCTTCCCCTCCGAATCGAAGTTCGCCGATCCCGAGTTCGCCCAGGCCGCGGCGGTCGAGTTCACCAGACGCCGCGTCGCCGCCGGCACCACGGCGATGATGGTGTTCGGTTCGGCCTTTCCCCACGCGCAGGATTCGCTGTTCACCGAGACCCGCAAGGCGGGTCTGCGCATCGTGGCCGGTCGCGGTATCCAAACCGTCGGCGGCGACACGGCCAAACCCCTCCTCACCTCCGAGGAGGAGGCGATCCGCCTGACGCGGGCGGAGATCGAGAAGTGGCACGCTGCCGACACCGGCGACTTCCGCACCGCGCTGCTGCATGTCGCGATCATCCCGCGATTCTCGTTGTCGGTGACCACCGAGACGTTGCGCAATCTCGGCGAACTCTACGACGAGTACCGCGATCTGGGCGTCTACGTCCACTCGCACCTCAACGAGAACAACCGTCCGGGCACGGGCGAGATCGACACCACCAAGGAGGTCTACCAGGTCGATTCATACCTGGACACCTACGACGGCAAATTCCTCCCGGGTTCCCAGGTCGGGGGCAAGAGCCTTCTGGGTCCACGAACGATCCTGGCCCACAGTGTGCACTGCCAGGACGTCGAACTGGCCCGGATGGCCGAGACCGGTACGTCCATCTCCCACTGTCCCGTGTCGCAGCTGTTCCTGGGTTCGGGGACCATGCCGTGGAAGCGCACTGTCGCGTCGGGGGTGAACATCTCGGCGGGAACCGATTTCGGCGGCGGCGACGAGTGGCTCATCCCGCGGGTGCTCGGCGACGCGTTCAAGCAGCACATCACCGAACCCGGCGACGCCGGGGTGTCGATGCATCCCGCCGAGATGCTGTTCATCGGAACCCTCGGTGGCGCCCGTGCTCTGGACATGGAGGCCCGCTTCGGCAACTTCGACGAGGGCAAGGAAGCCGACTTCCTCGTCATCGAACCGGCTGACGCGCTCAAGGGAGTGCTCGAGAACGCGGTCCGCGCCGAGGACGACGACCTCGCCCGCGACCAGACACTGTTCGGACTTCTCATGGGGTTGCGTGAATCCTCGATCGCCGAGGTCCATGTGCAGGGCCGGCGAGTTTCCCTCTGATGCCGTGATCACGACCGTGTCGGTGTTCCACCCCGTCTCACAGACCGGGTTCGCCGACTGGGCCGCACTGCTCGCCGCGTCGGCGGCCGACAGCGAGGGCTGCCTGAGCGCGCGTGTCTCGACCGTTGCGGATGGCCGTTTCGAACCGGCGGTGGCCGCGACCTTCGTCGACGAGAAGGCCTGCGACCGCTGGGTCGACAGCCCCCGGCGGGCCGAGATCCTGCGGGACGGGCGTGTTCACGGTTGGATGGCATCGGCGCCGATGCTCGAACTGGTCGACGGCGTACCGCCCCCGCCCGGCGTCGGCGCCTTCCGCCACGACATCGTGTCGGGCAAGGTCGACGCTTTCATCGACGCGCAGCGCGACTTGACCGGCGCCGCAGGAGAATTCAGCGGTTACGAGGGCACGTCACTGTTCGTCGACGAGGACCGCGAGACGGCGTTGTCGGTGCTGCGGTTCCGTACCGACCGGCAACTCTCGGCGTGGGTGTCGTCTCGCGAACGCAGCGCCGCCCTCTCCGGACTGCGTTCGAGTCTGACCCACGACTTCGAGACGATGTCGAGCACCACCGCGTTCGGCACCACCGTGCGGAACGACCACGGCCGTATCCGCCAGACGCCGAACTGGAAGTCGGCGATGATGGTCCTGCTGGTGCTCTACCCGACGGTGATGGTCCTGTCCCGTTTCCTCGGGCCGGTTCTCGACCGCATCGGAGCCCAGCCGTGGCTGGCGTTGTGGCTGAGTCAGGTCGTGAGCGTCGGATTGATGCAGTGGTGGCTCATGCCGTGGGCGGCGAAACCGTTCCGCCGCTGGCTGGATCCGGTGGACGGCAACAGCCTCCGCAGCAATCTCGCCGGCGCCGGGGTGATCCTGCTGGTGTACGTCGGATGCCTGGCGATCTTCGCGAACGTCACCTGGCTCCAGTTCTGGGATTACGTGGACTCCTGAGTCAGCCGACGACACCGTCGAGGTAGACCCAGCGCCCGTCGTGTCGGGTGAAGCGACTGCGTTCGTGCAGCGTGCCACGCTCCGAACCGGTCTTGTAGTACGCGGTGAAGGTGACCTCGCCCTCGGTGTCGAACGGCGATCCGCCGTTCGTCGATTCGATGTCGAGGCGGTACCACCGCATCGCATCGTCGAGTTCGAGATCGTCGGGACGCGTGTCGGGGTGCCAGCTGAGCAGCAGGTGATCTCGATCACCGAGGGCGAAAGCGGTGAAGCGCGATCTCATCAGCGCCTCGGCGGTCGGCGCGTCGCGCTCACCGGCGAGGATGGTCCCGCAGCATTCACCGAACGGCAAGCCGGACAGACACGGACACCGCGCGCCGGGATCACGGTTTGCCGATTCGATGTTCATTCCCCGCATCTTAGGGGTAGACAGAAACGAGGTCACCCATGAGGCGGTCCGGTCATCCATGGCCGGACCGGCGCCGACGGAGGGAGAATCGTTGTCCGACAACGTGTATCGAGTCATCGAGGTGGTCGGTTCAGCCGCGACCGGCACCGACGACGCCATCCGGAACGCGATCGCGCGTGCGTCGCAGACGGTCAATCATCTCGACTGGTTCGAGGTGACCGAGACCCGCGGACACATCGAGGACGGCCAGATCGCACACTTCCAGGTCACCCTGAAGGTGGGCTTCAAGATCGAAGGTTCCTGACCCTCGCGGTCGACATGACTATCCGCGGGACGCGGTCGCGGTGAGAAACGCGCCGATCTCGCGGGCGACGGCTTCCGGCTCGTCGAGCATCGACAGCACCGCCGCACCGGGGATCTCGGCATAGCGGCCACGCGGCGCCAGCTCGGCGAGCCGAGGGCCGTGCGCCGGCGGCATCACCCGGTTGTCGGGCGACCACAGCACGAGCACATCCCCGTCGAACCCCCTGAGCGCCTCCGTCTTTCGAACGAGCTCGGCGGGATCGAACGATGTGGTCGCGTATTTGGTGACGTCCCGCCGGATGCGCGGGTCGGCGAGGACGGGGTCGGTCCATCGGCGCATCCGCTCGTTGTCGACGGGCTTGTTGATCATCCAGCCCCAGAGAATGGGCAGTCGTCGCAGCCACCCGATCCGCAGCTGACGTGCGGCGAGGGTGATGCCCCCGGGCAGGCGCACGGCCAGCGTTGCCATCTTGCCGGGAAGTCCCGGCGGGAAGTTCTCGAAGGCCTCACACGGCAGGATCACCATGCGGGCGACACGCTCGTCGCGGCCGAGCGCGGTCAGGAACAATGAGCCGCCCCAATCGGAATGGACGAGGGTCACGTCGCGCAGGTCGAGGGCGTCGAGAACGTCGGCGACGAGACCCACCATCCCGTCCATCGAGAGATCCGCATCCTCGTGCAGCGGAATCCGGTGAGACCCGAGCGGGAGCACCGGCCGGATGTAGCGGAAACCCTTCGGCAACAACGGGATCACGTCGTCCCACACCGTGTGGTCCATGAGCAGGCCGTGCAGGAGGACCACCGGTGGACCCGCACCGTCCTCCGCGTACTCCACCGTCCCGGCCGGGGTCTCGATTCTCTTGACGGCACCCGCCTGCGGGCTTCCCATCTGGTTGAGCTGGGTCATGTCGCGCGCTCCTCACCTCGGCCGGGAGACCGCAACCGGCCTCTAGAACGATCACTCTAGAATATCTGCTCTAGAATGGCCAGGGTGAAGACCGACGAACGCATCGTGGTGGCGATGGCCGAGCTCCTCCGCAGGCAGGGCTATGCGGCGACCGGGATCAAACAGGTCGTCGAGACGGCCGACGCCCCCATCGGATCGATCTATCACCACTTCGGCGGTGGTAAGCGCGACGTCGCGGCCGCCGCTCTCCGGCAATCGGGCGCCGCCTACGGCGAGTTGATCGGCTTGCTACTCGCGCCGTACGACGACCCCGCGGAGGGAATCGAGGCGGCGTTCGTCGCCGCGGCGGACACCATCGAGCAGGGTGGCTGGCTGAACATGTGCCCCGTCGGGACCGTCGCCGGCGAGGTCGCCGATGCCGAACCCGCCCTCCGAGAGGTCGCCGACGAGGTCATGTCCGCGTGGATCGACGCCGGCACCGCACTCTTCGCCGCGCGCGGACTGACCGACGCGGATGCCCGCTCGCTGATGTACGCGGTGGTCTCGGCACTCGAGGGCGCGTTCATCGTCGCCCGGACCCAGCGCTCCACCGATCCGATCCTCGCCGCGGGTCGCGCGATGGGCAGCTATGCGCGGGCACTCACCCCCCCGGTACGGGCAGGGGCGACCTCAGAGCCGGGCGAGATAGGTCGGTAGGGCGTCCTCGACGACGAGGGACTGCAAGGCGAACCGAAGCTGGGCCGACACGTACCGGTCCAGGTCGTACCCGGGCGCGAAATGCCAGTGCTTGAGCGCCCATCCATGGGCGAGCATCATCAGGTCGAAGACCACGAGGTCGGCGTCGACGTCGACGATGAGTCCGGCTGCCGTCCCGGCGGTGACCGCCGCCCGCATCGGTGCGGAGGTCTCGACCTCGAGTTCCTTGATCCGCTCCCGTCCAGCGGCGTCGAGCGTCCGGCTCTCCCGATACGTCAGCACGACGGCGTCACGGTTCTCGTCGACGATGGTCGCGTACTGACGGAAACCCGCGATCAACTGCTCGACGGGATCGTCACCGGCGCGGTCCATGGCGGGCTGGAGCTGATCGCGGAAGGCCTCCAGGATGTCGACGATCGCGGCCAGTAGGATCTCTTCCTTGCCACCGAAGTACTTGTAGAACAGGCCGACGCTGACCTGGGCCTCCTCGGCGAGTGCCTGCATCGACATCTGGTGAAAACCGGTGCGTTGCATGACCTTCACGGCGGCGTCGAGCAGCTGCCGGCGGCGGGTGGAGACACGCACCGCGCGCACCGCTTCCTCGACGGCCAGGTCGGCCGACGACCTCGCCGTCGCAGATTTCGCCATCCCACTAACTTCCTTCTGATCCAATCGTGCCTGTGTTCATCGAGACCGGCCCACGACCGCCTCGACGAATCAGCGCTGGAGTCACTGTACAAGTCCTACAGCCCGAGGTCCTTGGCGACGATCGTCTTCATGATCTCGGTGGTGCCGCCGTAGATGGTCTGGATGCGGGCGTCGACGAACGCCCGCGACACCGGATACTCACGCATGTAGCCGTAGCCGCCGTGCAGTTGCAGGCACCGGTCGGCGGTGCGCACCTGCAGCTCGGTGGCCCACCATTTGAGTTTCGCGGCGCGGGCCGGCGTCAACCGACCGGCGATGTGTTCGGCGATGCAGTCGTCGAGGAACGTGCGGGCGATGTCGAGTTCGGTCGCCAGTTCGGCGGCGACGAACTGCGTGTTCTGGAACGACGAGATCGGCGACCCGAATGCCGTGCGCTCCTGCACGTACTCCAGGGTGCGCGCAAAGGTGCCCTCGGCAGCCGCAACAGCACCGATGGCCAGTGACAACCGCTCCTGCGGGAGGTTGCGGACGAGCTGATAGAAGCCTTCGCCCTCCCCGCCGAGACGGTTGGCCGCGGGGACGCGCATGTCCTCGAAGGACAGCTCACCGGTGTCCTGCGCGTGCAGTCCGATCTTGTCGAGTCGGCGGCCCCGGACGAACCCGGGCGTGTCCGCTTCGACGACGAGAAGCGTGAGCCCCCTGTGCTTCTCGGGCCCCGTCCGGGTGGCGACGACGAAGAGGTCACCGTTGCGACCGTTGGAGATGAAGGTCTTCGCGCCGTTGACCACGTAGTGGTCGCCGTCGCGGACCGCCGAGGTGCGGATACCGGTCAGGTCGCTGCCCGCACCGGGTTCGGTCATCGCGATACCCAGCACGGTGTCGCCGCCGACGACCCCCGGCAGCCAGCGAGCCTTCTGCTCGTCGGTCGTCAGCTCCGTGAGGTACGGCAGTACGACATCGTTCTGCAACGAGAAGGCGATGGCCTCGGCGGCGGCACCGGTGCGCGCCACCTCGTCGATCAGGATGGCGTTGTACCGGAAGTCGTCGACGCCGGGACCACCGAACCGTTCGGGCACGGGGAAGCCCAGGAGTCCGTTCTTGCCCGCCTCGACGAAGAGGTCGCGATCCCATTGCCCGGCGTTCTCCCAGTCGGTGTGCACGGGGGTGATCTGTTCGGCCACAAAGCGTCTGACCGTCTCGCGAAAGTGCTTGTGTTCGAGGTCGTGCGTGAGTGAGGACATCGATTCTTCCGTTCGGGGTGAGTCAGCCGTGGACGCGGTCGGGGGCCGGTGCGCGGAACGCGCCGTCGGCCATCTCGCGCGCGGCGGACTCGGTGGCTTTGTAGTGCAACTTCTTCCCGGTCGCCGAGACGGGGAGCGACTCGACGATGCGATACGCGCGAGGACGTTTGAAGCTCGACAGCATCGGGTGCGAGCGACAGTAGGCGTCGAGGTCCTCCGGCGTCGGGGCCGCCCCGTCGGCGGGCACGACGTAGGCGACGACGAGACTTCCCCACCGTTCGTCCGGGACACCGACCACGAGCGAGTCGACCACGCCCGGATGGCCGTTCAGTGCTTCCTCGACCTGAACCGGGTGGACGTTCTCGCCGCCGGACAGCAGCATGTCGTCCTTACGACCGACGATGGTGACGAACTCATCGGCGTCCCAGGTGGCCAGATCACCGATATGCAGCCAGCTGCCGTTGTACTTGGCCTTCTCCTGCCGGGGGGAGTCGTAGTAGGCGGCCGCGCATTTCGGCGACCGGATGATGACCTCACCGACTTCCGCACCATCGTGTGCGACGACCTCGTCCGGGCTCGCCAGATGCCCGTCGTCGTGAACCCGGACCACGCGGACGTCGTCGTCGATGCACGCACGTCCGGCGGTTCCGGCGTGCTCGGGGAGATCGTCGGGTCGCAGAAAGGTGTTCCAGAATCCCTCGGTGCTGCCGTAGCCGTTGAAGATCCGCGGGGTGAGCACCTGCTGGTAACGCAGTGCCGCCTCGCGTTCGAGCGGGGCCCCCATTGTGACGATGCCGCGCAGACTGGAGAGATCGCGCGGGTTCGCCGACTGCGCGCCGGCAAGCATCGCCAGGTTGGTCGGCGCACCGATGAGAAAGGTCAATCGATATCTCTCCACCCAGTCGAGGGTCAGCTCGGGATCGAAGGTGCGCATCGGGACGACCGTGGAACCCAGGTAGAACGACGGATTGGGACCGGCGCAGTAGAGTCCGCCGCGATGGAACCACGGCGTCATGTTCAGTGTCCGGTCGTCCGGGGACAGCGGGAAGTGCATGATCACGTCGTGCGCCGAGAAGATCTCGATGGCCGAGTTCATCGGCACCGCCTTGGGCATGCCGGTCGTCCCCGAGGTGTACAACCGGGTGGTCTCGTCGAAGACACCGCGCGAGACCGCCGGTGGCACAGCGCCGGCCACCGGCAGATCGTCGAAGCGGATCGACCCGGCGACGAGGTCGCCCTCACCCACACCGACCAGCAGCCGCGGGGTGTGGTCGGCGAGGCCGATGGCCTCGTCGACCGTGGCGCTGAGACTGGTGTCGTAGACGTAGACCTTCGGCCGGCTGATGTCGAGGATGACGGCCGTCTCCCCCGCCGCGAGCCGGAAGTTCACCGGGGATCCGACCGCTCCGGCCGCCTGGGTCGCCAGGTAGAGCTGCGCGAACTCCGGGCCGTTCAGCAACTGATAGCCCACCACGGCGCCGTCGGTCACCCCGCGATCGGCGAGACCGGCCGCGAGTTCGTCCACTGCCGAACCGAGTTCGGCGTATGTCCACTGCCGTTCGGCGAGGGGGTCGATCATCGCCACCTCGCCGCCGTAGCGGGCGACGTTGCGGCGGAAACCGTTCAGATAGGTGAACTCGTGCTCGAAGAAACTGCGGTACGCGTGCGCGTCATACACGTAACTCGTGTCGGGGGTCATGTCGGTTCCCTCCAGGGCTCATCTCGATCCGGGTGGATGGCGGCCGGTCAACCGGCCATGGTGAGACCGCCGCTGACGCTGATCACCTGACCGGTGATGAACGACGCCGCGGGCGAGGCGAAGAACAGGACCGGTGCGGCGACCTCGTCGGGACGTGCGAGTCGCCGGAACGGGATCGCCTTCACCAGAGCTTCTTTCAGCTTCTCGGGTTGCGCCTGGAACAGCGGGGTGTCAGTGGGTCCAGGGCAGACCGCGTTGACGGTGATCTGATACCGGGCCATCTCCCGCGCAAGCGACTTCGAGAGGGCGATGACGCCGCCCTTCGCGCCGGCGTAGATCGTCTCACCCGCCGAACCGACCCGCCCGGCGTCGGAGGCCAGGTTGATCACGCGGCCACCCCGCCAGCCGTCGGACTTCGACGCCTCCACCATGCCGGGCAGAAACGCACTGGCCATGTGGACCGGACCGAGGTAGTTGATGGCCACCACCTTCTCGGCGAATTCGGTGGTGGCGTTCAGGAACTGATCGGTGCGGTCCCAGCCGGCGGCGTTGACGAGGATGTCGGGGACACCCACCTCCGCCTGTACGGCGTCGCGCAGTTCGTCGACCTTGGCACGGTCGGCCACGTCGACGGCCATCGGCACGATGGAACCCGCCTCCTCGGCGGTGCGCTTGGCGGCATCGAGATCGAGATCGGCGGCGACCACGGTGGTCCCCTCGGCCGCGAAGCCCAAGGCGATCGCCTTCCCGATGCCTGATCCGGCGCCCGTCACGACGGCGATACTGTTGGAGCTCATTGGTTTCGGTGTCCTTCCGAATCAGATGGCGGCGAACTTGTTGAATTCGGGCATGCGCTTCTCGGCGAAGGCCCGCGCACCCTCGGCACCTTCTTCGGTGTGGTGGGTGAACAGGTCCAGGGCGCTCATCGCGAGATTGGACAGACCGGCCTGGTGGTCGGTGTCGGCGTTGAAGCTCTGCTTGAGGAAGCGCAGTGTGGTGGGCGACTTCTCGGCGATCTCGGCGGCGATCTTCTTCGCCTCGTCGAGCAGATCGGCCGCCGGGACGACCCAGTTCACCAGTCCCCACCGTTCGGCGGTCTCGGCGTCGTACTGGCGGCACAGGTACCAGATCTCGCGGGCACGTTTCTCCCCCACGACGCGGGCCAGGAACGCCGAACCGAATCCGGCGTCGAAGGACCCGACCTTGGGCCCGGACTGACCGAAGCGTGCCGTGTCGGCTGCGATGGTGAGGTCGCACAGCACGTGCAGGACGTGTCCGCCGCCGATGGCGAGTCCGTTGACCGCGGCGATGACCGGCTTCGGGATGTCGCGAATGGTCTTGTGCAGGTTGCCGATCTCGAACATGCCGCTCTCGCTGGGCCCGTAATCGCCGGTCTCCGCACGCTGTTTCACGTCACCACCGGTGCAGAACGCCTTCTCCCCGGCTCCGGTCAGGATCACCGTCTGGACTCCGTTGTCGGCCCAGGCACGACGGAAGGCGTTGATCATCTCCTCGACCGTCTTGGCCCGGAAGGCGTTGTACCGATGCGGCCGGTTCATCGTGATGATCGCGGTGGGGCCCTCGACCGTGTAGTCGATGTCTTCGTAATCCATCTTGATCTCCTTCTGCTGGGAATCGCCTCCAGGCACATCCATATGGGCGTGTCTGCAGTGGTCAGCGATGATTTCTTGCTCGAGCGGAGCCCCGCTGTGAACATCTATTGCGGTACGAGTGAACGTACATTCATTCATCTGGATGTGTCAAGGGTCACTCCGTTGCCGGCGTCAGTGCAGGTGGTTCGTTCGTCATGCGCGGCGGATCGGCCGAACCTAGACTTCGGGGACCATGAGATTCACCCAGACCATCTCCGGCACGTCCTATGAGTTCGACGGCCTCGTCGAACTCATGGCCAAGGCCACCCCGCGCCGCTCGGGTGACGAATTGGCCGGTTGCGCCGCCACGTCCGACGCCGAACGTGCCGCTGCGGCATGGCAATTGGCCGACGTTCCCCTGTCTTCTTTTCTCGAGGATCTCCTGGTCCCCTACGAGTCGGACGAGGTCACCCGACTCATCGTCGACACGCACGATCGCGCAGCCTTCACCGAGATCTCACACCTGACCGTCGGCGGGTTCCGCGACTGGCTGCTCGAGATCTCCACCCGCTCCGACGCGGCCGAACGCATCGCACGCATCTCCCCCGCCGTGACGCCGGAGATGGCGGCCGCCACGTCGAAGATCATGCGCAACCAGGACCTCATCCTGGTGGCATCGGCCATTCGGGTGACCTCGGCGTTCCGGACCACCATCGGACTCCCGGGCCGCATCGCCACCCGCCTGCAGCCCAACCATCCCACCGACGATCCGCGCGGGATCGCCGCAGCCACCCTCGATGGTCTGCTGATGGGCTGCGGCGACGCGGTGATCGGGATCAACCCGGCGTCGGACTCACCGCAGGCGACCACCGACCTGCTCCACATGCTCGACGAAATCCGTCAGCGCTTCGAGATCCCGATGCAGTCCTGCGTGCTCTCGCACGTCACCACCACGGTCGACCTGATCGGTCAGGGCGTCCCCGTGGACCTCGTGTTCCAGTCGATCGCCGGGACCGAAGGAGCCAATGCGGGATTCGGGGTGAATCTCTCGATCCTGCGTGAGGCCAACGAGGCCGGCCGGTCCCTGCACCGCGGCACGGTCGGCGACAACGTCATGTATCTGGAGACCGGACAGGGATCCGCGCTGTCGGCGGGCGCGCACCTCGGCACCGGTGGCAAAGCCGTCGACCAGCAGACCCTCGAGACGAGGGCCTACGCGGTGGCACGCGCCCTGGACCCGTTGCTGATCAACACCGTCGTCGGATTCATCGGCCCCGAATACCTCTTCGACGGCAAGCAGATCATCCGCGCGGGACTCGAAGACCACTTCTGCGGGAAGCTCCTCGGACTCCCGATGGGCGTCGACGTCTGCTACACCAACCATGCCGAGGCCGACCAGGACGACATGGACACCCTGCTCACGCTCCTCGGCGTCGCCGGAGCGGCCTTCGTCATCGCGGTGCCCGGCGCCGACGACGTCATGCTCGGCTACCAGAGCCTGGCCTTCCACGACGCGTTGTACGTGCGACAGGCACTCGGATTACGTCCCGCACCCGAATTCGAGGCGTGGCTCGCCCGACTCGGGATGTGCGACGCCGACGGCCGGATCCTGCCGGTCGATCCGGCGACCTCACCCCTCCTGCCGTTGGCGGCCGGCCGATGAGCACACCGGAGCAGTCACGGCCGGCGGAACTCGCCGGCGGCGACGACATCTGGGCGTCGATGCGTCGAACCACGCAGGCGCGCATCGGTCTGGGGCGTGCCGGTAACTCCCTGCCGTCACGTCGCGTCCTGGAGTTCCAGGCCGCACACGCAGCAGCACGCGATGCCGTCCACGAACCCCTCGACGCCGACGCCATCGCCGAGTCGCTCGCCGAACTCGGCCTCGGTCGTCCGGTCATCGTCACGAGCCGGGCCTCGGACCGCGGCGAGTATCTGCGCAGACCCGACCTCGGCCGGACACCCGAGGACCTGTCGGCGCTCACCGAATCCGCCACCGACATCGGCATCGTCATCGCGGATGGCCTGTCCCCGCACGCGGTCGCCGATCACGGACACGGTCTGGTGGCCGCACTCGTCGATGCCCTCGACCGCCGCTACACGATGGCGCCGCCGGTGATCGCCACGCAGGCGCGCGTCGCGCTCGGCGACCACATCGGCGAGGCCCTCGGCGTGACGACCCTCATCGTGATCATCGGTGAGCGACCGGGACTCTCGGTTGCCGACAGCCTCGGCATCTACCTGACCCATCTACCCCGGCCCGGACGCACCGATGCCGACCGCAACTGCATCTCCAACATCCACCCGCCGGACGGATTGCACTACGACGTCGCCGCGCGGATCACCGCGGCCCTCGTCGACGGCGCCCGGAGACTCGGCCGATCAGGGGTGGCCCTCAAGGACACCTCACGTCCGGGCGCACAGCAGAACATCGGCGACGCAGACGATCTCACCATCGAGACCTCGTGATCCCGCGATCGCTCCCCGCCCTCACATCCCGAGGATCTTCGCCTTCTGCGCGGCGAACTCCGCCTCCGTGAGGATGCCCTGCTGGTAGAGCGCACCGAGTTCCTTCAGCGCCGCAATAATGTCCATACCGGTCGACTGCGCGGGCGGTTGCGGTGGTTGCGGCGGTGGCGGTGATTCGGGATACGGCGTCGGGGCGTACTGCGGTTCGGGATATCGCTGCGCACTCGGGTCCTGCTGGGTGACAGTCCCCTGTTGCGCCCAGCGGCTCGCCTGACGCCGCGACACCCGATTGCTCACCGCGGTGGCGGTCCCGGAGATGACGGCCGTGCGGGCGACCCCGCGGATCAGACCTGACATGACACTGTTCCTCTCTGACCCGTCAGGGCTGTCGAGACGATCACGATCGCTCGATCGCGTCGAGCGATTCGAGGAGCGCGTCGACGGGAATCCGGCCAGATGCGACCACGCGCCCACCGTTGTTGCGCAACGCTGTGGCGAACGGAGCCGCCCACAGGTTCTCCCACACGAGAACCGCTGCACTGGAACCCGGTTCGATCGCAGTGGCCGCCTCGGCGATGTCGGTGTCATCGAGAATCGACGTCGCCGCTCCGTCGAAGATCGCGAACTCCACACCCAGTTCCCCGATCTCGACCAAGGCGACGGCTCCGTCGGCCCCCTTGGTCAGGAAGACGATGTCGATGAGACGCACGATCCCGCGGTCGATCAGGTCCATCAGGTAGGGCAACGCCTCACCGGTGGGTTCTCGCCCGGCCCATTCGACGACGACGTAGTCGACCGGACCCAGTTCACGATCAGGGGCCTGATCACGATCGGCGGCGGCGGTCATTACCGCAGATCCACTACGGCGTCACCCGGCTGCGGTTCGTACAGGGCACCGATCTCGGCCGCGTACTTCGTGGCGATCGGAGCGCGGCGCAGCTTCATCGTCGGTGTCAGTTCATCCCCGCCCGGATCCCACGTGACGGGGACGATGGTGAACCGCTTGACCTGCTCCACGCGGGACAGCCTTTTGTTGGCAGTACGAATGGCGGTCGAGACCTCGTCCACGACCTCGGGATGCACGGACAGTTCGGTGAGGTCGGCGTCGGGCAGATTCAGCTTCTCGGCGCGCGCCGCCACGACCTCCGGGTCGAGTACGACCAGCGCGGAGACATACGGCTTCGCATCGCCGATCGCGGCCACCTGACTGATCAACGACGACGCCGCCTTCATCGCGTTCTCGATATTGGTGGGCGACATGTTCTTTCCGGACTCGTTGATGATGAGTTCTTTCTTACGGTCGATGATGATGACGTTGCCGTCGTCGTCGATCTTCGCGATGTCACCGGTCGACAACCAACCGTCGGCGTCGATCGCCTCCGCCGTCTTCTCGGGTTGCCCACGGTATCCGCGCATCACCACGGGGCCGCGGACGAACAGCTCCCCGTCGTCGGCGAGTCTGACCTCCATGCCACGTATCGGTGGGCCGACGGTGCCGATCTTGAGGTTGTCGGGCGTGGTCATCGTCGACACACCGGTGGTCTCCGACATCCCCCACACCTCGAGAATCGGGATTCCCAAGCCCAGGAAGAACTTCAACACCTCTGGTGGGATCGCTGCGGCACCCGAGCCGGCGAACTTGATCTGGTCCAGTCCGAGCGCGGCACGCACCTTGTGCAGCACCAACCGGTCGGCGAGGCCACGCTGAGCCCTGGCGAGGACACCCAGCCCCTTGCCGTCGATCTGTGCCTGAACACCGGCTGCTCCCACGCCGAAGGCCCAACCGGCGAGCACTCTCTTCACCGGACTGGACTCCTCGGCGACCTTCGCCTCGACGCCGGCCCGGATCTTCTGCCACACCCGCGGGACCCCGAAGATGAACGTCGGATGCACTTCGGGCAACGCCGCGCCGATCTCGCGCGGGTCCGACACCGTGGTTAGCTGCATGCCGCGCATGATGTTCGCCGCATGCGACGACACCCGGTCGGCGATGTGCGCGGCCGGCAAGTAGGAGATCGAGCGGTCGTCGAACCCCACGTCGACCTTCTCCACCAGCGCGGCCATCTCCGCGACGATGTTGCGGTGGGTGATCTCGACGCCTTTCGGAGGTCCCGTGGTCCCGGACGTGTAGATCAGGGTCGCCAGATCTTCGGGTTCCACCGCCCGCCACGACGCGGTGAAATCGAACCCATCGGGCGGCGGTGTGCGTGCGACGTCGTCGAGCGAGATCGCGTCGGCGGCCACCCCATCGACGACGATGATGCGTTCGACGGCGGTGTTCGCCGATGTGATCACCGGCAGGAACTTCTGCTCGGTGATCACCACCGAGTTCTCGGCGTTGCCGAACAAGTACTCGATCTGGTCGGAGGAGCTCGTGTTGTAGATCGAGAACGGGACCGCACCCAGGTGCACTGCCGCGGTGTCGACCAAGTGGAACTCCGGCCGATTGGTCAGCATGAGACCGATGGTGTCGCCGTGCCCGATGCCGAGCGCCGCGAGTCCACCGGCGATGGCCTCGACCCCGCTGGCGTACTGCGCCCAGGTGATCTGCCGACCGCCGCCGGCGGTACGGATGGCCACTGCGTCCGGACGGACCGTGACCGTCTGCTGGAACGCAGCAGGCACCGTCGACACGTCGACGCCGGTCTCATGGGGAAAGGTGATCAGGTCTGGAGCGCTCATCTGGTCCTCCAATCGCCAGTGCGATGGCTGTGCTGCAGATCACACTAGCGAGGGTGACCGTGGCGAGGACCGGTTCACGCCAAACGGTGACCAGATCGAAAACTGCGGGTCAAGACTGTTTGTCTAGCGAAAGACTCGAGTCGACCGGCGACAACGTCCACGCCCCTCCACCGATCAGTTCCAGCACTTCGGTGTGGTGCTGGTCGGTGGTGCTCCGGTGGCTGACCGACACCAGGATCGTCTCCGGGAGCTCGGTCCGGATCAGTTGGTACAGCGCGTATTCGAGGCCCTCGTCGACCGCCGAGGTCGCCTCGTCCATGAACACCGCCTGCGGCTTCGTCAGCAGGATGCGAGCGAACGCGACGCGCTGCTGCTCGCCCGGCGAGAGCACTTTGGCCCAGTCCTCCTCATCGTGCAGACGGTCGACGAGATGCGGCAGGAACACCTTCTCCAGGGCCCGCCTGATGGTGTCGTCGCCGACGTCGTCGGGAAGCGCCGGATAGGCGACCGCGGTCCTCAGATCGCCCAGCGGGATGTAGGGCATCTGCGAGAGGAACAGGGTGTGGTCGCCCGGCGGGCGGGCGAACTCGCCGTCGATGAACGGCCACAGGCCGGCCAGTCCCCGCAGGAGAGTGGTCTTGCCCGAACCCGAACGGCCCTTGATGACCAGCGCGTCACCGGGATCGAGAGAGACGTTGAGTGCGCGGATCAGCTCATCGCCGCTCGGGGTGTTCACATCGATGTCGGCGAGACGCACTGCGCGTTCCCGATCCGTGGTCGTGATCTCGGGCATGGATCGCGACTTGACGTCGGCGTCGGCCAGCCCGTCGAGACGGATGATCGACGCGCGCAGACCGGTGAAGTCGTCATACGCGGTCCGGAAGAAGGAGAGTGCGTCGTGCATCTCGCCGAAGGCCGACGCCGTCTGCTGCATGTCGCCGAGCTTGATCTGGCCGTCGAAGAACCGCGGGATCTGCACCAGATACGGGAACACCACCGCGAGCTGGCTGACGCTGAAGTTCCAGCCGACGAAGGCCATCCGGACATGGACGATCTGCCAGTAGTTCCTGATGACGGCCGCGAACCGGGACATCAGTCCGGAGTGTTCGACCCGTTCTCCGCGATAGAACGCGATGTTCTCCGCACTGTCGCGGACCCGGACGAGCGCGTAGCGGAAATTCGCGGTGAGCCGCTCGTTCCAGAAGTTGAGACGGATGAGCGGTCGACCGATGGCGAACGCCACGACGCTCGTCACCAGCACGTACACGAAAACCAGCCACATCATCATCCGTGGGATCTCGACACCGAGGAGCGTCACCGGCCCCGA
Organism: Gordonia sp. YY1; assembly: GCF_009872315.1. Taxonomy (NCBI): domain Bacteria; kingdom Bacillati; phylum Actinomycetota; class Actinomycetes; order Mycobacteriales; family Gordoniaceae; genus Gordonia; species Gordonia sp. YY1. Next base: position 33,062 of record NZ_WXYI01000012.1, on the reverse strand, counting down.
CAGATCCCAGAGGATCTTCGAGAAGGACACGATCGAGGCGATCGCCGTGAGCACACCGTTGGTCGACGAACCGCCACCGCCCCAGAGCAACGACGATCCGACGGACGCGACGTTGGTGATGTCGGCCTGGATGCGCTGGTCGGGGTTGTCGACACCGGGATGGATGTCGGTCGGCCTGCTCGAGGGCTCCGGTGTGCGGCGGAACCACCTGCGCCGCATGAGTCCCGCACTGAGGTCGACGAAGCGATTGCGGTAGAAGGCGCGTCCGTTCATCCAGTCCGCCGATGCCCCGGCGGTCATCCAGCGGCGGAGGTTGATCTCGAATGCGGCCCCGACGTAGATCTCGATCATGGTGCGCACCACGTGGAGCGACGCGAGGATCGCGAACACCATCATGGAATGCCAGAACGCGTCCTTGCCGGCCTGAAGCAGGTCGGCACCCTGCGGACCGCCTGCCAATCCCTCGGCCGCGGTCTGCAGGCCGGTGAAGAGGTCATTGCTGAAGTACGAGAACAGCACCGTCACCCGCACACCCATCAGTGCGAGCAGGGTGAGCGCCGCGGCCAGCCCCCAGGCCCGCAGTCGCGTGCCGGGCTCGGTGAAGAATCCGCCGATGACGCGCCACAGCGGCCTGCCCCAACGACTGAAGCGGGCGAGCAGGAATCCGATGACGAGAATCGACGCCGCGGAGATCCCGAATGCGATGGCCAGCCACTTCAGGCTGGCCCACACCTCGTTGCCCCAGTCGATGCTGTACTCCACGCACACTCCCTTACCGTCGGACGTCGCAGCCGGGAACGCCGGGCGACATCGCGGCCCGTCTGCACGCGGAGCGTCGAAGATGCAGTCGACACAACGGGTCCGGGCCCAACAATGATCCGGCGCAGTTTAACCCGGCGTTCACCGGCTGTCCGGACAACTGCGGCCCATGTCGCGACGGGTCGGCGGAACTCAGGCGAGGGACCGGAGCACCGCACCCTGTTGGAGGGCGGACGTGGAGACCGGTTGGGAGAAACGATCGCCGACCCGGACGACGTAGCCGGCGTCGGTGAACGTCACGCCGTCGACCTCGAAGGTCAGTTGGCACCCCTCGTCCGCGCGCAGGAAGCGGTCGAGCGAGGTGACGGCGACCTCACCGCCGGCGGCGTCGTAGATCGCGACCTGCGCGCCGCGGACGATGCGTCCGCCGTCGGGCAGCGCCGCGACTTCCGTTGCGCAATCGGCGACGACGCCGCCCTTGGCCGTGAAGGTCGGGGTGGTCAGGAGTCCGACCAGCAGGGCGCCGATCGCAACGGCGGCGAACAGCACCATCGCAATCGTGGTCCCGACGATGACCGGTCGACGCGTCCTGCGCTGCCAGGTCCGGCGTGGGAGGGGCGGGCCGGGATCGAGCCACATCTCCTGGGCTGCAGTCATTTTCGAAGGAGTCACTTCTTGGGCGGGAAGTACTTGATCAACGCTTCCTGCACGACCGACGTCGCGAGGGTGCCGTCACGCATCCAGAATCGTCCCGACCCCATGCCGCGCGAACCCGTCGCCACCGGCGAACGCGTCGCGTACAGCAACCAGTCGTCGAAACGGAACTCGCGATGAAACCACATCGAGTGGTTCACGGTCGCCGCGAACAGCCGGTCGATGCCCCACGACAGTCCGTGAGTGGTGATGATGGAGTCGAGGACCGTGGTGTCGGAGGCGTAACACATTGCGGCGACGTGCATCACGGGGTCATCGGGCATCACGCCGTCGGCCTTCATCCACACCCGGTTGTCGGTGAGCTTGTGCCCGGCCTCCTTGGCCTTCCAGCTCGGATCATTCGCGAAGCGGATGTCGACCGGATGCAGGGCGTTCACGAAGGTGGCGATCCGGTCCTCGAATCCCTTGAAATGCTCTCCGAGAGTGGGCAATTCCTCCGGGTAGGGCACCTGCGGAATCTCCACCGCGTGCTCGAGTCCGGCGGCATTGTCCTGGAAGGCCACCAGCATCGTGAAGATCTCTTCGCCGTTCTGCTTGGCGGTGACCTGACGATTGGCGAAGGACTTGCCGTCGCGGAACCGGTCGACGTGGTACTCCATCGGTTTGGTGACGTCGCCGCCGCGGATGAAGTGTGCGTGTAACGCATGGATCGGCGGGTTGCCGCGCGTCAGGCTGCGGGATGCGGCCACCACTCCCTGCCCGAGGAGCTGCCCGCCGAAGGTGCGTGCGGTGACCTGCTCCGGGTGGTGTCCGATGAACACGTCCTCGTCGCGGCGTTCCACGTCGAGCAGTGCGAGCAGCTTGCCGAGATCCCCGGTCTGTTCCACGGTCATGGCCTTCACCCTAGTGACAGACCCGGGACCTCGGTGTCGGTGGTCGTGCTTGTCAGTGGTCCTGCTCGCCGATGCGGTGGACGTGGATGAGGTTGGTGGAGCCGACGGTGCCGGGCGGGGCGCCGGCCACGATGACCACCACGTCACCCTCGGACAGTCGGCCGATGCGCAGCAACTGATGGTCGACCTGGTCGATCATGTGGTCGGTGGTGTCGACGTTGTTGACGATGAACGTCTCCGTGCCCCAGCTCAGTGCGAGCTGACTCCGTACCTCCTGCGTCGGCGTGAAGGCCAGCAGCGGCAGCCGCGAATGCAGCCGGGCGAGGCGCCGGACGGTGTCGCCGGACTGGGTGAACGCGACGAGTGCCTTCACCTCGAGGCGTTCGCCGATGTCGCGGGCTGCGTACGAGATGACGCCGCGCTTGGTCCGGGGCACATGCGACAGCGGCGGCACGTCACGCGGACCGGACTCGACGGCCCGGCAGATGCGGTCCATCGTGCGGACGGTTTCGAGCGGGTACTTCCCCACCGAGGTCTCGCCGGAGAGCATCACCGCGTCCGCACCGTCGAGGACGGCGTTGGCCACGTCGGACGCCTCGGCGCGGGTGGGTCGCGAGTTCTCGATCATCGAGTCGAGCATCTGGGTCGCGACGATCACCGGCTTGGCGTTCTCACGGGCCATCTGGATGGCCCGCTTCTGCACGAGCGGCACCTGCTCGAGCGGCAGTTCGACGCCGAGGTCGCCGCGGGCGACCATGATGGCGTCGAAGGCCAGGACGATGGCCTCGAGGTTCTCGATGGCCTCCGGCTTCTCCAGCTTCGCGATGACCGGCACCCGGCGGCCCACCCGATCCATGACCTCGTGGACGAGTTCGATGTCGGACGGGCTGCGCACGAACGACAGCGCGATCATGTCGACACCGAGACCGAGTGCGAACTCGAGGTCCGCGATGTCCTTCTCGGACAACGCGGGCACCGAAACGCTCATACCCGGCAGCGACAGACCCTTGTTGTTGCTGACCGGACCGCCCTCGGTGACGGTGCAGACCACATCGTTGCCGTCGATCGACGAGACCGTCAGTCCGACCTTGCCGTCGTCGACGAGGAGCCGGTCGCCCGGGCTCGCATCCTCCGACAGCTGCTTGTAGGTGGTGGAGACGCGATCGTGGGTGCCCTCGACATCGTCGACGGTGATCCGGATCTCCTCACCCGTCTCCCAGACGGTCGCGCCGTCGCAGCCGTCGAAACGACCGAGCCGGATCTTGGGTCCCTGCAGGTCGGCGAGGATGCCGACGGCCTTCTCCGCCGCATCGGAGGCCTTGCGGACGCGCGCGTAGACGGCAGCATGGTCCTCGTGCTTGCCGTGGCTGAAGTTCATCCGGGCCACATCCATACCGCTGGCGACGAGTTCCTTGAGGCGTTCGTCGCTGGAAGTGGCCGGACCCATGGTGCAGACAATCTTGGTTCGCCGAGTCACACCAACACCTTAGTCCCGTCGGTGGAGCATCTCCACGCGCCGTCACAGACGTCATCCAGTGGTCACGTGGTGTTGTCGCTGGTGACGGTGCACTACCTTTCGGTACGGGTTTCGCGTCACACGCGCCGCCCGCGCGTGTTCTCCCCACCCGCCGTCTCGGTCGGCGACCGCGATGGTCCGTCGGCTCCGCTCGTCAGCGCACGGAGAGCGGCAGGGCCGCGGGCCGGACCGGAGAGGGTAGGTCGGATTCACCGACGAGGTACTCGTCCACCGCCCGCGCCGTCGACCGGCCCTCGGCAATCGCCCACACCACCAGCGATGCACCGCGATGCGCGTCCCCACACACGAAAACACCGGGAGCGTCTGTCTGCCAATCACTTCCGCACGAGATGGCGCCCCTCTTGTTGGGTTCGATCGCCAGTCCCGACAGCAGTTCGCCGCGCTCCACACCGGCGAAGCCGATCGCGAAAAGCGCCAGCTCACAGGGGATCTCGAACTCCTCCCCGACCGGTTTGATCTCGCGTCGACCGTCGGCGTCTCGTCGTACCTCGACCTCCGCGAGGACCATGGTGGTGACGTTGCCCTCCTCGTCGCCGAGGAAACGCTGGACGGCCACCTGGTACCTGCGTTCACCGCCCTCGGCGTGCGCACTGGAGGTCCGCATGACCAGCGGCCAGGTCGGCCACGGCGAGCGCGTGTCGTCGCGTTCGTCGGGGAGTTCGGGGTTGTAGTCGAGCTGGACCACCGAGGCCGCGCCCTGCCGGTGGGCGGTGCCCAGGCAGTCCGCGCCGGTGTCGCCGCCGCCGATGATGACGACGTGCTTGCCGGCCGCGGTGATCGGCGACGGGCCGTCGCCCTCGCACTCCCGGTTGGCGGGCACGAGATGTTCCATCGCCAGGTGGACCCCGTTGAGCTCGCGACCGGGCACCGGGTTGTCGCGGGCCTGCATCGCGCCGATGGCCAGGACGACGGCGTCATGTCGCGCCTGCAGGTCGCCGACGGACAGATCGGTGCCGACGTCGCAGCTGGTGACGAACTCCGTTCCCTCGGCGCGCATCTGGGCGATACGACGATCGATGTCGGACTTCTGCAGCTTGTACTCGGGGATGCCGTAGCGCAGCAATCCGCCGAGCCGGTCGTCGCGCTCGTAGACGGTCACGTCATGCCCGGCACGCGTGAGCTGTTGCGCCGCAGCGAGTCCGGCCGGACCGGAACCGACCACCCCCACCGACTTCCCGGTCTTGGACGCCGGCGGTTCGGGTCCGATGACGCCCTCCGCCCACGACTCGTAGGCGATGGTCTTCTCGATGCGTTTGATGGTGACGCTGCCGCCGGTCGCGGACTCGGAGATCGACAGGACACAGGCGGCCTCACACGGCGCCGGGCACACCATCCCGGTGAACTCGGGAAAGTTGTTGGTGGCGTGGAGCCGGCTGCTCGCCGCGTCCCAGCGGCCGCGTCGGACGAGGTCGTTCCACTCCGGGATCAGGTTGCCCAACGGGCAACCCGCGGAACCGGAGTGGCAGAACGGGATACCGCAGTCCATGCAGCGGCGCGCCTGAGTACTGACCTCCTCGAGCACCTTCAGAGGGTTGTCGGCGTGGACGTAGACATCGTCCCAGTCCTGGACGCGCTCGGCGACCGGACGGTACTTCGCTTCTTTCTTCGGGACTTCCAGGAACCCGCGCGGATCAGCCACGTGCCGCCTCCATGATCGCTGAATCGACGTCGCGTCCCTCGGCCTCGGCCATCCTGGCCGCGTCGAGCACGCGCTTGTAATCGGTGGGCATCACCTTCGTGAACGCCAGGCAGCGGCGGGGCCAGTCCGCCAGGATCGAGGCGCCCATCGCCGACCCCGTCAGGTCGGTGTGTCTGGCGACGGTCTCCTTGAGCCATGCCAGATCGTCGGGGTCCGGGCGCATGAGCTTGACCATCGCCATGTTCACCTTGGTCCGGTCGAGGTCGTGCACGTAGGCGATACCACCCGACATCCCCGCCGCCAGGTTGCGTCCCGTCGGTCCGAGGATCACCACGCGCCCGCCGGTCATGTACTCGCACGCGTGGTCACCGACACCCTCGACCACCGCGGTCGCACCCGAGTTGCGAACCGAGAAACGTTCGCCCACGCGGCCTCTCAGGTACACCTGACCCGAGGTCGCGCCGTAGAGGATGGTGTTGCCGGCGATGACCTGGTCCTCGGCCACGAACCACGAGTCGGGATGCGGGGCGACGACGATCTTGCCGCCGCACAGCCCCTTCCCGACGTAGTCGTTGGTGTCACCGGTGAGCTTGATCGTCACGCCGGGCGGCAGGAACGCGCCCAGCGACTGGCCGGCCGAACCCTCCAGCTTCACCACGATCGTGTCCTCGGCCAGGCCCTCGGCGCCATAGCGTCGCGTGACCTCGGCCCCGAGCAGGGTGCCCACGGTCCGGTTGACGTTGCGCACCGGCAGTTCGAGCGTGACCGGGTGGGCGTCCTCCAGCGCACCCTCGGCGAGCTGGATGAGCGTCTGGTCCAGTGCACGGTCGAGTGCGTGATACTGCTCCCGCACCCGACGGCTCGGACCCTTGTCCTCCACCTTGCGGAAGATCGGGGACAGATCGAGTCCTTTCGACTTCCAATGCGCGACCGCGGCGTCGGTGTGCAGACGCTGCGACTGCCCGATGGCCTCGTCGAGGGTCCGGTACCCCAGCTGCGCCAGATACTTCCGCACGTCCTCGGCGATGAAGCGGAAGAAGTTGACCAGGTGATCGACCTGGCCGGTGAACCGCGACCGCAGCTGCGGGTTCTGGGTGGCGACACCCACGGGGCACGTGTCGAGGTGACAGACGCGCATCATGATGCACCCGGCCACGATCAGTGGCGCGGTCGAGAAGCCGTACTCCTCGGCGCCGAGCAACGCCGCCATGATGACGTCTCGGCCGGTACGCAGTGCACCGTCACACTGGACGGTGATCCGGTCGCGAAGTCCGTTGAGCATCAACGTCTGCTGGGCGTCGGCGAGTCCGATCTCCCACGGGGTGCCGGCATGCTTGAGCGAGGTCAGCGGCGACGCACCGGTACCGCCGTCGTGTCCGGAGATCAGCACGACGTCGGCATGTGCTTTCGACACGCCCGTCGCGACCGTCCCCACGCCCACCGCGCTGACCAGCTTGACGTGGATGCGCGCTTCGGAGTTGGCGTTCTTCAGATCGTGGATCAGCTGGGCGAGGTCCTCGATCGAGTAGATGTCGTGGTGCGGCGGCGGCGAGATCAACGCGACACCCGGCGTCGAATGCCGCGTCTTGGCGATCCACGGGTACACCTTGTACGCCGGAAGCTGACCGCCCTCACCGGGTTTCGCACCCTGGGCCATCTTGATCTGGATGTCGGTCGCGTTGATCAGGTAGTCGCTGGTGACACCGAACCGCCCGGACGCGACCTGCTTGACGGCGCTGCGGCGTTCCGGGTCGTAGAGACGGTCGACGTCCTCGCCGCCCTCACCCGAGTTGGACCGGCCGCCGATCCTGTTCATCGCCATCGCGATGGTCTCGTGGGCCTCGGCAGAGATCGAGCCGTAGCTCATGGCACCGGTGTTGAAGCGCTTCAGGATCTCCTCGACCGGTTCCACCTCCTCGATCGGGATCGGTTCGCGCGCATCGAGATCGAATTCGAAGAGACCGCGGAGCGTGCCGCCTTCGCGGGACAGCCGGTCGACCTCGTCGGAGTACTTCTGGAAGATCTCGGCCCGCCCGGTCTTGGTGGCGTGCTGCAGCAGGAAGACGGTTTCCGGGGTGAACAGGTGCAGTTCGCCGTCCCGGCGGTACTGGTACTCGCCGCCGGAGTCGAGTCGGCGGTAGACCTGCTCGGTGGGATTCTCCGGGAAGGCGCGGTGATGACGTATGCGCACCTCCTCGGCCAGTTCGTCGAGTCCCACGCCCTCGATGCGCGACACCGTGCGGGTGAAGTATTCACGCACCACCTCCGACGACAGGCCCACGGCCTCGAAAGCCTGTGCGGCGGTGTAGGAGCTGATCGTGGAGATACCCATCTTGCTCATCACCTTCAGCACACCCTTGCCGAGCGCCTCGAGGTAGTTGCGGATCGCCTTCGACGGGGTGACGCCGGTCAGTTCACCCTCGGCGATGAGGTCCTCGATCGTCTCGAGCGCCAGGTACGGGTTGACCGCGGCCGCCCCGAAACCGATGAGCGTCGCGATGTGGTGGACCTCACGGGCGTCGCCGGATTCGACGACCAGTGCGACCCGGGTTCGCTCCTTGGTGCGCACCAGATGGTGGTGGACGGCCGAGGTGGCCAACAGCGACGGGATCGGCGCGTGGTCGGAGTCGGTGAGGCGATCCGAGATGACGAGCGTGGTGTGTCCCTCGGCGATCGCGTGGCTCGCCCGCTGACGCAGATCCTCCAGCGCGGCCGCGAGGCCGGCTCCGCCCTCGGCCACCTCGTACAGCGCACGGAGCAGCTTGGCCGACGACCCCGGATGATCGCCGTCGTCGTTGATGTGGACCAGCTTGGCGAGGTCGGCGTTGTCGAGGACCGGCCAGTGCAGCATGATCTGGCGGCACGACGCGGCGCTGGGATTCAGCAGGTTCTGCTCAGGACCCATCACGCGGCCCATCGAGGTGACGATCTCTTCGCGGATCGCGTCCAGCGGCGGGTTGGTGACCTGCGCGAACAGTTCGACGAAGTAGTCGTAGAGCAGCCGCGAGCACTGTGACAGGACCGCGACCGGGGTGTCGGTGCCCATCGAGCCGAGCGGTTCGTACCCCGACGCCGCCATCGGCGTGAGCAGCACGCGCAGGTCCTCTTCGGTGTATCCGAAGGACAGCTGCCGGCGGACGACGGTGTCGTGGTTGGGCTGGAAGACCGGGCGTTCGGGCAGCGTGGCGATGTCCACGAGCCCGGCGTGCAACCACTCGTCGTATGCCTCGGCGTTCATCAGCTCGCCCTTGATCTCCTCGTCCGGGATGATCCGCCCCTGGGCCGTGTCGACGAGGAACATGCGGCCCGGCTCGAGGCGCCCCTTGCTGATGACATCGTCGACCGGGACGTCGAGGACACCCGCCTCGGAGGCGAGGATGATCCGGCCGTCGCGAGTCTGCCACCATCGGCCGGGGCGCAGGCCGTTGCGGTCGAGGACCGCGCCGACGACGGTGCCGTCGGTGAAGGTCACGCACGCCGGCCCGTCCCAGGCCTCCATCAGCGACGCGTTGAACTGCAGGAACGCGCGGCGCTTGGGATCCATGTCGGGGACGTTCTCCCACGCTTCCGGGACCATCATCATGACCGCGTGGGGCACGCTGCGACCGCCGAGATGCAACAGTTCGAGCACCTCGTCGAGCGAGGCCGAGTCCGAGGCCTCGGGAGTGCAGATCGGGAAGGCACGCTTGAGGTCGCCGGGGATGAGATCGGTCTCGAGCAGGGCCTCACGGGCGCGCATGCGGTTACGGTTGCCGCGCACCGTGTTGATCTCGCCGTTGTGCGCGACGAACCGGAACGGATGCGCGAGGGGCCACGACGGGAACGTGTTCGTCGAGAACCGCGAATGGACGATCGCGATGGCGCTCTGGCACCGGTCGTCGCGCAGATCCGCGTAGTACAGCGGCAACTGCATCGTGGTGAGCATGCCCTTGTAGACCATGGTGCGGCTCGACAGCGACGGGAAGTACAGGCCGGTACCCGCCTCCTCGACCTCCGGCGTTACCCGCTCGGCCTGCTTGCGGAACGGGTAGATGAAGCGGTCGAGGGCCACGCCGCCGATGCGTTCGTCACCCGGTTCGGGATCGACCGTGACGAAGATCTGCATCATGTACGGCATGCACGCGACGGCGGTCCCGCCGATGTCGGCGTGTTCGTGGTCGACGGGCACATCACGCCAGCCGAGGACCGTGATTCCTTCGTCGGCGGCGAGCGCCTCGACCCGCGCGATCGCCCGCTGTTGCAGGTCCGGGTCCATCGGCAGGAAGCACGTGCCCGCCGCGTAGGTGTGGGAGCCGTCGGCGGCCGGCGCGGGAAGCTCGAAGTCGGCGGTGGCACGCAGCAATTCGTCGGGCAGCTGGATCAGGATGCCGGCGCCGTCACCGCTGTTGGTCTCGGCTCCGGCGGCCCCGCGGTGCTCGAGGTTCTCCAGTGCCAGAAGACCGTCGGCGACGATCGAGTGCGAACGCCGGCCGTGGATGTCGGTGACCATCGCGACGCCACACGAGTCGACTTCGGCCTCCGGGTCGTACAGGCCCTGCTTGGCCGGGAGCGCGGAAAACAGCATCACTACCTCCACTCGATCCGGAAACGGATCGCTGCTGAGTGTCCACTGGGACAGCACTGGCCCGAGGAGTATTGCGCGGCGAGCGAGTGACCGTGCCGAGATCGGTACCGGGCTGATTCGAAACCGTCGCGACCCCGAGGGTCGTTTGCGAGGGTCATGGTGGTCGGTACCGGGCGGTCGGAGATCGCGCGTCGTGAGATTCGATCGTATCCGAACACCACGGGGCACGCCGGTGCTCGAGGCCTGTGATCCTCACGACCGGAATCCGCCCCGGGAAACCACCCTCGACAGGGGCGCCGACGAGAATATGTCGTTCCTGGGCTCAAGTGGTCACTGCAACACCTTGATGGAGGTGGCTGTGGCTGCAAGTGGTGTGCGTGTGAGTGATGGAGTGCGCGAGGGCTTCTTTGATGCGGTCGAGGCGGGTGCCTCGGTCGTGGCTGCGGCGAAGGCCGCTGGGGTGTCAGGGTGCACCGGGTATGCGTGGATGACTGCTAGCGGGCGGTCGCTGCCCTCGGCACGTCCGGGACGGCCTCAGGGAATGTGGCCGCAACAGGTTCACGAGGCTTTCTGGGCGGAGTTGGCGCGCGGAGTGAGTGTCGCGGCGGCCGCGCGTCACGCCGGCGTGTCGAAACGCACTGGCCAGGATTGGTTCACCAAAGCTGGTGGAGTGCATCCCCGAACACAGAATCCGCAGTTGGAAGCAGTGGTGAGCACCGGTCGCGGCCGGCTCAGTTTCCTGGACCGATGTCATATCGAGGAGCTTCTCGAGGCCCGCTACCGGCCTGCGCAGATCGCGGGGCTGTTGGGGCGGGCTCGATCGACGATCACCCGGGAGATCGCCCGCGGGCAGCTCGGCGGCCGCTACCGCGCCCGTCAGGGTGAGAAGGTCGCCGCCCGCCGTCGACGCCGACCCAAACAACCCAAACTGGTGGCGGGCAGCAGACTCTACGCTGAGGTGGTCCGACAGTTGCGCCAGTTCACCAGTCCCGAGCAGATCAGCGGACGCTTGCGCATCGAATTTCCTGACGATCCGGAGATGCGGGTGTCCCACGAAACGATCTACCTCGCCCTCTACGTCCAAGCCAAGGGCAGCTTGAAAGACGAGGTCAAGAAGGGATTACGCACCGGGCGACTGCGCCGCAAACCCCAGGGCCGCCAACCCCGGGGCGGTGGCTCGATCAAGGACGCGGTCTCGATCAGCGAACGCCCCGCCGAAGCCGCCGACCGCGCCATCCCCGGTCACTGGGAAGGCGATCTGATCCTCGGCGCGCACGGCACCTCAGCGATCGGCACGCTGGTCGAACGCAGCACCGGGTTCGTGATGCTGCTGCATCTGCCCGGTGATCACACCGCCGCCACGGTGGCCGCGGCCATGACCGAGGCCGTGCCCAAGATCCCAGAGATCCTGCGCCGGTCGTTGACCTGGGACCGCGGATCGGAGATGGCGCTGCACACTGCCATCACCGCCGCCACCGGACTGCCGATCTACTTCGCCGATCCCTACAGCCCATGGCAACGCGGCACCAACGAAAACACCAACGGACTACTACGCCAATACTTCCCGAAAGGCACCGACCTGTCATTCCACGGGCCAGGCATCCTCGACAACGTCGCCGCCGAACTCAACAACCGGCCCCGCAAACGCCACGGATTCCTCACACCCGCCGAAAAACTCGACGAACTCCTACACTCACACCCAACCGATCCTGTTGCAGCGACCGCCTGAATTCACCGTTGGCTGCTCTCTGGAGGGCGCTTTACTGGGGTCTATTTCAGGGGCGGCGGCGACCGAATCTGGAGGCGACCCGGCGGCGGAAACTGCTCGTGGAGTCGGTCTCCCCGGCGTCTGGTCGGTCTGCGTCGGTCGCTTCCACGTCGGCGTCATCTGGGGCAGCAGATTCTGCGTCACCGGTTTCGGCGGCAGACGACGTCACGTCGCTGTCGGCGACGTCGCTTGCTGCGTCCTCGGATTCGGCGACGCCGCCAGCCTCGGATTCCGTGACCCCGGACCCAGTGGTCTCGGAGTCGGCTACCTCGGCGTCGGCGACCTCGGAGTCGGCTGCCTCGGTCTCCGGCTCGGGTACGTCGGACTCCCCTGCGTCCGAGTCGACCGTGTCCGACTCAACCGTGTCCGAGTCGACCGTGTCCGACTCAACCGTGTCCGACTCAACCGTGTCCGACTCAACGGTGTCCGATTCGACGGTGCCCGACTCTTCCGCGTCAGACCCGACGGCCTCCACATCAGCTGAGTCCGAATCAACTGTGTCCGACGCAGCTGTGTCCGGCTCAGCTGTGCCAGGCGCCGTGTCACCGGTTGGCTGCACGTCGGCGGACTCAGCGCCGGCCTCCGTGACCGCGGTTTCGTCGACCGCGGATTCCTCGAGCGCGGTTTCGTCGACCGCCGATTCGGCAGCCTCGGTGCCGTCGCCGTCCGCGGTCTCGGTGTCGGCCTGCGAGTCGTCCACCGCGCTCGGCTCGGCGTTATCGGCCGCCTGATCGGCGGATTCACCGTCCTGTGCTGTCGCTGTCTCGGCCACCGCCGGTTCGGCACTTCCGGTGGTCTCGGTCGTCTCCGCGCGCTCCGCCGCCTCGGCCTCCTTTGCCTCCTCGGCGATCTCGTCGTCGAGGACGTCCAGGGTGGTGGCGCCTGCTGCCGGCTCGACCTTCTTACCGTCCAGGTCGTCGAGATCTTCGTCGTACCAGTCGTCGACGTATCCGGCGACGCCCTGCTCCTCGAGTTCGGCGGCACGTTCGGGGTGGTACATCTCCAACCCTTGTTCACGTCCCTTGGGCGCGACCACGAAGTAGACGATCGCGCACACGAACACGAGCGCGGCCGTGAAGAGGTTCGGACGGATCCCGGCGATGTCGTTGGCGACGGCGGCACGGTCGTCGCGCAGCATCTCGATGAAGAACCGGCCAAGGCAGTAGCCCGCGATGTAGAGCGCGAACAGGCGACCGTGACCGATGCGGAACCTGCGGTCGATGACCACCAGCAACACCACGATCAGCACGTTCCACAGGAGTTCGTAGAGGAACGTCGGCTGGACGATGGCGACGACGACGCCGTTGGACTTGCCGTCGATCAGGCCCGCGTCGGAGTAACCGGCCTCGTTGACGCGCTCATAGATCTTGAGACCCCAGGGCAGCGTCGTCTCGCGGCCGTACAACTCCTGGTTGAAGTAGTTGCCGAGCCGGCCGATGGCCTGCGCCAACAGGATCGGCGGGGCGATCGCATCGCCGAAGGCGGGCAACCGGATGCCGCGGCGTCGGGCGCCGATCCACGCTCCGACCGCACCGAGCGCGACCGCACCCCAGATTCCCAGACCCCCGTCCCAGATTCGCAGGGCGTCGAGCGGTTCTTTGGGGGCGTCGGCCCCGAAGTAGGTCTTCCAGTCGGTGATCAGGTGGTAGAGACGACCGCCGAGGAGACCGAACGGCACCGCCCAGATCGCGACGTCGAGGACCTCGCCTTCCTGTCCCCCGCGGGCGATCCACCGGCGATTTCCCCACCAGACCGCGACGATGATCCCCGCGATGATGCATAACGCATAGGCGCGCAGCGGGAACGGTCCGAGATCCCACACGCCCTGGGGCGGACTGGGGATGTAGGCGAGCATCGTCGAGGTCGGCGCGTTCACGGTGCAACCCTATCCGACCGGGCCACTCACGCCCGTCGGTCCGGGTGCCGGGTGGCGCGCCTGGCCTCGATACGGGCCCTCTGGTGGCCCCCCGGCCTCACTCGACCAGCAGGACACGCAGGAGCCGCAGGAGACGCAGGAGACGCCGGCGAACGACTCGCGCAGCAGGGCCGGCGTCAGACGGCGGCGTGGCGCGACCGCACGCCCTCGGCGAGTTCTGCGGTGAGCGAAGCCAGTCGGTCCTGGCCGGCCTTGGCCGCGGTCACGAGTGCCGACCCGACGATGACGCCGTCGGCATAGGACGCGATCTGGGCGGCCTGTTCGCGGTTGCGGACACCGAGGCCGACGCCGATGGGGATGTCGGAGTACTCGCGGACGCGGGCGCACAGCTCGGGAGCCATGTCCGACACCGCGTCACGCGCACCGGTGACACCCATGGTGGATGCGGCGTACACGAATCCGCGCGATGCGTCGACGGTGTATGCGATGCGTTCCGTGGTCGACGACGGCGCGACCAGATAGATGCGGTCGAGCCCGTGCTCGTCGGAGGCCGCGTGCCATGCGGCCCCTTCCTCGGGGATCAGGTTCGGCGTGATGAGACCGGCGCCGCCGGCGTTGGCGAGATCGCGTGCGAACTTGTCGACGCCATACTGCAGCACCGGATTCCAGTAGGTCATCACGACCGCGTTGCCGCCCGCCGCGGTGATCGCCTCGACTGCCGTGAACACGTCATGGACGCGGACGCCGTTGGTGAGGGCGAGATCGGCGGCTTCCTGGATCGTCGGACCGTCCATCACCGGATCGGAGTAGGGCACCCCGACCTCGATGATGTCGCAACCGGCGTCGACCATCGTGCGGAAGGACGTCAGCGAATCGTCGACGGTCGGATAACCCACCGGGAGGTAGCCGATCAGGGCGGCGCGGTTCTCCGCGCGGCACTTGGCGAACACCGGTCCGGTTTTCGACGGGATCGTGTCTGCGCTCATGCCTGCTCTCCCGGTTGCCCGCTGGTGGTCTTCGCCTCGTCCTGTGACGGTGGGGGATCGAAGAGGCCGAACCAGCGCGCCGCGGTGTCGACGTCCTTGTCGCCGCGTCCGGAGAGGCTGACGACGATGATCGAGCCCTCGCCGAGTTCCTTGCCCAGCCTGAGCGAACCGGCGACCGCGTGGGCCGACTCGATGGCCGGGATGATCCCTTCCCGACGGCTCAACAGCGCCAGTGCGTCCATCGCCTCGGTGTCGGTGATCGGACGGTACTCGGCCCGGCCGGTGTCCTTGAGATAGGCGTGCTCGGGGCCGACGCCCGGGTAGTCGAGACCGGCGGAGATCGAGTGGGATTCGATCGTCTGACCGTCCTCGTCCTGCAACAGGTATGAGTACGCGCCCTGGAACGCTCCCGGCGTCCCGCCGGTGAAAGTCGCTGCGTGACGGCCGGATTCGACACCGTCACCGGCCGCCTCGAAACCGACTAGGCGAACGTCCTTGTCGTCGATGAAGGGGTGGAATATCCCGATCGCGTTGGAACCACCACCGACACAAGCGGTCACCGCGTCGGGCAGGCGTCCGGCCTTGTCCAGGATCTGGGCGCGAGCCTCGAGACCGACGACGCGCTGGAGGTCACGGACCATGACCGGGAACGGGTGAGGTCCCGCGGCGGTGCCGAAGCAGTAATACGTGTTGTGCGCGTTGGTGACCCAATCGCGCATCGCCTCGTTGATCGCGTCCTTGAGGGTTGCCGAACCGTTGTCGACGGCGATGACCTCGGCGCCGAGCAGGCGCATCCGAGCGACGTTGAGCGCCTGACGGTCGGTGTCGACGCGACCCATGTAGATCACGCACTCGAGACCCAGCAGCGCACACACGGTGGCGGTGGCGACACCGTGCTGACCGGCACCGGTCTCCGCGATGATGCGGTTCTTGCCCATCCGCTGAGCCAGAAGCGCTTGTCCCAGAACGTTGTTGATCTTGTGCGAGCCGGTGTGGTTGAGGTCCTCGCGTTTGAGGAAGATGCGCGCTCCCCCCGCATACTCGGCGAGACGCTTCGCTTCGTACAGCGGCGACGGCCGTCCGGCGTAATCACGCTGCAGACGGTCGAGTTCGGCGAGGAAGTCGTCGTCGGAGCGGATCTTGTAGAAGGTTGTGGTGACCTCGTCGATGACGGCCATCAACGCCTCCGGCACGTGCCGTCCGCCGTAGACGCCGAAGTGACCGCCCTCGTCGGGTTCGATCGACGTACGCGTGGTCAGTCCGGTGCTGGCGGGCGGAAGCACCGTGCTCGCGGAAGAATCAGGATGGGCCGAATCAGGATGGGCGGTCACTACATCTCACAGTCGATCGGGCCGACGACGACATGGACCGAACACGGCCCGAAGGCGTATGTCAGCGAACTGGTTTCGGGCACGACGGATGGGTACCCGCGGTGACCAGCTCACGCACCGCGGCGCGGGGGTCACCACTTGTCACGAGTCCCTCACCCACCAGGACGGCGTCGGCGCCCGCGCCGGCATAGGCCAGCAGGTCGGCGGTTCCACGAACGCCGGATTCCGCGATGCGGATGATCTCGGTCGGCAGGCCGGGGGCGATCCGCGAGAAGGTGTCCCGCTCGACCTGCAGGGTCTTCAGGTTTCGGGCGTTCACGCCGACCACCGACGCGCCGGCCTCGAGGGCACGGTCGGCTTCTTCCTCGGTGTGGACCTCCACAAGGGCGGTCATGCCCAGGCTCTCGGTGCGGTCGAGCAACGAGGCGAGGACGTTCTGTTCGAGGGCCGCCACGATGAGCAGGATGACGTCGGCGCCGTGGGCGCGGGCCTCGTGGATCTGATACGGCCCGACGATGAAGTCCTTGCGCAGGACCGGGATGTCGACCGCTGCACGAACGGCGTCGAGGTCGGCGAGTGATCCGTGGAAGCGACGCTCCTCGGTCAGCACGCTGATGATGCGGGCGCCGCCCTGTTCGTAGGCCTTGGCGAGTTCGGCGGGATCGCCGATCGAGGCGAGCTCCCCCTTCGACGGACTGGCGCGCTTGACCTCGGCGATCACACCGATGCCGGGCTGGCGGAGCGCCGCCATGACATCCCGGGGAGCGGGAGCCTTCGCCGAGGCGGCCTTGACAGCAGCGAAGTCGACCACCGCTTCACGTGCGGCGACGTCGGCTTTGACTCCCTCGATGATCGACTCGAGAACGTTGGGCATGCTCACAGCGACTCCGCTCCCTTCCGCTCGTCGTGTGGTCTCAGGGTAGACCGATCGTCTCGGCGGCCTGTCGTCGGGTTGGCCGAATCTCCACAAACCCGCAACCGTCCTCGACTGTTACGCATGTCTCAGTACGCATATCCCCGGCCTGTCGGGTGCGTCTCCCGGAGAACTCCGGTCGGGTCATTGCTCGCCCGGAGGGTCAGCGCTCGTCCGGATCGGACGACTCTGTCGGGTCGATCCCGGTGTCGAGCGCGTCCCACATCATGCGCTCGTTCGCGTCGGGATCGTCGCCGGGCCGGCCGTCCTTCCCGCCCGTCTCGACCTCGCCCGTGGCCGGGGTGTCACCGGTCGTGGCGTCCGCCGCGGCCGCCTTCTTCCTTCGCTCGTAATCGGCGAAGATCTCGGTCTCGAGCTCCTCCCGCCGGGCGGCGGGAGTCTTGTACTTGGACGACATCCTCGCACCCTTGGCCACCCGGAGCAGCACCACGGCGGCGACGACCGCGCACACGGTGCCGAGCAGCACCAGCGCGGCAGGCGGCCACTTGGTGTCGGTGTAGAGCACGATGTACCGGTCCGGGATGTCGCCCGCGTCGGCGGCGTACTCGGAGTCGGTGCCGCCGGTGATGAGTGAGATCGCCGGGAACGCGGCCAGCACACCGCCGGCGGCGACCAGCAGAGCGACGAGGCGCAGGCCCCAGCCCCGCACGGACAGCACCGCGGCGATACCGGCGAGATAGACCAGGGCGAGCGGCGTCAGCCAGGGGCTCCAGTCCGATCCCTTGACGTCGAACGCGCGCTGGGGTGAGAGGCCGTCCTCTGCCGAGACCGTCGCCCACGTCAGCCGGCTCGCACCCCAGAACGCGGCGGCGGTGGCCGCCATCAGGATCGCGGCGATGATCTGCGGACGGCGCGACGACTTCGGCCGGGACTTCGGCGCGGCGCCGTCGGCCGGCTGCTCGGCTGAGGTCACGACGTCTCCCCTCCAGGTGTCTCCCCGACCCTGCTCATCGTCGACGCGGCGGCCACGGCATTGAGCACCGCGGTGGCCTTGTTGCGTGCCTCGTTGTACTCGTATTCGGGTTCGCTGTCGGCGACCACGCCGCCACCGGCCTGCACGTAGGCGTGCCCGCGTGCGAGAAGCGCGGTGCGGATGGCGATGGCGGTGTCGGCGTTGCCGGCGAAGTCGAGGTAGCCGACGATGCCGCCGTACAGGCCGCGTCGTGTCTTCTCGTGTTCGTCGATCAGTTCCATCGCGCGCACCTTGGGCGCTCCGGTGAGGGTTCCCGCCGGGAAGCAGGCGGTGACCGCGTCGAGCGCGTGCTTGTCCGTTCGGAGGGTTCCCGAGACCGTCGACACCAAGTGCATGACGTGGCTGTACCGCTCGATGTGGCGGTAGTCGCTGACCTTCACCGTGCCCGGGACGCACACGCGACCGAGATCGTTGCGGCCGAGGTCGACGAGCATGAGGTGTTCGGCGTTCTCCTTCTCGTCCTCCAGAAGGCCCTTGCCGAGCAGCTGGTCCTCTTCCTCGGTGGCGCCCCGCCAGCGCGTTCCCGCGATGGGGTGCGTGGTCGCGACCCGGTCGGACACGGTGACCAGCGCCTCCGGGCTGCTGCCGACGATCGTGAACGGCTTGCGTGCGATCGCATCGGGAGCAGCGGTGTCGCTGTTCGCCTCGGTCCCCGGCATCCGCAGCAGGTACATGTACGGGCTGGGGTTGGACGCGCGGAGCACGCGGTAGACGTCCAGCGGATCGGCGTCGGTGTCCATCTCGAAACGCATCGAGGGGACGACCTGGAAGGCCTCGCCCGCCTCGATCTCGCCGACGAGGCTCGTGACGATCTCGCTGTACTCCTCCAGGGAGCGCTGCGCGGTGAAGTCCGGCTTGGGCCGGTCGAAGGTCGAGACGGTCGAGGACGCCGGTGCGGCGAGCGCCTCGGTCATCCGGTCCAGCCGCGCCACGGCGTCGGCGTAGGCCTCCTCGACGCGTTCGTCGGAGCCGTCCCAGTTCACCGCGTTGGCGATCAGAGTGATCGTGCCCTCGTGATGGTCGACGGCGGCGAGGTCGGTGGCCAGCACCATCATCATGTCCGGCAGGCCGAGGTCGTCGACGGTGGTCTCCGGGAGGCGTTCGAGACGCCGGACCATGTCATAGGCCATGAACCCGACGAAGCCACCGGTCAGCGGCGGCATACCCGGAAACGGGTCGGTCCGCAGGACGCGCAGCGACTCGGCCAGCACCTCGAGCGCGTCTCCACCTTCGGGCGCGCCCACCGGCACCGATCCCCACCAGTGCGCCTGACCGTCGACGACGGTCAGCGCCGATGGCGCTCCGGCCCCGATGAAGGACCAGCGCGACCAGGAGCGGCCGTTCTCCGCCGATTCCAGCAGGAAGGTGCCGGGACGGTCGCCGGCCAGCTTGCCGTACGCCGACAGCGGTGTCTCGGAATCGGCGAGCACTTTTCGGGTCACCGGCACCACGCGATGGTCGCGGGCGAGGTCGAGGAATTCGGAGAGGGACGTCGTGTGCGCCACGGCCGCCGAGTTCACGCCGCTCATCCGAGGGGCTCGCCGCCGACGCCCCACTGGGTGCGCGGTACCTCGGTGATCGTCACCCAGACGGAATCCGGGTTCTTGCCGGTTGCCTTGGCGTACGCCTCGGTCACCGCCGCGATGGTCTCGCGCTTGACGCGGTCGGAGAGTCCGGGGGTCTGCGAGATCTGGATGAGGGGCATGCAGCGTCACCGCCTTTCGGGTGTGATCACGATGGAAATCTACTGTGCGGAATCGACGGGACGGGCTTCTGTTCCGAAAGGCAGCGAGTCGGTGTCGAAACAGCTGTGGTTGCCGGTATGGCAGGCCGCGCCGACCTGGTCGACGACGAGCAGCACCGTGTCGCCGTCGCAGTCGAGGCGTGCGTCGTGCACGTACTGGGTGTGGCCGCTGGTCTCGCCCTTGACCCAGTACTCCTGGCGCGAGCGCGAATAGTAGGTCGCCGTGCGTGTCGCGAGGGTGCGCTCGAGGGCGGCATCGTCCATCCACGCGACCATCAGTACGTCACCCGTCGAGCGTTCCTGGGCGACCGCACTGAACAACCCGTCGGCGTTGCGCTTGAGACGTGCGGCGAGCTCCGGATCGAGTGCCATCAGCGTTCTCCTGCCTGTGTCATCGGACGGTGATCCCGGCGTCCCGCATGGCCGCCTTCACGTCGTGGATGGTGAGTTCACCGAAGTGGAACACCGAGGCGGCCAGCACCGCGTCCGCACCGGCCTCGACAGCGGGGGCGAAGTCCTCGACACGGCCGGCACCGCCGCTGGCGATGACCGGAACCTGCACGGCCTCGCGCACCGCCTTCAGCATGCGCAGGTCGAAACCCTGCTTGGTGCCGTCGGCGTCCATCGAGTTCAGCAGGATCTCGCCGACCCCGAGCTCCTGACCGCGCCGAGCCCACTCGATCGCGTCGATACCGGTGCCCTTGCGGCCACCGTGCGTGGTGACCTCCCAGCCTGACGGCGTCGGCTCGGAACCCTCCGGCACGGTCCGCGCGTCGACCGACAGGACGATGCACTGCGAACCGAACCGCCGGCTCATCTCGGCGAGGACCTCGGGACGTGCGATCGCGGCGGTGTTGACGCTGACCTTGTCCGCGCCCGCGCGCAGCATCGTGTCGACGTCCTCGACGGTGCGGATGCCGCCACCGACGGTGAGCGGGATGAACACCTGGTCGGCGGTCCGCTTGACGACGTCGATCATCGTCGAACGTCCCGAGCTCGACGCGGTGACGTCGAGGAAGGTCAGTTCGTCGGCACCCTCGCGGTCGTAGCGTTCGGCCAGTTCGACCGGATCTCCGGCGTCACGCAGGTTCTCGAAGTTGACGCCCTTGACCACTCGACCGTCGTCGACGTCGAGGCACGGGATGACCCGGGTCGCCAGCGTCATCGTCGTGACTCCTTCAGCTCGTTGACCTGTGGTGCTTCCATGGGATGCTCTCGCACCTCTCTCATCGGTGGCTGCCTCATCGGTGGCTGCCACGTCTCGGTTCTGCGGGGTCACGCCGACCAGTCCTCGACCGTTTCGTCGATCACCGCCATCAGCCCTGCGTGCACCGTGGGTGCGCCGGCCACCAGCGACGGGGACGCGACCGTCCAGCGCTCCCCCGCCAGGTCGGTGGCCACGCCACCCGCGGCGCGGACCAGTGCGGCGCCCGCCGCGTTGTCCCAGGGATGACGTCCGAAGGCAACAGCTCCGCCGAACACGCCCGAGGCGGTGAACGCCATGTCCACGCCGGTGCTGCCGGTCATCCGGATCCGTGCGACACGTGAGCTCAGCGCGCGCAGCAGGTCGGCCCGCTTGGATCCCGCATAGCGACCGCGCCCGGCCGCGTTGAACGGCCCGAAGGCGATCGCCGACTCGTCGAGGGCCGGATCGGGCGGTGATTCCACGGCCACACCGTTGACCATCAGTGGTCCGTCCGCGTGGGCCGCGTACTTCCGGTCCAGGAGCGGCAGCCAGGTCAGACCCAGCGTCGCCTCACCGTCGACGACGAGACCGAGCAGGATGCCGGTCAGCGGCATGCCCGCGGAGTAGTTGAAGGTCCCGTCGACCGGGTCGAGCACCCATACCGGGCCGTCGATCGGATCGGCACCGCCGAACTCCTCACCGTGGACGGGGATCTGCGTCCGGTCCTCGAGTTCGGCGGAGATCTGCCGTTCCAGGTCGAGGTCCACCTGGGTGGCGAAGTCCGTCCCGCCCTTGTGCACGGCGCTCGGCGCGCCCAGCCCTTCGACGAAGGTCTCCACGGCGGCGTCGAGGACCGATCCCGCGGTGTCGAGCAACCGCGGGAGGTCGAGCGAACTCTGGGCTGCGCTCATCAGACCCCGGCGACGGCCGTGAGCGCCTCGGGCAGGGTGAAGCGGCCGGCGTAGAGCGCCTTGCCGACGATCGCGCCCTCGACGCCCTGGTCGACGAGACCGGCGATCGCGATCAGATCGTCGACCGCCGAGACCCCGCCGGAGGCGACGATCGGTGCGTCGGTGGCCGCGGCGACCTCGGCGAGCAGTTCGAGGTTCGGGCCCTTGAGGGTGCCGTCCTTGGATACGTCGGTCACGACGTAGCGCGAGCAGCCGTCGCGGTTGAGGCGCTCGAGGACCTCCCACAGGTCGCCGCCGTCGGTGACCCAGCCGCGGCCGCGCAGCCGGTAGGACTCGCCGTCGCGGATGACGTCGAGGCCGACGGCGATGCGGTCTCCGTGGTCGGCGATCGCGCGGGCACACCATTCCGGGTTCTCGAGGGCCGCGGTACCGAGGTTGACGCGCGTACAACCGGTGGCCAGCGCCGCGGCGAGCGACTCGTCGTCGCGGATGCCGCCCGACAGTTCCACCTTCACGTCGAGTTCGCCGACCACACCGGCAAGGAGCTCACGGTTGTCACCACGGCCGAACGCGGCATCGAGATCGACGAGGTGAATCCACTCCGCACCGTCGTTCTGCCACGCCAGCGCCGCGTCACGCGGCGAACCGTACGAGGTCTCGGTGCCGGCCGCGCCCTGGACGAGGCGGACCGCCTGCCCGTCGGCGACGTCGACGGCGGGAAGGAGTTCGAGGGTGCTACCCATGGGTGGAGTTTTCCTGTCTGTTCTCGGGTCGGACTGTTGTGTCCTGGCTGTCGTGGGAGAGGGGTCAGGCCGGCGGGTGGTCGTCACGGGCTGCGATCAGATCGGCCCGCGCGCGGTTGACCATGCGATTTGCCACCGTACCGATCGCCGCGATCATCGCGACCACCGCCGCCAGCGCGGCGATCAGACCGGCGACCGGCGACCAGTTCGCCAGCAGGACGATGATCGGGATGGACACCGCCAGAACCAGCACACCGGCGCCGAGAGCGTAGAACGCGAGCTTGGCGATCGAGAAACCGCCGCCCGCCGACGGGGTGTCGGCAGAGTTCCCGACGGCCCCACCGCCTGCATCGCCGGCCGGCGTGCCGCCGGTCATGAGAGACCCTTCACCCAGTTCTCCAGGAGTTGGGCTCCGGCATCGCCGGACTTCTCCGGATGGAACTGCGTGGCCGAGAGCGGTCCGTTCTCGACGGCAGCCAGGAAACGTCCGCCGTGTTCGGCCCAGGTCAGCTTCGGGGCCGCGAGCGGCGAACCGACGTTGTCCATCTCCCAGCTCTGTGCGGCATACGAGTGCACGAAGTAGAAGCGGGTGTCGGCGTCGAGTCCGGCGAACAGCACCGAGTCCTCCGGGGCCTCCACGGTGTTCCAACCCATGTGCGGCAGGACCGGAGCCGGCAGCTGGGTGACGCTTCCGGGCCACTCCCCGCAACCTTCGGCCTCGACCCCGAACTCCACACCGCGTTCGAACAGGATCTGCATGCCGACGCAGATGCCCAGGACCGGGCGTCCGCCGGCGAGGCGCCGACCGATGATCCGGTCGCCCTTCACCGCGCGCAGACCTTCCATGCACGCAGCGAACGCACCGACACCGGGCACGACGAGACCGGTCGCCTCGAGTGCGGTGTTGAAGTCGGAGGTCACGGTCACCTGGGCGCCCGTGCGCTCGAGCGCCCGCTGCGCCGACCGCAGGTTGCCCGAACCGTAGTCGAGGATCGTGACGTCGGCCGCGCTCACAGGGCACCCTTCGTCGACGGCACACCGGTCACGCGTGCGTCGTATTCGGTTGCCGTGCGCAGGGCACGCGCAACGGCCTTGAACTCGGCCTCGGTGATGTGGTGCTGATCGCGGCCGTAGAGCACCCGCACGTGCAGGGCGATGCGGGCGTTGAGGGCGATCGACTCGAAGACGTGCCGATTGATGATCGTCGAGTACGGCACGCCCGGGTATCCGCCGATCACCGCGGTGAGCAGGTGGTCCGGTTCGCCGGTGTGCACGCAGTAAGGACGGCCGGACACATCGACGACGGCCTGCGCGAGGGTCTCGTCCATCGGGATCCAGGCGTCGCCGAAGCGGCGGATGCCCTTCTTGTCGCCGAGAGCCTGACCGAGCGCCTGTCCGAGGACGATGGCGGTGTCCTCGATGGTGTGGTGTCCCTCGACCTCGATGTCGCCCTCGGCCTTGACGGTGAGGTCGAAGCTGCCGTGCTGGCCGAACGCCGTCAGCATGTGGTCGTAGAACGCGATACCGGTGGAGATGTCGGTGATGCCGGTCCCGTCGAGATCGAGCTCGACCGAGATCGAGGATTCCTTGGTGGTCCGTTCGACCTTCGCGATGCGAGGCGCGGGGGTGCTCACTGAGAGTTCTCCAGATCTGTTGTTGCGAGCGTGCGGCTGACGTCGAGGAAGGCGTCGTTCTCGGGTGGGAGTCCGATGGTCACCCGCAGGTGGCCGGCGATCCCGACGTCCCGGATGAGGACACCGGCATCGAGGTAACGCTGCCAGGACGCGGGAGCATCCCGGAAGCCGCCGAACAGCACGAAGTTCGAGTCCGAGTCGACGACGCGGTAGCCGAAGCCGGTGAGCGCCGTCACCACGCGTTCGCGTTCGGCGATGATCTCGGCGACACCGGCGAGGGTGTCGTCGCTGTGACGCAGTGCGGCGCGTGCGGCGGCCTGGGTGAGCACCGACAGGTGGTACGGCAGGCGGACGAGCTGGATGGCGTCGACGACGGCCGGTGCTGCGGCGAGGTAGCCGAGGCGTCCGCCGGCAAAGGCGAAGGCCTTCGACATGGTGCGGCTGACGACGACCTTGGTCGGGAACTCGTCGATGAGCTCGGTCGCGCTCGGTGCGGACGAGAACTCGGCATACGCCTCGTCGACGATCACGATGCCGGGTGCGGCCTCGACGATGCGCCGCAGATCGGTGAGCGGGATCGAGCCACCGGTCGGGTTGTTGGGCGAGGTCACGAAGACCACGTCGGGTTCGCGGTTGGTGACCTCGGCGACCGCGTAGTCGATGTCGAGACCGAAGTCGGGTGAGCGCGCGGCGACGAGCCAGGCGGTGTCGGTGCCGTCGGAGATGATCGGGTGCATCGAGTACGACGGCACGAAGCCGAGCGCACGACGCCCGGGACCGCCGAACGCCTGCAGCAGTTGCTGCAGGATCTCGTTGGAACCGTTTGCGGCCCAGAGGTTTTCGGCACCGAGCTGCACTCCGGTGGCTCGGGTCAGGTAGGCGGCGAGGTCGGTACGCAGGGCGATCGCGTCGCGGTCGGGGTAGCGGTGCAGTTCCGCCGCGGCGTCACGGGCCGAGGCGGCGACGTCGTCGATCAGGGCCTGCGACGGCGGGTGCGGGTTCTCGTTGGTGTTGAGGATCACCGGCACCTTGAGTTGCGGTGCGCCATAGGCGGACTTACCGCGCAGGTTCTCGCGCAGCGGCAGGTCGTCGACGGTGATGCCCGAGCCCGGGACGTTGCTTCCCGTGACGTTCGTGACAGGCGCCTCCGATGCCGTCACGAGCGCACGCTCCCCGCGAAGCGCTGCTTGACCGCATCGCCGTGACCGGGCAGGTCCTCGGCATCGGCGAGGGTGACGACCTTGTCGGCGACCTCACGCAGTGCGGCCTCGTCGTAGTCGATGACGTGGACACCCTTGAGGAATGTCTGCACCGACAGGCCCGACGCGAAGCGCGCCGAACCCGAGGTCGGCAGAACGTGATTGGAGCCCGCGCAGTAGTCGCCGAGACTGACCGGCGCATACGGGCCGACGAAGATCGCACCCGCGTTGTGCACGCGGTCGGCGATCGCGGCGGCGTCGCGGGTCTGGATCTCGAGGTGTTCGGCGGCGTAGGCGTCGACGACGGCGAGACCGGCTTCGAGGTCGTCGACGAGGACGATGCCGGACTGCTCCCCCGACAACGCGGTCGTGACACGCTCGCGGTGCTTGGTCGCGGCGACCTGCTGGTCGAGTGCGACGTCGACGGCATCGGCGAGCTCGGTGCTGTCGGTGACGAGCACCGAGGCGGCGAGGACGTCGTGTTCGGCCTGGCTGATGAGGTCGGAGGCGAGGATGCCCGCGTCGGCCGAGTCGTCGGCGAGGATCGCGATCTCGGTGGGTCCGGCCTCCGAGTCGATGCCGACCACGCTGCGGCACAACCGCTTGGCGGCGGTGACGTAGATGTTGCCCGGGCCGGTGATCAGGTCGACCGGGTCGAGGACGGCGCCCGGCTCGTCGGCGGCATCGGTATCGGTTCCTCCGTAGGCGAGCAGCGCGACGCCCTGTGCACCGCCGACCGCCCACACCTCGTCGACGCCGAGAAGCGCGCAGGCGGCGAGGATGGTCGGGTGTGGCCAGCCACCGAAGTCCTTCTGCGGAGGCGACGCGACGACCAACGAGCCGACGCCGGCCTCCTGCGCGGGGACGACGTTCATGATCACCGAAGACGGATAGACCGCGTTGCCGCCGGGAACGTAGAGCCCCACGCGACGCACCGGAATCCACTTCTCGCTGACGACACCGCCGTCGACGACCTGGGTGTGGGTGGTCTCGCGCCGCTGGTCGGAGTGCACCTTGCGCGCACGGGTGATGGATTCGCGGAGCGCGTCGGCGACCTGGGGGTCGAGACCGGCGAGGGCATCGGCGATGACCTGGGCGGGGACCCGCACCGAGGCGGGCCGCACACCGTCGAACTTCTCCCCGAATTCCAGCGCCGCGGGCGTGCCGGTCTCGGCCACCGCATGCACAACCGGCGTCACCGTGTCGAGTACGGCATTGACGTCGGTACCCCCGCGGGGCAGCGCGCGACGCAATTCGGCGAGCGTCGGCGTGCTACCGCGCAGGTCAATTCGGGCGAGCATGATCTCTCCTGGTCGGTGCGGGAATTTACCCGTCCAGGATACGGGTCGGTGGCCAGCGGGTTTCTGGTGCGGGTGGGGAGGGTGTGCCGACGTCTCGCGTACTCGTCGTTCCCGACCACCGCCGACCGGCGAGAGACACGCGACAACCCATCATTCCTCGTACCGTGGGATGTGGGTGGAGGGCTCACATTCCCGCAACCGGACCGAACGAGCGGACCGTCGAGGGACGGCGGGGTGAGTGGACAGAGAGGTGAGAGAGTGTGCCAATACTGCGGTTGCCGGGACATGCCGCTCCTGCGGGATTACACCGCCGAACACGAGCGGGCCGTGAACCTCGGCGGCGATGCGGTCCGCGCACTCGATGCGGGTGACGTGGATCGTGCACGTGACCTCGCCGGAAGGCTGACAGTCGAACTCCGGTCGCACTGGCGTGGCGAAGAAGACGGCCTGTTCTCCCAGCTGCTCGACTCCGAACACGACCTCTTCGCCGAATACATCGACCCGCTCGTCACCGAGCATCGCGAACTCGGCACCTTCCTGGACTCGATGGACCTGTCAATCCCGGAAGACCGGGACCGATTCCGACGCGAGGTCTTCGCCCTGCACCGGCACATCGCGAAGGAGGAGGACGCCCTCTTCCCCGCGTCGGTCACCACCCTCGACGGCGACCAGTGGGACGCCGCGATCGCCGCGTGGGAAGCCGCCCACCCCGGTGAGCGACTACTGGGCACCGGGATCTAGGCGGCCGGGACCCTTGACCGGCCGCGGGAGCCGCATGAGTACGGAGGCACCTCCGATCAGGGGTTCTTGTCGATCGGCGACCGCTGGAACCAGCTCTCGAGGTCGAAGTCGGACTTGATGCTGCCCTGCTCGACGAGGAACGCCTTGGTGCCGGTGAGCAGTTCGACGGCATCCGCGGGGAACGGTTCTTCGGAGTACCCGTCGGGATTCGCTGCGGCACGGACCGCCGCCTCGGGAGCCTTGGAGTTGCCGAGTTCGAACTGCAGATACTCGTCCCAGTGGTCCTTGGCGTAGTCGACCGCGGAGGCGTGCAGCTTCTGCCAGATGGGCGCGAACTCTGGGTTCTTGGTGAGGAACTCCTCGCTGCTGACGGTCACACTGGTCCCGGCGAGATTCGGACGGTCCCGGTAGACGGAGTCGACGAGGTGGAACCCCTTCCCTTCGAACGTCTGCAGGGCGACCGACGGGATGACGCCCGGGAGGGCCGCTGCATCGATCTCGCCCGAGTTGAGTGGCGCCTCTTGATCTGCCGGGTACAGATGGATCAGGTTCGCCGAGATCCCCTCCTCGGCCAGGGCTCCCTGCAGGTACCGGTCGATGTAGGACCCCTTCGGGACTCCGATGTTCTTGCCCGCGAGGTCCGAGAGTGTCTTGATGGACGGGTCCTTCGCGACGACGCCGGCGTCGTTGTTGAACTGCTGAACCGCGACCAGTCGCGTCTGCAGGCCGGATCCGCGGGCCACCAACGCGGGCGTGTCGCCGTAGTTGGCCACGTCGAGTCGCCCCCCGACGAGGGCCTGGTTCAGATCGGGACCGTTCGGGAAACTGAACACCTCCACCTTGCTGACCCCGAGAGGCGCGAACGCCTCGAGGAGTTCGCCGCGGCTGTGTGCGAACCCGACCGGGCCGGCGATGACGTTGCTGGAACCGATGACACCGATACGGAGGGTGTCGATGACGTCGCGCTGGGCCGAGGACGTGTCGTCGGATCCGCATGCGGCGACGGCCATGACCGCAGATGCGGCCGCAAGGACGGCGACCGTGCGCGTGAATCGGCGGATCGGATGACGGCGGTCGATGTTCATGGGTGAGTTCTCTGTTCGTGGCGCGATCCCGGCAAAGGCATGACGAGAGCGCGCGGGTTCGGTGAACCGGTTGCGGTTCAGGTGATTTCGACTGAGGTGTGTTCAGCCGATGGAGGGAGAGGGTTCGTCGAGGATTCGCTCGACGAGCCGTGGCGGCGGATCCCCGTGCGGAATGGGCGGTCCGACGGCCGTTCGGCTTCCCGGCTGACGCCCCTTCCCCCAGCCCAGCTTCTCGCGGTAACTGCCGATCAGTTCCTCGCGGACCGTGTCATCGGAACCGATCGGCGTCGATTGAGGACTGACATAGAGCGCGTCGGTCGGGCAGTACGCCTCGCACATGAAACACGTCTGGCAGTCCGACTGTCGCGAGATCACCGGGATACCGTCTGTGCCCGTGTCGAAGACGTTCGTCGGGCAGACGTTCACGCACTTGTCGCAGGCGATGCAGGCGGACGCGACGACGAGTTCGATCATGCCGGAATCCTCGCGAGAGTCCCGGTTCCGACGTGGCCGGTCGGGCGAGGGCCGGAGACCCACACCTCGTCGAGTCCACCGGTACGCACATGTGCCTGCTGGGCGGGATCGAGACCCGGGATGTCGTCGCGCTTGCTCATCCCGCGGGATTCGGTGCGCGCCAGCGCCGATCGATAGATCCAGCGTCCGACGGCGGTGATCGCGGCGGCCTCTCTCGTCCGGATGCGACCTGCCGGCGTCGGCGCTCCATAGGAGCTGTCGGCGACGCCGTCCCACAGGGAATCGAGCCCCCGCAGAGCAGCGGCCATCCGATCACCGGTGCGAATGTAGTTCTTGTCGAACGGAGTCAGCTCGGCCTGCGCCGCTGCCACGACCTCGTCGGCGCTGAGCGAGCCGTGGGTGAGCGACAACCCGACGGTCCCCGCGCCGCGGAGCCGGTCGATCGGCACCGCGCCGCCCGCGCTGCGGGACGCTCGGGCGGCCGCCGCACCGGCGAAGCTGCCGGAGGACATCGCCCACGCCGAATTGTGGCTGCCACCACCGGTGAAGCCGCCACAGATGCGCTCGCGGGTCGCCGCGTCGCCGGCCGCGTACAGGCCGGGTACTCCCGTCCAGCAGTCGTCGTCGACGACGTCGATGCCGCCGGTTCCCCGCACGGTTCCCTCGGCGAGCAGGTCGACCTCGAAACGCTGTGTGAACGGGTCGATTCCACGGCGATCGAACTGCAGGAAGAAGTTGGGTTGCCCCTTCCGCATCTTCGCTGCGACCGTCTCGTCGGCACGGTCGAGTTGGGCGAAGACGGGTTCGTTCAGCAACGTCCGGGCGATCATCGACCTCCCCTTCATCGACCCCGCGCCCTCGACGATGCGTCCGTCGGCGTGGAAGAAGGTCGCGTACCCGTAGTACGCGGTCTTCGTTACCGTCGAGCCTTTGGGGACGATGGCGTAGGCGTTCGCGAACTCCATGCCGGAGAACGACGCCCCGACCTCGGCTGCCATGAGTGCACCGTCACCGGTGTCGACGTTGGTGCCCAGCGCTGTGGACAAGAACGCGCAGCCACCGGTGGCGAGGACGACCGCCCCTGCCGTGACGCGGAAGTCGCGATCGGCCTGGCGCTGGTAGCCCACCGCGCCGCCCACCGCGCCGGACGCGTCGGTGAGGAGTTCGAGAACCGGCGAATGGTCCAGGATCTGCACACCGCGGCGCTGGACCCAGGCCCGCATCCGTCGCATGTACTCGGGGCCCTGGACGCCGGTACGGATGGGTTCGCCGGTTCGGTCGTCGACCGGGAACGGATACCGGCCCTCGGTGCCCAGCCGGTGCATATTGGCGTAGGTCTGGTCGAGCACCCGGTCCATCCACGCGTGGTCGGCGAGGTTTCCGCCCAGCGTCTCGCGGCTCGCCTTGGCCTTGGCGCGCTCGTCAGGATCGGGAGCCACGTACCAGACACCGGTTCCGGCGGGCGCCGTCGTGCCCGAGGTACCGCAGTATCCCTTGTCGACGATGATGACCTCCGCACCCGCGTCGCGGGCATGGATGGCCGCCCAGGTGGCCGCCGGCCCGCCGCCGATCACGAGCACATCGGTGGACAGCGTCAGTTGCTCAGACATGTGTGTACTCCTGATCAGTGGTGGTCGTTCGGATGGGTTCGCCGTCGCCGACACCGAGTCCGGCGAGCAGACGCGAACGTAGGGCGACGAACTCGGGATCGGTCACCCGGCGAGGACGGGGAAGGTCGACGACGATCTCCTCGTCGATGTGGCCGCCCCGCAGGATCAGGGCGCGATCGGCGAGCAGCAACGCCTCTTCCACGTCGTGGGTGACGAGAAGAGTTGCCGGGCGATGTGTTTCCCACAGTCGCGCGACGAGCTTCTGGGCGTTGATCCTGGTCAGTGCGTCCAGTGCACCGAACGGTTCGTCGAGCAACAGCAGTTCGGGCTCGCGGACGAGGCCGCGGGCCAGTGCCGTCCGCTGCGCCTCGCCACCCGACAGGGTCGAGGGCCACGCGTCGGACTTCGAGGCGAGACCGACCTCCTCGAGCGCGCGTCTTGCACGGTCCCGCGTGTTGCCGCCGCGTAGGCCGAGAGCGACATTGCGCCATACGGACAACCACGGCATGAGCCGGTGTTCCTGGAACACGATGGCCTTGGCGGCCGGGGCCTCGATGATGCCGGTGAATCCACGGTCGAGGCCACCGATCCCCCGCAACAGCGTGCTCTTGCCCGAGCCACTCGCCCCGAGGAGGGCGACGAACTCTCCCGGTTCGATGGTCAGATCGACGTCGGCCAGGACCGTCCGCCCGTCGAACTCGCGGCCTGCTCCGGCGACCACAACCCTGTTCTCGTTACCGATGACCATCTGTCACCGACCTTCGAATCCGTTGCGCCAGGACAGGAACCGGCGTTCGAGCACACGCACGGCGATGTCGGTCAGCAGACCGAGGATCGCGTAGATGACCAGCACCAGGAAGATCTGGTCGGTGCGGAGGTATTCCTTCGCGTCGTTCATCAGGAAGCCGAGACCGACGGGCGTCGTCTGCATCTCCGCGACGACGAGCACCAGCCAGCCGATACCCAGCGCCTGGCGGAGGCCGACGAAGATCTGCGGCAGTGCACCGGGAAGGACGACGTATCGGATCAGCTCGAACCGTGTCAGTTCCAACGACTCCGCGGCCTCGATCAGTTTCTGGTCGACCCCACGGATGCCGGCGACGACATTGAGATAGATCGGGAAGATCGGCGCCACGATGATGAGTGCGATCTTGAACTCGTCGCCGATCCCGAACCAGATGATGAACACCGGCACCAGTGCGACAGCCGGCATCATGCGCAGTACCTGGACGGGCGCGTTGACCAAATCCTCGGCGACCTTGAACAGTCCGGCGGCGGCACCCAGGACGGCACCGATGACGATACCGATGGCCAGGCCGATGGCCACTCGACGCCCGGAGGCGGCGAGGTGGGTCCACAGTTCACCGGTGCGAACGAGTTCCCAACCGGCGGTGACCACCTCGGTCGGCGCAGGCGTGGTGGCACCCAACCAGTCTCGTGCTCCGAGCTGCCAGACACCGACCACGAGGATCAGGCCGATGGACTGGCGCAGGACACGAATCGAATTGGTACGCAGGAGCGGGAGTCGGCGCGAGCGCGACGTGGACCGCACCGGCGTCGCCGCGGTCGCTGGTGCCGCGGGCACGGCACCGACGACACCCGGAGGCGTCGAGAGCTCGAGAGTCATGAGAGATCCGCCTGAGAAGTGGGCTGGCCAGGACGTTTCGGACGCTACTGACACGTCCCACCGTGAGGGACCCTTTGGCCCAGAGTGATTCAGAACACCCCACCGCCCGAACGACAGAGTGATCTGCGGTCATCATGCACCGAAGTCCCGCGCGTCCTAGCACGCCGTACCGACAATTCGCGACGGATAACTGATGATCGGTTTTCATTGCACGGCAACGCGATAGCGCGTACTGTCGAACATACATTCGCAGGACGGACGGGGGTGTGCAGCATGTCCAGCAGTGAAGCCATCATCACTTCAGACGTGCCGCCGTCGCGGGCCACCGAACTCGTTCGCAGTCTGCACGCCCTCATTGATGGGATCCAGACTGTCGATCTGGCCTCGTGCACCGATTCCGAACTCGTGGAGGTCGCCGCGGAGACCGAACGTGCCGTCGCGCGACTGAGTTTCGCCGGGGACCGTCAGGTCGTCGAAGCCACCGAACGTGACCTACCCCGTAAGACCGGGCACCGCAGCGTCATCCAGTTCATGACCCACCGCCTCCGGATCGCCGAACCCATGCGGCGCCGCGACCAGATGTCGGCCACCGCAACCTTTCCCAGCCCTACCGGCGAACCACTCCCACCCCAGCACCCCACCCTGGCCGACGCCTTCGCCGACGGACATGTCGGCCCCGCCCATGTGCGTGCGGTCATCGACGTGCTCGACCAGATCCCGCACGCCGTCGACCACGACGTGAAGATCGCCGCCGAACGACAGATGACCGAAATCGCCGTCGACCACACCCCCGCCGACATCACCAACCTCGGCGCACGCCTGTTGGCCCACCTCGACCCCGACGGAACACTCGCCGACGACACCGACCGCAAACGCCGTCGCAAACTGTCGGT
>NZ_WXYI01000011.1:0-154026 GCF_009872315.1 Gordonia sp. YY1 | reverse complement strand
GTTCCGGGCCGACACATCTCGCTCATGACAGCAACCGTCAGCCTCGAAGTAAGTCAGACCCAGACCCGGTCGACCACACACACCCATTCTCACTGCCTCGAAGGGTCAGGCGAGCTCGATGATCTCCTGATACTCGTCGCTCCAGTGGTCCTCGGTGCCGTCGGGCAGGAGGATCACGCGTTGCGGATCGAGTGCGGCGGCGGCGCCGGGGTCGTGGGTCACGAGGACGACGGCCCCGGTGTAGCTGCGCAGGGCGTCGAGCACCTGTTCGCGTGACACCGGGTCGAGGTTGTTGGTCGGCTCGTCGAGGAGCAGGACGTTGGCGGCCGACGACACCAGACCGGCCAGCGTCAGGCGGGTCTTCTCACCACCGGACAGGGTGCCGGCGGGCTGGTCGAGCTGGGCGCCGCTGAACATGAACGCGCCCAACAGGCCTCGCAGTTCCTGTTCACCCGCGTCCGGTGCGGCGTGGCGGATGTTCTCCCATACCGATGCCTGGTCGTCGAGGGTGTCGTGCTCCTGTGCGAAATAGCCGATCTTCAGGCCGTACCCGGGTTCGAGCTGCCCGGTGTCCGGCTTCTCCACGCCGGCAAGCATTTTCAGGAGCGTCGTCTTACCGGCACCGTTGAGCCCGAGGACGACGACGCGACTGCCCTTGTCGATGGCGAGGTCGACACCGGTGAAGATCTCCAGTGAGCCATAGCTCTTCGACAGGCCCGAGGCCATCAGCGGCGTCTTGCCGCAGGTCGCCGGCTCCGGGAAGCGGATCCGTGCGGTGCGGTCGGCCACCCGCTCCTCGTCGAGCGAGTCGATCATGCGCTCGGCGCGCTTGAGCATGTTCTGCGCGGCGGTGGCCTTGGTGGCCTTGGCACCGAGCTTGGCGGCCTGCGCACGCAGTGCGGAGGCCTTCTTCTCGGCGTTGGCGCGTTCGCGGCGACGCCGTTGTTCGTCGGTGGCGCGCGCGTCGAGATAGCGCTTCCAGCTCATGTTGTAGATGTCGGCCTCGCCGCGGACGGCGTCGAGGAACCACACCCGGTTCACGACGTCGGCGAGCAGGTCGACGTCGTGGCTGATCACGACCAGCCCACCCTCATGGTTCATCAGGAAGCTGCGCAGCCAGGCGATCGAGTCGGCGTCGAGGTGGTTGGTCGGCTCGTCGAGCAGCAGCGTGGTGTCGGACTTTCCGGAGCCGTCGGAGGCGGCGAACAGGATGCGTGCGAGCTCGATGCGGCGACGCTGACCACCCGAGAGGGTGCGCAGCGGCTGGTTCAGGACGCGGTCCGGCAAACCCAGGCTGTTGCAGATGCGCGCGGCCTCGGATTCGGCGACGTAGCCACCCAGGGCGGCGAAACGCTCTTCCAGACGTCCGTATCGGGCGACGGCCTTGTCGCGCAGCTTGTCGTCGGCGGCCTCGGCCATGCGCGCCTGCTGCTTCTCCATGTCGCGCAGGATCTCGTCGAGTCCGCGTGCGGACAGCACCCGGTCTTTGGCGAGGACCTCCAGGTCGCCCTCTTTGGGGTCCTGGGGCAGGTAGCCGAGTTCACCCGAGCGCCGGACGGTGCCGGCGTAGGGTTCGGTCTCCCCCGCCAGGATGCGCAGGGTGGTGGTCTTGCCGGCGCCGTTGCGGCCCACGAGGCCGATCCGGTCGCCGGGCTGGATCCGGAGGGCGTCGCCGGGCGCCGACAACAGGGTCCGAGCGCCCGCTCGTACCTCCAGGTCGGTCGCGGTGATCACGACGGACCAGTCTACCGGGGCGAATCCAGTGGTTTTGCCACGACAAGGCTCCAGACCGCGCTGCGGAGTCGCCCCACGGCGACACGGTGGACCGATACGGTGGCAGACGTGACGCAATCCACAACGATTCCCCAGTCCTCGTTTCCCCAGACGTCCGACCTCACCGGCCGCTCTGCTCTGGTCACCGGCGCCAGCCGGGGCATCGGCGAGGCCATCGCCACCGAGCTCGCCCGGCGCGGTGCCTCGGTGGTCATCACGAGTCGCAAGCCGGAGCCCCTCGCCGAGGCCGCGGAGCGCATCCGCCAGGCCGTGCCGTCGGCGACGGTGACCGCGTTCGCGGCCAACACCGGTGACGCCGACGACCGGGCGGGTGCGGTCGCGGCGGCTGTGGAGCAGGGTGGCGGAATTCACATCCTGGTCAACAACACCGGCATCGCCCCCCTCGCCGGGCCGCTGATGGACGCCGATCTGGGCGCCTACCGCAAGACCTTCGACACCAACGTCGTCGCCGCCCTCGGCTTCGTGCAGGAGGCGTACCGGGCGGGTATGAAGGACACCGGTGGTTCGGTGGTCAACATCTCCTCGGTCGCCGGCCTGCGGTCGACGGGGGTGATCGCGGCCTACGGCACGTCGAAAGCGGCGCTGATCCGCCTCACCGCGGAATTGGCGTGGGAACTGGGGCCGAACATCCGGGTGAACGCGATCGCGCCCGCGATCGTGCGCACCAAGTTCGCCTCCGGACTGATCGCGGGCGAGAACGAGGCCCGGGCCGCCGCGGCGTATCCGATGAAGCGCATCGGCGAACCCGAGGACGTCGCCCGCGCGGTCGCGTTCCTCGCCAGTGACGAATCGGCCTGGATCACGGGCGAGACCCTCGCCGTCGACGGGGGCATGCTGGCGACCGGCGGGTCGTGACGACGCCCGGCGGCCCGGAGTTCCCGTCCGGATCACCGGCTGCGACGAAGGGAGACGTGTGAGCGCTGGAGTGATCGTTGTGGGCGCGGGACCGGCAGGGCGCGCACTCGCGCACCGGCTGCTGGCCGCCGCGATACCGGTGACCGTGGTCGACCCTCGTCCCGAACGGGTCTGGCAGTCCACCTTCGCCTGCTGGTCCGACGAGTTGCCCGGCTGGCTCGATCCGACGGCCTTCGCCGCCCGCCTCGAACGCATCGGCGTCGCCGGCACCGCCCTCGAAGAGGTCGACCGCGGTTACACGGTGCTCGACACCCCGGGACTGCAACGTTCGCTGACTCTCGACGGCGCCGAGATCGTGACCGACCGCGTCACCGGGATCGACGGTGCGCGAGTGCAACTCGACACCGGTCGGGCACTGACCGGGGACGTGGTGGTCGACTGCCGTGGCGCACTCCCCCACGAGGCGCCACGACAGACCGCCTACGGCATCGTCGTCGACAAGGCCACCGCCGCACGGGTTTTGGAGGGCCACGGGGCGTTGCTGATGGACTGGCGGGGCGGGATCGTCGACCGCCGCTCGTTGCCGTCGTTCCTGTACGTCGTGCCGCTCGGCGGGGACGAGTATCTCCTGGAGGAGACGTGCCTGGCCGGGTTGCCCGCCCTGAATCTCGACGAGCTGAAGCGGCGGCTCGAGGTCCGGCTCGGCGGGTTGCCGTCGGGTATCCGTCGCGTCGAACACGTGGCGTTCCCGCTGACCGGGTCCTCGCCTCAGCCGTGGCGGGATCCGACGTTCTGCTTCGGCGCCGCAGGCGGATTCAAGAATCCGACGACCGGCTACAGCGTCGCCACGTCACTGATGTGCGTCGATGCGGTGGTGGCCGCGCTGGCCGCGGGGCGCGATCCGGTCCCCGACCTGTGGCCCGCCTCGGCGCGTGCCGTCCACAACCTTCGACTGCGCGGGCTCAGCGCGCTGCTGCGGCTCAGCCCCACCCAGACGATCGCGTTCTTCGAGGCGTTCTTCGCCATGCCGATCGAGTCGCAGCGAAGCTACCTCAGCCGTCGCGACGACCTGACCGGCACCATGGGCGCGATGACCCGGGTCATCCGGGCCGTCGACATGCGCACCCGCGCCGTCGTGGCCCGCGGTGCGATGTCCACGCCGGAATGGGCCGGGGACCTCGGCTCGACCCCGCGCTTCCAGCGCCGCTGACATGACCTCCTCGATGGCGCCGGACAAGTACCCGGCATCCCGGCCCGCGATGTGGAACCTGCCGGAGTAGACGAGGCTCCCAGTGGCTATGAATGTGAAGGTTGGCCAACCTCCACTCCGTCGGGTTTCATCCGCGTCGGCGAAGTTCACGCCATTGCCGGATCATGTCGTCGACGTCGATGGTGTGGGCGACGACGCTGTGGGGCATCGCGATCTGGCGCGCGGCGAGATGAGCTTCGCGCACGCGCCGGTTGAAGTCGTCGAGGATCTCACGCACGGCGTCCTCGTCGGCGATGTCGCGCAACGACTCCGGGAAATTCTGTGCCTCCCGGCGCAGTTGGAGCGGCGCCGGGAGGAGCGCCGAGGAGTCCAGATTCTCGTCGCGGATCTTGCGTTTGACCCACCAGTCGGGATCGTCGCTGTCGGAGAGGTCCAACGGCTTGCCCGCCCCGGGCAGGTTGTCGAACTCCCCGCGCTCGGTCGCCTCGCGGATCATCCGCTCGACTCGACTCTCGAACCGATTCACACCAACGGTTCTACTCGCCTTCGACCGCGTCGGTCATCCCGCGACCCGCGCCAGCAGAATGGTGCGATTGCCGCATCCCGACTTGGCCAGGACCGACTTCACATGGTCGTGCACGGTGTGTTCGGACACCGACACCGCAGCGGCGATCGACCGGTTGTCCATACCGGCACAGAGGTGGCCGAGCACCTCCCGCTCACGACCGGTCAGGCCGTTCACCCGGGCGAAGAGGTCGAGACGGTCGGTGAAACCACTGGGTTCGATCGTGACGGCGATCTCGCGGCCGGCCGGCGGTCCGGCCCCGCTGATCCGGTCGGCCTCCAGGGTCAGCCATCCGTACTGCTCGAGAAACACTCTCGCGCGCGGCGGCGCGGCGGCAACGTCCTGCTCGCGGGCGATGAGCTGTGCCGCCACGTTGTAGGCCGCCGCCGGGATCGCCGGTACGTCCGGGATGCGCCCGTCCGGCCCGGCATCGGGTGGATTGAGTTGATAGAGCCGCGATCCCGCCCCCGCTGTCTGTCCGCGAAGTCGCAGACCCTGATCGAGCACCACGACGGCGGGTCCGGTGGAGGCCGCGGTGCGGACGGGGTCGGTGAAGTATCCGGCCTGCCGAGATCGCAACGCGGCCGTGACAAGCGGAGTGATCTGCGACATCCGGTCGATGTCCTCGGCGGAGAACTGCGGACGGGGCTCGAAGCGCCAGAGATCCAGCCAGCCCCAACACCCGAACCGGTCGGCGAAGACGAGCGTCGCCACGTCGCAGACGCCGAACTCCGCCAGGATCTCGCGCCACGGGGATGACGATGCGGCTTCGCGATCCCTGGCTCGACACCACGACGTGGCCGGCCCCCGCGATCCGGTGAGGCAGGTCCAGCGAGTGCTCGTCGTCAGATATCGGGCACGGATCAGATCCGGCAGACGGATCATCGGGAAGCCTGGCAGCGTCGCCAGCGGAGAAGTGCCGACCGAGGTCGCGGGGTCGGTCAGAAGCCACACGTGGCCGTCGAACGCCACTGCCGCTCCGAGGTCAGCGAGCACCGCCAGCCGAAGACTCTTCACACCGGCGTTTCGTGCGCAGGAGCGCTCGACCCGACTCACGAGATCGACGCCCATCGGTCAAGGCTAGGCCGTAAATCCCCCGTGGTGGGGATGTTCGGACGGGGCTCCGGCTCATACGGTCGGAGAATCCACCCATCGAGAAGGGCGACCGCCATGTATCAGCTCCGGATCACCGACACCATCCCCGACTTCGACGCCTGGCGCCGCGCGTTCGACGGCTACGAACGTGTGCGCGCCGACAACGGGGTCCTCGCCTACCGGGTGATGCGCAGCGTCACCGACCCGACCGAGGTCACGATCGAACTCGATTTCGCCGACGTCGCCCGCACCCGGGCCTACGTCGGGGTTCTCGAGAAGATCTGGTCCACGGCCGGCTCCCGGGGCGTCAGTGTCGCCCATGGCACGCCAACCGTTCACGAGGTGGTCGTCGCGAAAGCGATCGATCCGGCCGCCTCAGAGGCGACCGGATCGCATGTCGCACAGTCGATCTAGACGGTGAAGCCGAGGGCCCGCAGCTGTTCCCGGCCGTCGTCGGTGATCTTGTCCGGGCCCCACGGCGGCAGCCAGACCCAGTTGATCTCCAGATCGGTGCACAGACCACTGTTGACCAGCGCGCCGCGGGACTGGTCCTCGATGACGTCGGTCAGCGGGCACGCGGCGGAGGTGAGGGTCATGTCGATCTTCGCGACGGCGTCGTCGGTCACCTCGATGCCGTAGACGAGTCCGAGGTCGACGACGTTGATACCCAGTTCGGGGTCGACAACGTCGCGCATCGCCTCCTCGACGTCCTCGACGGCCGGCAGCGAGGTGGACGGGGCGGCGGGTGTGCCGGCAGCCGTGGTGTCGGTTGCCGGTGTGTCTGTCGCGGTGGTGGTCTCGTCACTCATGCTGACTCCACTTCTGTTTTCTGACTGTCGATGTGGGCGTTCACCGTCTGGGAAAGTGCGTCCTTGAACGCCATCCAGCCGAGGAGTGCGCATTTCACGCGTGCCGGGTACTTGCTGACCCCGGTGAAGGCGATGCCGTCACCGATGATGTCCTCGTCGCCCGGGTCCTTGCCGCGGGAGGTCATCATCGCGGTGAACGACTCGACGGTGGCCAGCGCCTCTCCGATCGGTTTGCCGACGATCAGGTCGTGGAGAACCGACGTCGACGCCTGGGAGATCGAGCAGCCCTGGCCATCGTAGGAGACGTCGTCGATGGTGGCGCCGTCTCCGGACACCGCGACGCGAAGGGTCACCTCGTCACCGCACGTCGGATTGACGTGGTGCACCTCTGCGCCGAACGGCTCACGCAATCCCCGACCGTGCGGGTGCTTGTAGTGGTCCAGGATCACTTCCTGGTACATCTGCTCCATACGCATGGCTCAGTTCACCCCGAAGAACTTCTGCGCCTTGACGATCGCCGCGGCCAGCGCGTCGACCTCGGCGAGCGTGTTGTAGGCGGCGAACGATGCACGTGCGGTCGCGGCCACCCCGAACTTGCGGTGAAGCGGCCAGGCACAGTGGTGGCCGACACGGATCGCGACGCCCTCGTCGTCGAGGATCTGACCGAGGTCGTGCGCGTGGATGCCGTCGACGACGAACGCGACCGCTCCCCCGCGGTTCTCGGTCGTGGTGGGTCCGACGATGCGCAGACCGTCGATCTCACCGAGCCGGGAGAGCGCATGTCCGACGAGCGCGTGCTCGTGTGCGGCGACGGCGTCCATGCCGATCGTCTGCAGGTAGCGCACGGCGGCCCCGAGGCCCACGACCTGAGACGTCATCGGCACCCCGGCCTCGAATCGCTGCGGCGGCGGCGCGTAGGTCGACATCTCCATCGTGACGGTCTCGATCATCGAGCCGCCGGTGACGAACGGCGGCAACGCATCCAGGAGCTCGGACTTGCCGTACAGGGCGCCGACCCCGCTCGGACCGAACATCTTGTGTCCGGAGAAGGCGGCGAAATCGACGTCGAGCGCCGAGAAGTCGACCGGCATGTGCGGCACCGACTGGCAGGCGTCGAGCACGACGAGCGCACCGACGGCGCGGGCACGCGAGACGAGCTCGGCGACATCGGCGACGGCACCGGTGACATTCGACTGATGGGTGAACGCGATGACCTTCACCGACTCGTCTAGGGTCAGCGAATCCAGGTCGATACGACCGTCGTCGGTCACGCCGTACCAGCGCAGGCTCGCACCCGTGCGGCGGCAGAGCTCCTGCCACGGAACGAGGTTCGCGTGATGCTCGAGCTCGGTGATCACCACGGTGTCGCCCGGTCCCAGCGGCGAACCGCCCAGGATCTGCGCCGAGCGAGGGTCACCGAGGGTGTAGGTCACCAGGTTGATCGCCTCGGTGGCGTTCTTGGTGAACACGAGCTGATCCGACGACGCCCCGACGAACCCGGCGATGACCTCGCGCGCGTCCTCGTAGGCGTCGGTGGCCTCCTCGGCGAGCTGGTGGGCTCCCCGATGTACCGCGGCGTTGTGATGGGTCAGGAAGTACCGCTCGGCGTCGAGGACCTGGACCGGGCGCTGTGAGGTCGCCCCGGAGTCGAGGTACACCAACGGTTTCTCGTCACGAACGGTGCGCGACAGGATCGGGAAGTCCGCCCGCAACGCCTCGACGTCGAATGCGGTGGCAGCCGGCGTTGTCGTTTCGGTCGAGAGTGTCACCTACGTACACCTCCTACGGGTGTGGTTCAGACTGCCTTCGCCGCCGTGACGAAACGCTCGTATCCGCTCTCCTCGAGCACGTCGGCCAGTTCGGATCCGCCCGACTCGACGATGCGGCCGTTGACGAACACGTGCACGAAATCCGGCTTGATGTAGCGCAGGATGCGGGTGTAGTGCGTGATGAGCAGGACGCCCCCGTTGTCCCGCTCCTGGTAACGGTTGACGCCTTCGCTCACGACGCGCAGTGCGTCGACGTCGAGCCCCGAGTCGGTCTCGTCGAGGATGGCGATCTTCGGCTTGAGCAGGTCGAGCTGGAGGATCTCGTGACGCTTCTTCTCACCGCCGGAGAAGCCCTCGTTGACGCTGCGCTCGGAGAACGACGGATCGATGTCCAGCGCGGTCATCGCCTCCTTGGTCTCCTTGACCCAGTGGCGCAGCTTCGGGGCCTCGCCGCGGACCGCGGTGGCGGCGGTGCGCAGGAAGTTCGACATCGAGACGCCGGGCACCTCGACGGGGTACTGCATGGCCAGGAAAAGGCCGGCACGCGCACGCTCGTCGACGCTCATCTCCAGGACGTCTTCGCCGTCGAGGGTGATCGAACCCGAGGTCACCTGGTACTTGGGGTGGCCGGCGATGGCGTAGGACAGCGTCGACTTGCCCGAGCCGTTGGGGCCCATGATCGCGTGCGTCTCACCGGACTTCACGGTCAGGTTCACACCCTTGAGGATGTGGATGGGCTCGGCGTCGGCGTCGGTCTGGGCGACGTCGACGTGCAGGTCACGGATTTCCAGTGTGGTCATGTTCTGTGTTCTCTCTTACGGGCTGAGGAAGGTTCGGTCGGGCGCGGAAGCGGTTCAGGCGCCGGCGAGTTCGAGCTCGCGCTCGACGGCGGCGGACAGACGCTCGCGCAGCTCGGGAACGGCGATCTTGGCGATCACCTCGCCGAAGAATCCGCGGATGACCAGGCGGCGCGCCTGATCCTCGGGGATGCCGCGAGCCTGCAGGTAGAACAGCTGCTCGTCGTCGAAACGTCCGGTGGCACTGGCGTGGCCGGCACCGACGATCTCGCCCGTCTCGATCTCGAGGTTGGGCACCGAGTCGGCGCGGGCGTTGTCGGTGAGCACCAGGTTGCGGTTGAGCTCGAAGGTGTCGGTGCCCTCGGCCTCGGCGCGGATCAGCACATCGCCGATCCAGACGGTGTGGGCCTCGCGCGACCGGTCGCCGCTCGTGTCGCCCTGCAGCGCACCCTTGTACACCACGTTCGAGCGGCAGTTGGGCTGGCTGTGGTCGACGAGCAGGCGCTGCTCGAGATGCTGTCCGGCGTCGGCGAAGTACAGCCCCCACAGCTCGACGTCGCCACCCGGCGCGTCGTAGTGGACGATCGGCGACAGCCGGACGAGGTTGCCGCCGAAGCTGACCGCGAAGTGGCGGACCACGGCGTCGCGGCCGGTGCGCACGTGATGGGCGGCGACGTGCACGGCGTCGTCATCCCAGTCGTGCACGTTGACGACGGTGAGCGCGGCGCTGTCGCCGACGACGAATTCGACGTTCTCGGCAAAGGTCCCGCCGCCCTTCTGGTCCAGCACCACGACGGCGCGGGCAAAGGGTTCGAGCCGGACCTGGGTGTGCCCGTAGGCGGTCTCGCCCTCTCCGGGGCCGGTGACCGTGATGGTGACCGGCTCGGACAGCTCGACCTCGCGGCCCACGGTGACCACCGTGGCCTGGGTGAACGACGAGTACGCCTGTGCGGCAACCCGGTCGAAGG
The DNA here is from genome assembly GCF_009872315.1 of Gordonia sp. YY1. Lineage (NCBI taxonomy): Bacteria > Bacillati > Actinomycetota > Actinomycetes > Mycobacteriales > Gordoniaceae > Gordonia > Gordonia sp. YY1. The sequence goes on along the minus strand of NZ_WXYI01000011.1, from coordinate 144,164 downwards.
GCACGCCGCCCTGGCCGAGACGCTCGTCATCGCGTCCGACGGTGTCCACGGTCACACCGTCTGCGATACCGGTGACCTCGACGGTCGCCTCACCCGTCCGCTGGGCGGAACCGTTGTGCAGACCGCGCAGGCGGCGGAACGGGGTGAAGCGCCAGGCCTCTTCGCGAGGGCTGGGCACCTCGAAGGCGTCGACGTCGAACGAGGTGAACAGTTCACCCTTGTTGACGACAGGCGAATGCGAGCCCGGTGTGGAGACCGGGAGTGTCGGATCGGCCATCAGCCGACGGCTCCTTCCATCTGAAGCTCGATCAGGCGGTTGAGCTCGAGCGCGTATTCCATCGGGAGTTCCTTGGCGATCGGCTCGACGAAGCCGCGGACCACCATGGCCATCGCCTCGTCCTCGGTCAGGCCGCGGCTCATCAGGTAGAAGAGCTGATCGTCACTGACCTTCGAGACGGTCGCCTCATGCCCCATCGTCACATCGTCCTCACGGATGTCGACGTAGGGGTAGGTGTCGCTGCGCGAGATCGTGTCGACCAGCAGCGCATCGCATTTGACCGTCGACCGGCTGCCGTGGGCGCCGTTGTTGATCTTGATCAGACCGCGGTAGGAGGCACGGCCACCGCCGCGGGCCACCGACTTCGAGACGATGTTGCTCGAGGTGTTCGGTGCCAGGTGGACCATCTTCGAACCGGTGTCCTGGTGCTGTCCCTCGCCGGCGAATGCGACCGAGAGGACCTCGCCCTTGGCGTGCTCACCGGTCAGCCACACGGCCGGGTACTTCATGGTGACCTTGGAACCGATGTTGCCGTCGATCCACTCCATGGTGGCGCCGGCCTCGGCCTTGGCACGCTTGGTGACCAGGTTGTAGACGTTGTTCGACCAGTTCTGGATGGTCGTGTAGCGGCAGCGGCCGCCCTTCTTGACGATGATCTCGACGACCGCGGAGTGCAGCGAGTCGGTCTTGTAGATCGGCGCGGTACAACCCTCGACGTAGTGCACGTAGGCACCCTCGTCGACGATGATCAGCGTGCGTTCGAACTGGCCCATGTTCTCGGTGTTGATCCGGAAGTAGGCCTGCAGCGGGATGTCGACGTGGACACCCGGCGGGACGTAGATGAACGATCCACCCGACCACACGGCGGTGTTCAACGCGGAGAACTTGTTGTCGCCGGCCGGGATGACCGAACCGAAGTACTCCTGGAACAGCTCCGGGTGCTCCTTGAGGCCGGTGTCGGTGTCGAGGAAGATCACGCCCTGCTTCTCGAGATCCTCGCGGATCGAGTGGTAGACGACCTCGGACTCGTACTGCGCGGCGACACCGGCGACCAGCCGCTGCTTCTCCGCTTCCGGGATGCCGAGCTTGTCGTAGGTGTTCTTGATGTCCTCGGGCAGGTCCTCCCACGAGGCGGCCTGCTTCTCGCTCGAGCGCACGAAGTACTTGATGTTGTCGAAGTCGATGCCCTCGAGTCCGGCACCCCAGTGCGGCATCGGCTTCTTGTCGAAGATCTTCAGAGCCTTGAGTCGCTGCTCGAGCATCCACTCGGGCTCGCTCTTCTTCGACGAGATGTCGGCGACGACGGCCGGGGACAGGCCGCGCTTGGCGCTGGCGCCGGCGACGTCGGAGTCGGCCCAGCCGTAGCCGTACGTCCCGAGGGACGCAATCGTCTCCTCCTGTGTGAGGGGAGCCGCGGCGGACGGCGTGGTTGCGGCCGGATCGGTGACGGTCATCGCGTGGCCTTTCGGGTTGTCGTGGGCTGGGCGGGTGCGGTCGTGGAGAGTGGGGTCTCGCGCGGGGGCGATTCCGGAGGTGGATGCATCGGCACGTGGGTCGTGCAGGCGCAGTCACCGTTGGCGATGGTCGCCAGGCGCTGCACATGCGTGCCGAGCAGTTCGGTGAAGACCGCGGTCTCGGCCTCGCACAGTTCGGGGAACTCGGTGGCGACGTGCGCCACCGGGCAGTGGTGCTGGCAGATCTGGATGCCGTTGCCGACCTGGCGGGTGTTGGCGGCGTAGCCCGCACCCGTCAACGCATCGGCGATCTCGTCGACGGTGTCTGCGACATTCACCGGATCGGTGCTCGGTTCGACGTCGGCGACGATCCGCTCGACGCGTTCACGGGCGAACTCGGCGACCGCGTCGTGACCACCGAGGTCACGGAGTTTGCGCATCGCCGCCCCGGCGAGGTCGTCGTAGGCGTGGCGCATCTTGCCGCGTCCGGATGCGGTGAGCTGGAACCACTTGGCCGGACGGCCGCGGCCCCGCTGACCGAAACCGGTCGATGCGACCTCGATGTCCCCGGCCGCGGTGAGCGCGTCGAGGTGACGGCGCACGCCGGCCGCGGAGATACCGAGACGCTCGCCGATCTCGCCCGCGGTCAGCGGGCCGTCTTCGACAAGCAGGTTCAGGACCGCATCACGGGTCTGACCGTCGTGGTGCGCATCGGCACCGGCGGTCGTGTGAGGGGTTGCCGTACCAGCGGAGGGCACGGCATTGCGGCCGCCCGAGGGCAGCACAACATCGTTCCGCATGGTTTTCACAACACGAGTGTGACGTAATTGGTTCCTCGCTGCCAGCAAGGGTGCCCTTAGCGATGCGTCCGATTCCCTCCTCCCGTCCCGCGCGTCGCCGATAAAGGGTGGTGGCGAGGGATCCGTCCCCGCCGTTTAGAGTCGTCGTGTGCCCGAAACCACAGCTGGCCGCCGCGTGCCGGACTTCTTCGGACTCGTGTGGAATCACCTGCTCACCGTGCTGAACTACCTCGGTCTGCGCAAACAGCGCCCCGTCGGCCCCGACACCGACACCACCGAGCAGCGCGGCGACTACGGAAAGACCGTCGCCCGCCTACACGACGACGAACGCGAGGTCGGACCCCTCAACGCCGCGGAGACCCGTCGTCTCCGCCGCATCAAGCTCTTCGGCGCCACCGGTTCGGTCCTGATCCTGATCGGCGCCCTCGGCACCGGTGCGGTGCCGGTGCTGCAGAACCCGGTCGCCGGCATGCGCGTGCTGTCACTGCCGTCCCGGATGTTCGGCACCGCCCTCGCGCTGTCGATCGGCGGCACGATCACCCTGGTGGTCGCATGGCTGCTGATCGGCCGCTTCGCCGTCGGCCGCCTCAGCGTCGAGGTCCGGCACGGACGGAGTCCGGAACGACGGATGAGCCGCCGCCAGGCCGACCGGACCCTCATGCTCTGGATCACACCGATCGTGCTGGCTCCCCCGCTGCTGAGCAAGGACATCTACTCCTACCTGGCCCAGAGTGCGATCGCCTCCCGCGGCATGGATCCCTACTCGGTGAGCCCGGTTCGCGGTCTGGGCGTCGACCACATCCTCACGCGGTCGGTGCCCAACCTGTGGCGGGACACCCCCGCGCCCTACGGACCGCTGTTTCTGTGGATCGGCGAGGGCATCACCAAGGTGACCGGCGCGAACATCACCGCCGCGATCTTCCTGCACCGCATCGTCGCCCTGATCGGCATCGCGCTCATCGTGTGGGCGCTGCCGCGACTGGCGAAGCGCTGCGGGGTGTCGTCGGTGGCTGCCCTGTGGCTCGGCGCGATGAACCCGCTCGTGATCCTGCATCTGGTGGGCGGCATCCACAACGAGGCACTCATGCTCGGCCTGATGCTCGTGGGCCTCGAGCTGAGCTTCCGCGCCATCTACGGCGTCGACCGGTTGCGGAAACCGGGGACGCTGATACCCACGAGAGCAGGCTGGATCCTGATCGCCGGTGGAGCTGTGCTCGCCGCGTCGTCGATGATCAAGGTGACCTCGATGCTCGCGCTCGGCTTCGTCGGCATCGCCCTGGCGATGCGGTGGGGTGCCACGCTGCCTGCCCTGCGGTACGCACCCGTCCAGGAGTGGTGGACGCGGTCGAAGTGGTCGGTGTACGCCCTCGGCGTCTCCGCCGGGTTCTACGTGGTCGTGCTCGGCATCGTGATGGTCGGGATCTCGCTGGCGACCGGGCTCGGATTCGGCTGGACGGGCACGCTGTCGACCGGCGAGATCGTCCGGTCGTGGATGTCGATGCCGACACTGCTCGGCGTGACGACGGGTCGGATCGGGGTGACCCTCGGACTCGGCGAGCACACCCAGGCGATCCTCGAGGTCGCACGCCCGATCGGGCAGCTCGTCGCCGGCCTCTTCATCATCCGGTGGATGCTCGCGACGCTGGGCGGACGCCTGCATCCGCTGGGCGCACTCGGTGTGTCGATGGCCACAGTCGTGCTGTTCTTCCCGTTCGTCCAGGCCTGGTACCTGCTGTGGGCGGTCATTCCGCTGGCTGCCTGGGCGACCGGCCCGTGGTTCCGGATCTCGACCATCTCCGCATCGGCGATCATCGCCATCGTGGTGATGCCGACGAGCTCCAACACCAGCGGAGTCGTTCTCGCGCAGGGTCTTCTGGCAGGTGTGATCATGGTCGCAGCGCTGACCGCGCTGTTCTTCGAAGACCGGTCACCGCGCCGATGGCGTCGTCGCAGAAGGGGGGCCTCCGACGACACCCCGGAGCCCGCGGAGAACGCGCCGACGCGGTGACGATCCCCCACCGCACCCGCGCACGGCGTTTTTCGTCCGCGGGGTCCGAGCGCCTAGTCTGACCTGTGTGCGCGGCACGACCTCTCGGCAGATCAACGACGACGATCAGATGAACGATCGTCTGCTGAGTGTTCCCGCGGTCGAGGTACGCGGACTGGTCAAGACCTTCGGCGACCGTACCGCGGTCGACAGGCTCGATCTGACCGTGGAACGCGGCCAGATCCTCGCCCTCCTCGGACCGAACGGCGCGGGCAAGACCACCACCGTCGAGATCTGTGAGGGCTTCACCGAACCGGACGCCGGCACCGTGCGGGTCCTCGGACTCGATCCGATCGCCGACAACGACGCGCTCCGGCGCCGCGTCGGCGTGATGCTGCAGGGCGGCGGCGCCTACCCCGGAGCTCGTGCCGAGGAGATGTTGCGGCTGGTCGCGGCGTATTCGGCCGACCCCATCGACCCCGAGTTCCTCATCGAAGCGCTGGGGCTCGGCGAGGTCCGGCGCACGTCGTACCGCAGGCTGTCCGGCGGGCAGCAGCAGCGCCTTGCCCTCGCCTGCGCCATCGTCGGCCGTCCCGAGCTCGTGTTCCTCGACGAGCCGACCGCCGGCCTCGACGCCCACGCACGTCTCGTCGTCTGGGAGCTCGTCGACCGCCTCCGCGCCGACGGCGTGTCCGTCCTCCTCACGACCCATCTCATGGACGAGGCGGAGCAGCTCGCCGATCAGGTCGTGATCATCGATCACGGCCGCGCGGTCGCCGCCGGGACCCCCGCCGACCTCACCAGCACCGGTGCCGAGAACGAATTGCGGTTCACCGCGCCCCGCGGACTCGATCTGTCGATGCTGACACTCGCACTGCCCGAGGGGTATCACTGCACCGAGCCCAACCCGGGCTCCTACCTCGTCCTCGGCCCGATGACCCCGCAGGTGCTCGCGACCGTGACCGCCTGGTGCGCCAAGATCAACGTCCTCGCCACCGACCTGCGGGTCGAGACCCGGAGTCTCGAAGACGTCTTCCTCGACCTGACCGGACGGGCCCTACGACAGTGAACAGCCCCACAGTGAACTCCCCCGCTCCCCAGACGGCCCTCTTCGCCGAGGGCATGTTCCGTCCCGCGCCGCGCCCGGCATCCCTGGCGGCGATGATCGTCGCCCAGTCGACCCTCGAGCTCAAGCTCCTGCTCCGCAACGGTGAACAGTTGCTGCTCACCATGTTCATCCCGATCACCTTGCTCATCGGGTTGTGCCTGCTGCCCATCAACACGACCTTCGGCGACGGTCCGGCCGAGCGCGCCACGCTCTTCGTCCCGGCGATCCTGACGGTCGCCGTGATGTCGACGGCGTTCACCGGCCAGGCGATCGCCGTCGGCTTCGACCGGCGCTACGGCGCGCTGAAACGGTTGGGCGCCACACCGATCCCGAGGTGGGGCATCATCGTCGGGAAATCGGTGGCGGTGCTGATCGTGGTGGCCCTGCAGTCGGTCATCCTGGGCGCCATCGGATTCGCCTTCGGCTGGCGGCCCGACGCGCTCGGCCTGCTCATCGGCGCACTGGTGATCACCGTCGGCACCGCCTGCTTCGCCACCCTCGGCCTGCTCCTGGGCGGCACGCTCAAGGCCGAGGTCGTCCTGGCCCTGGCGAACCTGCTGTGGTTCGCGTTCATCGGTCTCGGCAGCCTCGTGGTCGTCGATTCCAACGTGCCCGGCCCCGTGCACACCCTTGCACGGTGCATCCCCTCGGGTGCGCTCAGTGAGGCCCTGGAGATGGCCGCACGAGGTTCGTTCGACGCCTTCGGGGTGGGCGTCTTGCTGGTGTGGGCCGCAGTGGCCGGCACCTTGGCCGTGAGGTGGTTCCGATTCCGATGACGACGTCGCAGACTTCTTCGACACGACCCGACGACCCGACTCCCGCCGAGCGCGACCCCCGGCCGGCGGCGCGTGGGGTCTGGCGGTACATACCCGGATTCGGCCGGCCGACGATCCGCTTCGTCCACCGCTGGGCGATCTCCCTGCTCGTGTCGAACGTCGGCATCGTCGCCACCGGCGGCGCGGTTCGGGTGACCGGTTCCGGTCTCGGTTGTCCGACCTGGCCGCGATGCACCGACAACTCCTTCGTCCCGCACGAGGAACTGGGCATTCACGGAGCCATCGAGTTCGGCAACCGGATGCTCACCTGGGTGCTGATCATCATCGCGATCGCCGCCTGGGTCGCGGTGCTCCGCTACGCCGGGTCGGCGCGCCGCGACAAGTGGACGGTCACCCTGATCGCGCTGGGCATCCCGTTCCAGGGCGTGATCGGCGGGATCACCGTCCTCACCGACCTCAACCCATGGGTCGTCGCCCTGCACTTCCTGCTGTCGATGGCGCTCGTGTCGGCCGCAACCGTCCTGGTCTATCGGCTGCGGCCCTACCCGACACCCGCCGAACCCGCCGCCGTCGACGCCGATGTCCCCGCGTCGGCCACGCGCCGGCTCGGGGTCTACCTCGCCTGGCTGATCTATGTGGTGACCTGGGTGACGATCTACCTCGGCACGGTGGTCACGGGTTCCGGTCCGCACGCCGGCGACGTGGACGCCCCACGGAACGGACTCGACCCCGACAACGCCACCCAGCTCCACGCCGACGCGGTGTTCGTCCTGGTCGGTCTGGCCCTGGCCGCACTCGTGTACGCCCGCGTGTTCGCGCGTCCGCAGCAGCGCTCGGCGCTGGTGTTCGTGGCGCTGCTCGCACTGCAGGGCGTGATCGGATTCGTCCAGTTCGCGACCGATCTCCCCGTCGCGCTCGTCATCGCGCACATGTTCGGCAGCGCGCTGCTGCTCATCGGCGCGACCTGGCAGGTGCTGGTCGCGCGGGCGACCGATCAGCCGCGCGTCGACGCTGCCTGAGTCCCTGCCACAACGAGAACGGCCCACAACGAGAACGACCCCCGACGACGTGCACGTCGGGGGTCGTTCTCGTGTACGGGGCGGACGGCCGCGTCAGAGGATCGCGCGGTTGCGCGGCTTCGGGAAGCGCTTCTGCCGGGCGACCCAGCCGGCCATCTTGCGGTAATGCGACGGCTTGACGGTGGTCTCCGAGGTGAGGTCACGGTCCCACTCGGCGATCTCGAGGCCGTCGACGGCGTCGACGACGGCCTGGGCGGTGGCGAGGTCGGGGACCACCCGGTCGCCGAGGACTCCACCGGCCTCACCGACGAGCGTGATACGGACACCGGCCGCACCGATCGCCTGCAGGACGACCTTGGCGCTGCCGCCCTCGCGGGCGACGAACTTCTTCACCGAGGCGACGACATCGCCCGGGGCTTGAACCGTCGGCGTTGCGGTGGTGTCGGTGGCGGCACTGTCAGTCATGACGCTCAGCATACCGGTGAGCGCAGGGCAGTCCCGATACCGGGATGGGCGTCACATCCGGCCTGTACGGCGTGTAGAACGGTGTCGTGCGTGCGATACAGGTGACCCGTCACGGCGGCCCGGACGTCCTGGCCTTCGGTACCGTCGACGACCCCATCCCGGCCGCCGACGAGGTGATCGTCCGGACGTCCGCGGTGGGCGTGAACTACATCGACACCTATCTCCGGCGGGGCATGTACCCGTCGATCCCGCCGTACATCCCGGGCACCGAAGGTGCCGGCGAGATCGTCTCCGTGGGTCCGGAGGTCACCGGCTTCGAGGTGGGACAGCGGGTCGCCTGGTGTGCCGCTCCTGCGTCGTACGCCGAACTCGTCGCGGTCCCCGCCGCGCAGGCGGTGGTCGTGCCGGACGGTGTCGACGACGCGGTCGCCGGTTCGTCGCTGCTGCGGGGTCTCACCGCCCACTACCTCCTCGACGGCAGCGCCCACCCTCATCCGGAGGACACCGTGCTGATCCACGCGGGGGCCGGCGGGGTCGGGCTGATCCTCACCCAGATGGCCAAACGTCATGGACTGCGGGTCATCACGACGGTGTCCTCCGACGAGAAGGCGGACCTGTCCCGGCAGGCCGGCGCCGACCATGTGCTGCGGTACGGGGACGACCTGGCCGCGCGCGTCCGGGAACTCACCGACGGCCTCGGTGTCCCGGTGGTCTACGACGGCGTCGGCGCGGACACCTTCGAGCAGTCGCTGGCCGCCACGGCGGTCCGCGGCATCATCGTGCTGTTCGGGGCGTCGAGTGGACCGGTGCCGCCGTTCGATCTGCAGCGCCTCAACCCGGCCGGTTCGCTGGCGGTGACACGACCCACCTTGGCGCACTTCACCGCGACGCCGGAGGAACTGAACTGGCGGGCCGGCGAGTACTTCGAGGCCATCCTCGACGGCGACGTGGGCGTGCGGGTGGGACAGCGTTACCGCCTGGCCGACGCCGCACAGGCCCATGCTGATCTCGAAGCCCGCAAGACGACGGGTACGACGGTGCTGCTGCCCTCGGATTCCTGAGGGCGGCGGCGAACGGAAATCAGAAGTACGACGAGATCGTCTGCAGGCCGACGACCGCGTCGACCGCGAGACCGCAGAAGACGATCGCCAGGTACTCGTTGGACTGCAGGAAGACCTTGAGGGGTTTCACCTCGGCGCCGCGCCTGGTGTCTCGGTAGAGCTTGGTGACCCGCTCGAGGAACCAGCCGCCGGCGACCAGCGCGATCACCGTGTAGATCCAGCTCGTCGCCGGGATCAGGGCCAGCGAGGTGACGACGGTCAGCCACGTGTAGACCAGCATCTGCCGGGTGACGCGTTCCTCGGTCGCGATGACTGGGAGCATCGGCACGCCGGCCGCCTTGTAGTCCTCCTTGTAGCGCATCGCCAGCGCCCAGGTGTGTGGCGGGGTCCAGAAGAAGATGACCAGGAACAGCACGATCGGCTGCCAGCTGAGTGAGCCGGTCACCGCTGCCCAGCCGACGAGCGTCGGCATGCATCCGGCGGCACCGCCCCACACCACGTTCTGCCAGGTGCGGCGCTTGAGGATCATCGTGTAGACGCCGACGTAGAAGATGATCGTCGCCGAGACGAGCAGCGAGGACAGCAGGTTCGCGGCGAAGTACAGCACCGCGAACGAGGCGGCCCAGAGCACGAGACCGAAGATCAGCGCACTCCGGGTAGCCACGGCGCGCCGGGCGAGCGGTCGGCGCTCGGTGCGCTTCATCTTCTTGTCGATGTCGGCGTCGACGACCATGTTGAGGGTGTTCGCGCTGCCGGCGCCGAGCCAGCCACCGATCAGGGTGAAGGCGATGACGGCGATGTCGACATGGCCGCGGTCGGCCTGCAGCATCACCGGGATCGTCGCCACCAGCAGCAGCTCGATGACCCGCGGTTTGGTGAGCGCGACATAGGCGAGCACCGTCGCGCGCACACGTCCGGCCCACGTCAGATCCGCCGGCAGGACCGGCTCGGTCGAGACCTGCGGTGATGCGGTGTCGGTCGAGTGGGATGCGGCGGGATGGTCTCCGCTCACACGCTCCCCTATCCTCACGAACACTCCTCGTCCGCCCGCACAGATCGCCGCGGGCTACTACAGAGCATGGTAGACGTTTGCCTTCGCGAACCGTAATCGCGTCGTGGCCGAGCCCGCGACCGGCGCCGATCGGCGAACCGGGCGGTAAGTTTCGGTCGGCGCGCAGGGCACCCTCGCGGCCGATTACTCTGGACCCGAACGCGCCGAAAACCCGAGCAGGCACAGGAGACAATCACCATCGTGGCCGACACAGATGAGATCCGCGCACTGACCACCCCTCGCCATCCGGACGACTGGAGCGACCTCGACACCCGGGCCGTCGACACGGCCCGCCTGCTGGCCGCCGATGCGGTGCAGAAGTGTGGCAGTGGTCATCCCGGCACCGCGATGAGCCTCGCCCCCCTGGCCTACACGCTCTTCCAGCGCGTCATGCGTCACGATCCCACCGACACCGACTGGGCCGGCCGCGACCGCTTCGTGCTCTCGTGCGGACATTCCAGCCTGACCCTCTACATCCAGCTGTACCTGGGTGGCTTCGGTCTCGAGCTCGAGGACATCGAGGCGCTGCGCACCTGGGATTCGCTGACCCCGGGTCACCCGGAGTTCCGCCACACCCGCGGCGTCGAGATCACCACCGGGCCGCTCGGTCAGGGTCTCGCCTCGTCGGTCGGCATGGCGATGGCCGCCCGCCGCGAGCGCGGCCTGTTCGACCCGGATGCCGCGGTCGGCGCGAGCCCGTTCGACCACTACATCTACGTGATCGCCTCCGACGGTGACATCGAAGAGGGCGTCACCTCCGAGGCGAGCTCACTCGCCGGCACCCAGCAGCTCGGCAACCTGATCGTGTTCTACGACCAGAACCAGATCTCGATCGAGGACGACACCGACATCGCCCTGTCCGAGGATGTCGCCAAGCGCTACGAGGCGTACGGCTGGCACGTCCAGACCGTCGAGGGCGGCGAGGACGTCGTGGCCATCGAGACCGCGATCAAGGCCGCCCAGGAGGTCGTCGACCGTCCGTCGATCATCTGCCTGCGCACCATCATCGGCTACCCGGCGCCCAACATGATGAACACCGGCATGGCTCATGGCGCCGCACTCGGCGAGGACGAGGTCGCCGCCACCAAGAAGGTCCTCGGCTTCGACCCGGAGAAGAACTTCGAGGTCACCGACGAGGTCATCGCGCACACCCGCAAACTCGTCGACCGCGGCGCCGAGGAGCGCAAGGCCTGGACCGCATCGTTCGACGCGTGGGCCGAGAAGAACCCCGACGCCAAGGCACTGTTCGATCGCCTGACCGCCCATGAGCTCCCGGAGGGCTGGACAGAGCAGCTGCCGACCTGGAACGTCGGCGACAAGGACGTGGCCACGCGCAGCGCGTCGGGCAAGGTCCTCGGCGCCCTCGCGCCCGTCCTTCCCGAGCTGTGGGGCGGTTCCGCCGACCTCGCCGGCTCGAACAACACCACGATGGACGGCGAGCCCTCGTTCGGCCCGACGTCGATCAGCACCAAGAAGTGGTCGGCCAACCCGTACGGGCGCACCCTGCACTTCGGTGTCCGCGAGCACGCGATGGGTTCGATCCTGTCGGGCATCGCCCTGCACGGTCCGACCCGCGCCTACGGCGGCACCTTCCTGCAGTTCGCCGACTACATGCGTCCGGCCGTGCGCCTGGCCGCGCTGATGGAGATCGACCCGATCTACGTCTGGACCCACGACTCCATCGGTCTCGGCGAGGACGGCCCGACCCACCAGCCGATCGAGCACCTGGCCGCACTGCGCGCGATCCCGAACCTCGACGTCGTGCGCCCGGCCGATGCCAACGAAACCGCTCACGCATGGGCGCACCTGCTGACCCGGCGCAACCACCCGGTCGGTCTGGCGCTCACCCGCCAGAACGTCCCGATCCTCGAGGGCACCTCGGCGCAGGGCGTCGCCAACGGCGGCTACGTGCTCAGCGATTCCGAGGGCGACCCGCAGGTCGTGCTGATCGGCACCGGTTCCGAGGTGCACCTGGCGGTCGAGGCACAGAAGGCCTTGGCCGACAAGGGAATCAAGGCCCGCGTCGTGTCGATGCCGTGTGTCGAGTGGTTCGACGAGCAGCCCAAGGGGTACCGGGACCACGTGCTGCCTCCCTCGGTTCCGCGTGTCGCCGTCGAGGCCGGCATCGCGATGCCGTGGTACCGGATCGTCGGTGCCGGCGGCGAGATCGTCGGCATCGAGCACTTCGGCGCGTCGGCCGACTACAAGGTGCTCTTCACCAAGTTCGGGATCACCGCAGAGGCGGTCACCGCCGCCGCCGAACGAGTCGTCGCCGGCTGACCGGCCGCCCACGACACCGGCTCATCCACACTCATCAAGGAGAGAATCGTGACCCAGAACGAGAAGCTCGCCGAACTGTCCGCCGCCGGTGTCTCGGTGTGGCTGGACGACCTGTCCCGGGACCTGATCACCTCCGGTGATCTCGCCGAACTGATCTCGACCAAGTCGGTGGTCGGCGTGACCACCAACCCGTCGATCTTCCAGGCGGCACTGTCGAAGGGCACCGCCTACAACGCACAGGTCACCGAGCTGGCCGCCCGCGGCACCGATGTCGACGGCACCATCCGCACGGTGACCACCGATGACGTCCGCGACGCCTGCGACGTACTGGCCCCGGTGCACGAGGAGTCCGACGGCGTCGACGGCCGGGTGTCCATCGAGGTCGATCCCCGTCTGGCGCACGACACCGACGCCACGGTCGCCCAGGCGATCGAGCTGTGGAAGATCGTGGACCGCCCGAACCTGCTGATCAAGATCCCGGCCACCAAGGCCGGACTCCCGGCGATCACCCGGGTCATCGCCGAGGGCATCAGCGTCAACGTGACGCTGATCTTCTCGGTCGATCGCTACAAGGAGGTCATGGACGCCTACCTCGACGGCCTCGACGCCGCCGCGGAAGCCGGCCACGACCTGTCGAACATCCATTCGGTGGCGTCGTTCTTCGTCTCCCGCGTCGACACCGAGATCGACAAGCGCCTCGACGCCATCGGCACCCCGGAGGCCACCGAGCTGAAGGGCAAGGCGGCGCTGGCCAACGCCCGTCTCGCCTACTCGGCCTACCAGCAGGTCTTCGAGGTCGAGTCGCGCTTCCCGGACCTCCTCGCCAAGGGCGCCCGCCCGCAGCGCGCGCTCTGGGCGTCGACCGGCGTGAAGAACCCGGACTACCCCGACACCCTGTACGTCAGCGAGCTCGTCGCGCCCAACACGGTCAACACCATGCCGGGCAAGACGATGGACGCCTTCGCCGACCACGGTTGGGTCAACACCGGCTCGATCATCGGTCTCGCGCAGGAGTCGCAGGAGGTCTTCGACAAGATCGCGGCGCTCGGCGTCGACACGGTCGACGTCTTCAAGGTCCTCGAGGAGGAGGGTGTCAGCAAGTTCGAGGACGCCTGGAACGACCTGCTCAACGCGACCGCCGAGCAGTTGTCCGCGGCGATCAAGGGCTGAGGCCGTCGTGGCCGCCGGTGAGGATTCAGTGGGACCCGGTTCTTGGACCAACCCGCTCCGTGACCCACAGGACAAACGGCTGCCCCGCATCGCGGGTCCGTGCAGTCTGATCATCTTCGGCGTCACCGGTGACCTCGCACGCAAGAAGTTGATGCCTGCGGTCTACGACCTCGCCAACCGCGGCCTGCTCCCCCCGTCGTTCGCTCTCGTCGGTTTCGCCCGACGCGACTGGACCGACGAGGACTTCGGGGCGATCGTGCACGACGCCGTGCGGGAACACGCCCGCACGGGCTTCCGCGAGGAGGTGTGGGAGCGCCTCGCGGAGGGCTTCCGCTTCGTGCAGGGCGATTTCGACGACGACTCCGCGTTCGACAAGTTGTGCGACACCCTCAAGTCGCTCGACGACGAACGCGGCACGGACGGAAATCATGCGTTCTACCTGTCGATCCCGCCCAAGGCGTTCCCGACGGTCTGTGAACAGCTCGAGCGCAGCGGGCTGGCGACACCGGACGGCGACAGTTGGCGCCGCGTGGTCATCGAGAAGCCGTTCGGCCACGATCTCGAGTCGGCCCGCGAACTCAACGCCATCGTCAACAACGTCTTTCCGGAGTCGTCGGTGTTCCGCATCGACCACTACCTGGGCAAGGAGACGGTGCAGAACATCCTGGCGCTGCGCTTCGCCAACCAACTGTTCGACCCGCTGTGGAGTTCGCACTACGTCGACCACGTCCAGATCACGATGGCCGAGGACATCGGCATCGGTGGGCGGGCCGGCTACTACGACGGCATCGGTGCCGCGCGCGACGTCATCCAGAACCATCTGCTGCAGCTGATGGCCCTGGTGGCGATGGAGGAACCGATCTCCTTCGAGCCCAAGCAGTTACAGGCCGAGAAGATCAAGGTCCTGGCGGCCACTCGCAACGTCCTGCCGATCGATCAGAACACCGCCCGCGGCCAGTACGGTCCGGGCTGGCAGGGCAGCGAGAAGGTGGCCGGGCTCAAAGAGGAGGACGGCTTCGCCAAGGACTCCAAGACCGAGACCTTCGCCGCGATCGCCCTTGAGGTCGACTCCCGTCGCTGGGCGGGTGTGCCGTTCTACCTGCGGACCGGCAAGCGTCTCGGCCGGCGCGTCACCGAGATCGCGCTGGTCTTCAAGCGCGCCCCGCATCTGCCGTTCGACCAGACGATGACCGAGGAGCTCAGCCAGAACGCGCTGGTCATCCGGGTGCAGCCCGACGAGGGCATCACCCTGCGCTTCGGATCCAAGGTGCCGGGCTCCAGCATGGAGGTCCGCGACGTGAACATGGACTTCAGCTACGGCACCGCGTTCACCGAGGCGTCCCCGGAGGCATACGAGCGCCTCATTCTCGACGTCCTACTCGGCGTGCCGTCACTGTTCCCGGTCAACGAGGAAGTCGAATTGTCGTGGAAGATCCTCGATCCCGTGCTCGAACAGTGGGCCGCCGAGGACTCCCCCGACACCTACGAGTCGGGAACCTGGGGTCCGCGGTCGGCGGACGAGATGATGGCCCGCGTGGGACGCGCGTGGCGCCGGCCCTGATGTCCACCGCCCAGCCCCTGCAGGAGGATCCGCGATGATCGTCGAGCTGCCCGACACGGACACCCGAAGTGTCGCGAAGAGGATCATCGAGGTGCGGGCGGCCGGCGGCGCGCTCAGTCTCGGTCGCGTGCTCACCCTGGTCGTCTGCGTCGAACAGGGCGAACCCATGGAGGGCGCCATCGAGGCCGTCATCGGTGCCAGCCGCGAGCACCCCAGCCGCGTCATCGTCGTGTATCGCGGTACCCGCGAAGGGAATTCGCGCCTCGACGCACAGATTCGAGTGGGCGGGGACGCCGGCGCGTCGGAGGTCGTGGTGCTGTCGCTGTACGGCGCCCTCGCCGACGAACCGGCGAGCGTCGTCACACCGTTCCTATTGCCGGACACCCCCGTCGTCACGTGGTGGCCCGGCGAAGGCCCCGCACGCCCCGCGGACGATCCCCTCGGCAGGCTCGGTCACCGTCGCATCCTCGATGCCACGAAGGACGCCGATCCGGCCACGGTGCTCGCGCGTCGCCTCGAGACATACTCCCCCGGCGACACCGACATCGCATGGTCGCGCATCACGCACTGGCGGGCCATCCTCGCCTCGGCGGTCGACCGTCCGCCGCATTCGCGCATCACCGCGGTGGACGTCACGGGCGCGCACGATTCCCCGGCGGTGGACCTCATCGCCGGGTGGTTGCATTCGGCGCTCGACGTACCCACGCGGCGCCGTCGCGGCAGTTTCGAGATCCGTCTTCACCGCGACGAGGGTCCGACGATCCTCGCCGTGGACGAGGGCAACAACGCGGTGCTGACGATGCCGGGCAAGCCCGACGGCCGAATCGCGATGGGCCACCGCGACCTACCCGTGTGCATCGCCGAGGAGCTCCGGCGACTCGACACCGACGAGGTCTATGCCGTCGCCTTGCGGGGTGTCCCCGGCGTCGACTTCATCGACACGAACGAAGGAGTTCTCACACCATGACCGCTGCCGAGACGCTGGTCTTCGAGTCCAAGCAGGAACTGATCGTCACCGCGGCGGCCCGCTTCGTCGACCTGGTGACCCACGCGCAGTCCGAGCGCGGGGTCGCGAGCATCGTGTTGACCGGCGGCAGCAACGGGATCGGCATCCTGTCGGCCCTGGCCGACGACAGCGGCACCATCGACTGGTCGCGCGTCGACGTGTACTGGGGCGACGACCGATTCGTCCCTGCCGACGACCCGGAACGCAACTCCGGCCAGGCACGGGAGGCACTGCTCGACCACGTGCCGGTGGATCCGACGCGGGTGTTCACGATGGCACCCTCGGACGGGCCGTTCGGTGACGACATCGATGCCGCCGCCGCCGATTACGCGGCGGTCCTCGCGGGACGATCCACCGACGGCGTGGCTCCGCAGTTCGACCTGCACCTGCTCGGAATGGGCGGCGAAGGCCACATCAACTCCCTCTTCCCACACACCGCGGCCACCGCGGAGACCGAGAAATCGGTTGTCGCCGTTGAGGACTCACCCAAGCCGCCGCCGCGTCGGATCACCTTGACCCTGCCGGTGGTCAACCGGTCTCGCAACGTGTGGTTCCTCGTCGCCGGTGCCGACAAGGCCGAGGCCGTCGCGGCCGCGCACAACGGCGCCGATCCCGCCGACTGGCCGTGCGCAGGCGCCCGCGGCACCGACGAGACCATCTGGTTCCTCGACGACGCGGCGGCGGTGCACATCTGAGTCGACGATGTGAGCCGAGGGAAGGTCCCGCAGAGCATTGGCCGAGAGTCGCCGCGCCGACGGCACGCTGCGGACCTTCGCCAGCCGACGGCCCGAGTGGTTCGCGGTGCTCACCACACTCGCCTACGCGCTGCCACTGCTGGGACTGAGGCTGCTCGATCCGGAGGCCGCTGACGTCACGGCCTCGGCGAGTCCGGCGCAGTTCGTCCAGTTCGCGTGGATGGTCCTGGTGCCAGCGGTCTTACTGACAGCGTTGGGCTGTTGGGGTGCTGCCGGATTCACCGGTCGACCCACCTGGCGCAGCCTGGTTCTGTTACTGCCGCTCATTCTGCTCTACGTCGTCGTCCCGGTGATCGTCCTGGTGATACCGGCACTCTCCGAATTTGCCGACCACAGCCTCGGTTACTTCGCGCTGGTCGCCGTCGCCGCAGTCGCAGTGGGGTTCGGCGACGAGGCCACCTTCCGCGGAGTGATCCGCCACTGGTCCTCATCACCGCTGTCGGTCAGATCTGGACGCTCCTACTACCGAAGGGGAGTTCTGGCCCGGACGTCTTCACCGTGGTGATCGAACTGGTGATGGGTGCGATGGCCGCCGCTTACGGGATCTGGCTGCTCCGCCGCATACCCGTCGACCCGCCGGGAACGGCACGTCCTCGCCGCTCCCGGGGGCCGCAGGCGCGCTAACCGCTGTTGCGCAACGCGGTTGCCAGGCCGTTCATGGTCAGCTGGATACCGCGGCGCACGAGTGGGGTGTCCTCCCCCGCGCGGAACCGGCGCAGCAGCTCCACCTGGAGCAGATTGAGCGGCTCGAGGTACGGGAACCGGTTGTAGACCGAACGTTTGAGGGCCGCGTTGTCGTGCAGCAGATCATCGATGCCGGTGATCTTGGCGCACATGCCGATCGTCCGCTCGTGCTCGTCGACGATCATTCCGAACACCTGCTCGCGCAGTTCCTCGTCGGGTACGAGCTGTGCGTAGCGATGCGCCAGCCCCATGTCGGACTTCGCCAACACCTGCGCCATGTTGGACATGACGGTGCGGAAGAACGGCCACTTCTCGTAGTAGCGCTGCAGGGCCTCCAGGCGGGTCGGGTCGTCGGCCACCCACTCCTCGAACGCGGAACCGGTGCCGTACCAGCCCGGCAGCATCACCCGCGACTGCGTCCACGACAACACCCACGGGATCGCGCGGAGATCGGTGATCTTCTCGGTCTGCTTACGAGACGCCGGGCGGCTGCCGATGTTGAGCGCACCGATCTCCGACAACGGGGTCGACGTGGTGAAGTACTCGACGAATCCCGGTGTCTCGTGCACGAGGCGGCTGTAGGCCGCACGTGCCCTGGCGGCGATGTCGTCCATGATCTCGTACGCCGACTCCGATTCGTCGCCGAGACCTTCGACGTCGAGCAGCGACGATTCGATGGTCGCGGCCAGCAGTGTCTCCAGATTGCGGCGGGCGGTCACCGGCTCGGCGTACTTGGCGGCGATGATCTCGCCCTGCTCGGTGATGCGCAGCGACCCCTGCACCGCCCCGGGCGGCTGAGCGAGGATGGCGTCGTAGCTGGGGCCGCCGCCGCGGCCGACCGTTCCACCGCGACCGTGAAAGAGCCGCAACCGGATCCCCGACCGGGACGCCGCCTCCACGAGGTCGAGTTCGGCGCGGTACAGCGCCCAGTTGGCGGCCATGTAGCCGCCGTCCTTGTTGGAGTCGGAGTAACCGAGCATGATCTCCTGCATGCCGTTCTGGTACTCCACGAGCGCCCGGTAGAAGGGCACCTCGAGAACGGCGAGCAGGGTCGCAGCGCCCTGCTGCAGATCCTCGATCGTCTCGAACAGCGGTACGACCCGCACCGTGGAGCGCGGGTCGTTCTCGCCGGCGGCACCGGGGTCGTAGAGGCCGGCCTCCTTGAGCAGGATGAGCGCTTCGAGCATGTCGCTCACCGAGGTGCACATGCTGATGATGTAGTTGGGCACCGCTTCCGGACCGAACGTCGCGACCGCCTTCGCGGCCGCCCGCACGATCGCGAGTTCCTTGGTCGCCAGCTCGCTCAGTTCCGCGTCGGGGCTGGTGAGCGGACGGCGCCGCTGCAGTTCGGCGGACAGGATCTCGACGCGTTCCGCCTCGTCGAGCGAGGCGTAGTCGCCGTGCACGCCCGCCCAGGCGAGAAGCTCGGCGACCACTTCCTCGTGCATGTCGGAGTTCTGCCGCATGTCGAGCCCGGACAGGTGGAAGCCGAACGTGCGCACCGACTCCCGGAGGGCGAGGAGCCGGTCGTCGGCGATGGAGGCGTCGTTGTTGACCCGCAGGGCCGCGTCGATGACGTCGAGGTCGACGAGCAACTCGGCGGCGTCGGAGTAGGGCGGTTTGCCGTCGACGAGGAACAGATCGCTCGACGAGAGGAAGTCCTCGTCGAACATCTGGTTGGCGGTCGCCGCGAGGCGGGATCGGATGTGCCGCAACGCAAGCCGAAACGGCTCGTCGGCACCGGGGTCCTCGGAGTCGGCACCGGCGAGTTCGAGCAGCGGTTCGGTTCCCGTGATCAGCCGCGCCGACATGCTCAGTTCCTGGGCAAGGTTCTCGAGTTCGGCGAGGTGGTGTCCCACCGCGGTCTCGGCAGCCAGGGTGGCCGCCAGGGTGACCACCTCGGCGGTCACGAACGGGTTCCCGTCGCGGTCGCCGCCGATCCAGGACCCCATGCGCATCATCGGCTCGTCGGCGAGACCCGCGCCGGGGTAGGCCGACCGCAGGGCGGCGCGCACGGAGGTGTTGATGGCCGGCACCACGTCGAAGAACGAGGCGTCGTAATAGCGCAGCCCCGAACGGATCTCGTCCTGGATGGTGAGTCGTTCGAGGCGGATGAGCGCGGTCTGCCACAGCGTGAGGATCTGACGCCGGATCGCCTCGGTGACCTCGGCGTCCTCGTCGGGGGTCAGTTCGGTACGGCCGCGGAAGCGCATCAGCTCGGTGATCCGGTTCTGCGCCTCGAACACCGTGCGGCGCCGGGTCTCGGTGGGATGGGCGGTGATGACCGGCACGACGTTGGCGTCGGCGAGTGCCTTACCGACCTCCTCGTCGCCGAGTCCGGCGTCTGCGAGCTGCCGGTAGGTCGCGGCCAGGCTGGACTTCTGCGGCGGGTCACCGGCTCGCACGTGGATGGCACGGCGACGTTCGCGGTGGATGTCCTCGGCCAGGTTGGCCAACAACGCGAAGTGACTGAAGGCGCGGATGACCGGAACCGCGGTGGACACGTCGAGGTCGGTGAACATCTCCGCGAGTTCGTTGCGGTCGATCTCGTTGCGGCGCACGCCGAAAGCGGCCACACGAGCCGATTCGACGAGATCGAAGACGTCGGTGCCGGAATGTTCGGCGACGACCTCGCCGAGGATGCCGCCGAGCAGACGGATGTCCTCACGCAAGGGTTCGGTGAGTGCACGGCCCTCGTCGTCGACGACGATGTGGTCGACGATCGACATGGACGGACGAGATGCCGGGGCTCCCCGGGAGGAGGCGGTTTCACTCATGCGACCAAGTATCCCGAGATCGGGGCCATCCGGCATCCCGGGGAAAGCGTCGGGCGACGCGTATCACGCGTCGCCCGAGGTACGGAGCAGAAACCAGCTCAGGAGAGTTTGATGTCGACGCCCACGCCGACGATGAAGATCACCCAGATGAGGCCGACGAAGATGGTCAGCCGGTCGAGGTTGCGTTCGACGACGCTCGAACCCGACAGGCTGGACTGGACACCGCCGCCGAACAGCGACGACAGACCGCCACCCTTGCCGCGGTGCAGCAGGACGAGCACGATCAGCAGCACGCTGGTCACGATCAATCCGATGTCGAGTGCACCTTGCACAGTCACGAGTCGAAACGCCCTTCCGTAAACACCTGGAGATACAGCTGTAGCAGGTGGTGCCGACGTGAGCCGACACCAACCTGCCACAGTGTACGCGTGGGTGTGACCCGTCAGGGCAAGGGGCCACCCGCGGCGATCGCCGACAGTGTCGCGAACTCGTCCGACTTCAGCGACGCGCCGCCGACGAGAGCTCCGTCGACGTCGGTCTGGCCGACGATGTCGCCGACGTTCTTGGCATTCACCGAGCCGCCGTAGAGGATGCGGACCGAGGCCGCGGTCTGCTCGTCGGCGATCTCCGCGAGGGTCTCGCGGATCGCCTTGCAGACCTCCTGGGCGTCGGCGGCGCCGGCCACCCGGCCGGTGCCGATGGCCCAGACCGGCTCGTAGGCGATGACGGTCTTGGCGATCTCGGCGGCCGACAGGCCGGCGAGGGAGCCCTTGAGCTGTGCCACGTTGTACGCGACGTGCTCACCCGCCTCGCGGATCTCGAGCCCCTCGCCGATGCAGACGATCGGGGTGAGATCGTGCTTGAGCGCGGCCTTGGTCTTGGCCAGCACGATCTCGTCGGTCTCACCGTGCAGGGTCCGACGCTCCGAGTGGCCGACGACGACGAACGTGCAGCCGAGCTTCGCGAGGAAGGCACCGCTGATCTCGCCGGTGTAGGCACCCGAGTCGTGCTGCGACAGGTCCTGCGCACCGTAGGTGAGCAGGAGCTTGTCGCCGTCGACGACGGTCTGCACGCTGCGGATGTCGGTGAACGGCGGGATCACCGTCACGTCGACCTTGTCGAAGTACTTCGCGGGCAACGCGAAGGCGATCTTCTGAACCAGCGCGATGGCCTCGAGGTGGTTGAGGTTCATCTTCCAGTTGCCCGCGATGAGCGGTTTACGAGTTGCCATGGTTCAGCTCTCCAGCACCTTCAGTCCGGGGAGTTCCTTGCCCTCGAGGTACTCCAGCGATGCGCCACCTCCGGTGGAGATGTGCGAGAAGTCGGAGTCGGGCAGACCCAGGGTCCGCACCGCGGCGGCCGAGTCGCCGCCACCGACCACGGTGAACGCGCCGTTGCCGGTCGCACCGGCGATGGCCTCCGCGACCCCGCGGGTGCCGGCCGAGAACTTCTCGAACTCGAACACACCGGACGGACCGTTCCAGAAGACGGTCTGGGCACCCGAGAGGACCGCGGCGAATCGCTTCACCGACTCCGGTCCGATGTCGAGACCCATCCAGCCGTCGGGGATGGCGTCGGCGGCCACCGTCTGCGCCTGGGCGTCGGGGGCGAACTTGTCGGCCACCACCACGTCGACGGGCAGGTGGATGACGTCGCCGAAACGCTCGAGCAGGCTCTTGCAGACGTCGATCTGGTCCTCCTGCAGCAGCGAGGTACCCACCGGATGGCCTTGTGCGGCCAGGAAGGTGAACGCCATGCCGCCGCCGATGACCAGCGTGTCGACCTTGGGAGCCAACGCCTCGATGACCCCGAGCTTGTCGGAGACCTTCGAGCCGCCGAGGACGACCGCGTAGGGGCGGGTCACCTCGTCGGTGAGCTTCGACAGGACCTCGACCTCGGCCGCCACCAGCTCTCCCGCGTAGTGCGGGAGGAGCTTGGCGACGTCGTAGACCGAGGCCTGCTTGCGGTGGACCACTCCGAAGCCGTCCGACACGAACGCGCCGTCCTCGCCGACCAGTTCGACGAGGGCCTCGGCGAGCTTCTCGCGTTCGGCGTCGTCCTTGGAGGTCTCCCGCGGATCGAAGCGGATGTTCTCCAGGAGCAGGACGTCGCCGTCGGTGAGACCCTCCGCGCGGGCGAGCGCGTCGGTTCCGACCACGTCACCGGCGAGCTGCACGTTGCGGCCGAGTTCCTCGCCGAGGCGCGCCGCGACGGGCGCGAGCGAGAACTTCGGGTCGGGCTCGCCCTTCGGACGACCGAGGTGCGCGGTGATGATCACCTTGGCACCGGCGTCGATGAGCGCGTTGAGGGTGGGCAGGGAGGCGAGGATGCGGCCGGGATCGGTGATCGTCGACCCGTCGAGCGGGACGTTGAAATCCGAGCGGACCAGCACTCCCCGACCCGAGACACCCTCTTCCAGAAGGTTCTTCAGAGTGGGAACACCCATGAGGCGTTGACTCCTCTTTCCGTTGTACGACGAGTGGACTAGAGCGAGTTGCCGACGAGACCGATGAGGTCGACGAGGCGGTTCGAGTAGCCCCACTCGTTGTCGTACCAGGACACGACCTTGGCCTGATCGTCGATGACCTTGGTCAGCCCGGCGTCGAACAGCGAGCTGTGCGGGTCGGTGACGATGTCGGAGGAGACGATCGGGGCGTCGTAGTACTTCAGGATGCCCTTCAGCGGGCCCTCGGCAGCGGCCTTGAGCGCGGCGTTGATCTCATCGGCGGTGGCCGACTTGGCCAGCTGCGCGGTGAGGTCGGTGACCGAGCCGGTGGGGATCGGCACACGCAGGGCGTAGCCGTCGAGTTTGCCCTTCAGCTCCGGAAGCACCAGGCCGATGGCCTTGGCGGCACCGGTCGAGGTGGGCACGATGTTGATGGCGGCGGCGCGGGCGCGACGCAGATCCTTGTGCGGACCGTCCTGCAGGTTCTGGTCCTGGGTGTAGGCGTGGATCGTGGTCATGAGGCCCTTGACGATGCCGAACTCGTCGTTGAGGACCTTGGCCAGCGGGCCGAGGCAGTTCGTGGTGCACGAGGCGTTCGAGATGATGTTCTGGCTGCCGTCGTACTTGTCGTCGTTGACGCCCATGACGATGGTGATGTCCTCATCCGACGCGGGGGCCGAGATGATGACCTTCTTGGCGCCGGCATCCAGGTGACCCTGGGCCTTGGCGCGTGCGGTGAAGATGCCGGTCGACTCGACGACGACGTCGACGCCCAGGTCGCCCCACGGGATCGCGGCGGGGCCTTCCTTGACCTCGAGCGCCTTGATCTTCTTGTCGCCGACCACGATGGTGTCGTCGCCCTCGAGGCTGACGTCGTCGGACAGGCGGCCGAGGATCGAGTCGAACTTCAGCAGGTGTGCGAGAGTCGCGTTGTCGGTGAGATCGTTGACCGCGACGATCTCGATGTCAGTGGTGCCCAAAGCCTTTTGCGCTTCGACGGCACGGAAGAAGTTGCGGCCGATCCGGCCGAATCCGTTGACGCCTACCCGAACAGTCACAGTTGTGCTCCTTAGCGGTATTCATGGTCAGGCCTGTGGGTCAAGCCCTGCTGGCCGCGCCGTGAGCGGTCACCGATGGCACACGAGTGATCCCCGGTCCGCACACGTCGACCTCAGCCTAGTAGGAGGGGTTCGGTCCGGCACACCGCAGGTCGGTCTGTCGGCTTTCCCGCTCCGCTCAGGCTTCGTCGAGGAGCTCCGAGGTGACCGCCGCCTCGGTATCCGGGATGCCGTCCTGGCGCGCCTTCTTGTCGGCCATCGACAGCAGACGGCGGATGCGTCCGGCGACCGCGTCCTTGGTCATCGGCGGGTCGGCGAGCTGGCCGAGTTCCTCGAGAGAGGCCTGCCGGTGGGTGATGCGCAGCTGGCCCGCCGCGACGAGGTGATCGGGCACCTCGTCGCCGAGGATCTCCAGAGCGCGTTCGACGCGAGCGGCCGCGGCCACCGCCGCACGGGCCGAACGTCGGAGGTTGGCGTCGTCGAAATTGGCGAGGCGGTTGGCGGTCGCACGCACCTCGCGGCGCATGCGGCGTTCCTCCCATACCAGGCGTGTGTCGTGGGCACCCATCCGCGTGAGCAGCGCGCCGATCGCCTCGCCGTCGCGGATGACGACACGGTCGGCGCCGCGGACCTCGCGGGCCTTCGCGGTGACGCCGAGCCGGCGGGCTGCGCCGACGAGCGCGAGCGCGGCCTCGGGTCCGGGGCAGCTGACCTCCAGCGCCGACGAACGCCCGGGCTCGGTCAGTGATCCATGGGCGAGAAATGCTCCGCGCCAAGCGGCTTCGGCATCCGCGACGCTACCGCCGACGACCTGGGCCGGAAGGCCGCGCACCGGGCGGCCACGCAGGTCGAGCAGGCCGGTCTGCCGGGCGAGGCCCTCGCCGTCCTTGGTGATGCGCACGATGTAGCGCGCCGACTTGCGCAGCCCGCCGCCGCGCAGGACGTGAACGTCGGAGCCGTAGCCGAAGAGGTCGTGGATCTCGCGTCGCAGGCGCCGCGCGACATTGCCCATGTCGACCTCGGCCTCCACCACGACGCGGCCCGCCACGATGTGCAGACCGCCGGCGAAACGCAGCAGCGCCGACACCTCGGCTCTCCGGCAACTCACCTGAGTCACCGACAGGCGACTCAGCTCGTCTTTCACCGCCGCCGTCATCGCCACCGGTCCCTGTCCTCCTGTCAACAGCCCACACGTCCCTCGAGAAAACGCCGAATCATCGCCTGGCTCAGGCGTCCGCCCGGTCAGAGTAACGGTTCGATTCACCTTCGCACAGTTCGTTCACCACGGCGGCGACTTTCGCCGGGTCATGGACCTGGCGGCCGGGTACCGCCACATCGCCGACGTTCAGTTCGGCGCCGAACAGTCCGGCCGCGCGTACGAGATGCTCGCGTTCGCGTCCGGCCGGTACCGACGACGCGTCGACCAGGACGTGGTCGACGCGGAACGTGTCGGCATGGGCGTGCAGGACGTGCAGATGCCGCTCCACCGAGAACCCGGGCGTCTCCCCCGGTTCGGGTGCGAGGTTGACCGCGAGCACCTTTCGGGCGCCGGTGCGCTGCAACGCCTTGAGCTGCTCCGGCACCAGCACATGCGGGATCACGCTGGAGAACCAGGAACCCGGGCCGAGCATCACCAGGTCGGCGGATTCGATTGCCTCGACCGCACTTTCACAGGCCGGTGGATCCTCGGGGATCAACCGCACGCGGCGCACCTTGCCGGGCGTCGTCGCGACCGCGACCTGACCGCGGATCTCGCGGCTGATGCGCGGGTCGGCCTCGAGCCCGGACACGTCGGCCTCGATGTCGAGCGGGACGGTCGACATGGGCAGCACCTGTCCGACGATCCCGAACATCGACCGCAGCTCCTGCAGTGCGGCGACCGTGTCGCCGAGAACCTCGGTGAGACCGGCGAGCATCAGGTTGCCGATGGGGTGTCCGGCGAGTGCGCCGCGACCACCGAAGCGGTGTTGCAGCACCTCCGTCCACAGCTCGTGGCGGCGTCGGGTGTCGGGATCTCCGGCGGTCTGGAAGTCCTCGAGGGCCTTCGGCGCAGACATCAACGCGGCCAGCGCCATTCGCAGATCACCGGGCGGGATGAGTCCGAGCTCCGCACGCAGGCGGCCCGACGATCCCCCGTCGTCGGCGACCGTCACCACCGCGGTGATGTCGGTACTCAGATAGCGCATCGCGGTCAGCGTCGCGTACAGGCCGTGGCCGCCTCCGAGGGCGACGATCTTCCGGGTCATTCGCGCCCCAGATCGCGGTGCATCACGCGCACGTCGTAGGAGGCCGCGCCGGCGTCGTCGACGGCCTTGCGGAGTCGGTGGGCGAGCTCCTCGGAGATGGCGACACTGCGATGTTTACCACCGGTGCAGCCGACACTGATCGTCATGTAGCGCTTGCCTTCCCGCAGGTAACCGCGACCGACGATGGACACCAGGCCGGTGTAGAGGTCGAGGAAGTCACCGGCGTCGGGCTGGCCGAGGACGTAATCGCGGACCGGCGCCTCCTGACCGTTGTGGTCGCGCAGTTCGTCGATCCAGTGCGGATTGGGCAGGAACCGGACGTCGGCGACGAGATCGGAGTCGATGGGCAATCCGTACTTGAAGCCGAAGGACTGCACCGCGATGCTCAGCCGCGGTTCGGTGTCACCGGGTGCCACACCCTCCACCACGGAGCGCAACTTGGCCGCGGTCAGCCCCGAGGTCTCCACGACGAGGTCCGCGACGTTCTTGATGGGCGCCAGGATCGCACGTTCGCGGGCGATGCCCTCGACGAGGGTCTCCTTGCCCTGCAACGGGTGTCGGCGACGAACCTGTTCGAACCGGCGGACCAGGGCCTCCTCGCTCGCGTCGAGGTACAGCAGACGGGTACGAATCCCCGACTGCCCGAGGCTGTCCCGCAGCTGCTCGAGTTCATGGGCCAGGTTGGGGTCGGAAGCACGCAGCACCATGGCGAGACGAGTGATCGTGGGGTCGCTCTCGCGGACCATCCCGACCATCGTCGAGATCAGTGAGGGCGGAACGTTGTCGGCGACGTACCAGCCGTCGTCCTCGAGTACGTTGGCCGCCGTCGAGCGACCCGCGCCGGACATGCCCGTGACGAACAGGACGGTCAGTTCGTCCGGCGCCGCGTCGGACGTGCCACCGGCCGGCCTCTCGTCGTGTTCGGCCTCGGCCCGTTCACTCATCGACACCCCGTCCCGCGTCACCGGTCACCACCGTCATCTCTGCCTCGTTCACCGTCTCGCTCATCACCGGCGACACCGTCTCTGCAACCATGTCACCGCCGAGTGCGGTCTGCACGGCACGCGCGGTGGTCAGGCCGATCCCAGGGACCTGGGCGATCTCCTCCAAGGATGCCTCACGCAGACGCGCGACCGATCCGAAGTGCGTCACCAGCGCGGTGCGTCGCGTCTTCCCGAGACCCGGGATGCCGTCGAGCACCGACTCGGTCATCCGCTTGCTGCGCTTGCTGCGGTGGAAGGTGATGGCGAACCGGTGCGCCTCGTCGCGTACACGTTGCAGCAGGAACAGGGCCTGGCTGCTGCGCGGCAGGATCATGGGGTCGTCCTCGCCGGGCACCCACACCTCTTCGAGGCGTTTGGCGAGGCCGATCACCGAGACGTCGGTGACGCCCAGTTCGTCGAGGACCGCTGCCGCCGCATGCACCTGTGGTGCACCGCCGTCGACGACGAACAGGTTGGGCGGATACGCGAACTTCCGTGGCTGCGCGGGGGTCTGGGGCTCGGCGCCGACCTCCCCCGACTCCGGTGGTGGTGCGTCGCGGTCGGCACGGTGACGCAGGAACCGGCGGCGGGTGACCTCGGCGATCGACGCGACGTCGTCGGAATGACCGTCACCGGCGGCGTGGCGGATCGAATAGTGCCGGTAGTCGGACTTGCGCGGCAGGCCGTCCTCGAACACGACGAGGGAGGCGACCACGTCGGTGCCCTGCACATGCGAGATGTCGACGCACTCGATGCGCAGCGGCGCCTGGTCGAGCATCAGCGACTCCTGAAGCTCGGTGAGCGCGGCCGACCGGGTGGTCAGGTCGCCGGCGCGTCGGAGCTTGTGCTGTGTGAGCGCTTCCCCGGCGTTCCGGGCAACGGTCTCGAACAGCGCCTTCTTGTCACCGCGCTGCGGCACCCGCAGGGTGACCCTGCTCCCCCGGAGTCCGGACAGCCATGCCTCGAGTTCGGCTGCGTTGGCCGGTAATTCGGGGACCAGCACCTCATGCGGCACCGACTCGCCGTGAGCGCGGTCCTCACCCACGTCGACCGTCGCGTCGAAATCGACCTGCGCACCGTAGAACTGGGTGATGAAGTCGCCGATGACATCGCCGTCGGTTCCGTTGTCGCTGCGCTCGACGACCCAGCCTCGCTGACCTCGGACGCGGCCGTCGCGCACGTGGAAGACCTGGACCGACACCTCGAGTTCGTCGCCGGCGACCGCGACGACGTCGGCGGTGGTGCCGTCTCCGAGCACCACGGCCTGCTTCTCCATGGCACGCCGCAGTGCGCCGATGTCGTCGCGCAGGCGGGCCGCGCGCTCGAAGTCGAGGTCCTCGGCAGCAGCCGTCATGTCACGTTCCAGCTTGCGGATCAACAGGTCGGTGCGGCCGGCCAGGAAGTCGCAGAAGTCCTCGACGATCTCGCGGTGTTCCTCGGCGTCGACCCGGCCGATGCACGGCGCGGCACATTTGTCGATGTAGCCCAGCAGGCACGGACGGTCGATCTGCTGATGCCGCTTGAACACGCCCGCCGAGCAGGTCCGCGCGGGGAACACCCGCGTCAGCAGGTCGACGGTCTCACGGATCGCCCATGCGTGGGAGTACGGCCCGAAGTAGCGCACGCCGCGGCGCCGCGGACCGCGGTAGACGAACAGCCGCGGGTACTCCTCGTTGAGGGTGACGGCCAGCATCGGATAGGTCTTGTCGTCGCGGTAGCGGACGTTGAACCGCGGATCGAATTCCTTGATCCAGTTGTATTCGAGCTGGAGTGCCTCCACCTCGGTGCCCACGACGGTCCACTCGACCGACGCCGCCGTCGTCACCATCTGGCGGGTGCGCGGGTGCAGCGAGGCGATGTCGGCGAAGTACGACGTCAGGCGTGACCGGAGGTTCTTGGCCTTGCCCACGTAGATGACACGACCGTGCTCGTCACGGAACTTGTACACCCCGGGATCGGTCGGGATGGTTCCGTGAGCAGGACGGTAGGTAGTCGGGTCGGCCACGTGTTCCAGGCTAGTTGGCGGGTCGGACGGTCCCGCGATAGCGCTCTTCGAGCTCGCGGAACCGCGCCATCGCCTCGATGGCCCGCGGACCGTCGCCCGCCTGGACCGCCAGCACGGTGATGTGTTCGTCGGACGGGAACAGCAGCCAGGCGCCGAATCCCTTCTCCGGATAGGTCAGTCCGAGGACCTTGTCCCAGGTGAACAGGCGCGTGGGTACCAGGTTGCGCACCTCGACGCCCTCGGGGCCGACACGCAACCGCGGCCGGGTCAGCAGCAGGGTGGCGCCCGTGAACAGGACACCGATGAGGATGATCGCGACCTGGTCGGCGCCGCCGAGGTTACGGACGCCGACGTCCTCGATCGTCAGCAGCAGCCCGAAGGTGATGTGGATCGCCATGATCACGACGGCTGCCGCGATCGCGTATCGCGGCAGCTTGCGCGGCCGGTACACCAGGTCCCAACGAGGGGAGGTCACGCCGATGCTCCTCCGACCGCGGTCGGCGGGGCCTCGCCGCGTTGCAGCGCGCGAAGGGTCAGCGCCGAGGCCAGCGCGGCCACGGTCGCCTGCGCCCCCTTGTCCTCGGTCGAGCCGGGCAGGCCCGACCGCGCGATCGCCTGCTCCTCGGTCAGCACCGTCAGCACACCGTTGCCGACAGGGGTCGACTCGTCGAGCGAGACGCGGGTCAACCCGGCGGTCACCGCGTCGCACACGTACTCGAAATGCGGTGTCCTGCCCTTGATCACGACACCGAGCGCGACGACGGCGTCATGGGTGCGGGCGAGCGCCTGCACGATGACCGGCAGTTCGATCGCGCCGGCGACCTGCACGACGGTGGGCTCGGTGACACCGTTCTCGTCGGCCGCCCGCAGCGCTCCGTCGAGCAGTGCGCCGCAGATCTTCTCGTGCCACTGCGACGACACGATCGCCAGCCGGAGCCGGCCGGCGTCGGCGAGTTCGAGGGTCGGTTCTCCGTGGCCGCTCATGCGGGGGCTCCTTCGGATGCGTCGTCGCTGGGATGCTCGTGATCGTCGAGGCCCACGAGGTCGTGTCCCATCCGGTCGCGCTTGGTGCGAAGGTAGCGCAGGTTCTCGGCATTGGCGCGCACCGGCATCGGCACGCGGTCGACGATGTGCAGGCCGTAGCCGTCGAGGCCGACGCGCTTGGCCGGGTTGTTGGTGAGCAGCCGCATCGACGTGACCCCGAGATCGACGAGGATCTGGGCGCCGAGGCCATAGTCGCGGGAGTCGGCGGGCAGGCCCAGTTCCAGGTTGGCGTCGACGGTGTCGGCGCCGGCGTCCTGCAGCTGGTAGGCCTGCAGCTTGTGCAGGAGGCCGATGCCGCGTCCCTCGTGGCCGCGCATGTACAGGATGATGCCGCGGCCTTCGGCGGCCACCATCTCCATCGCGGCGTCGAGCTGCGGACCGCAGTCGCAGCGCAGCGACCGGAAGACATCGCCGGTGAGGCACTCCGAGTGCACACGCACCAGGACGTCGTGTCCCTCGCCGTCTTCGCCGGCGATGTCGCCCTTCACCAGGGCGACGTGCTCGACGTCGTCGTAGACGCTGGAGTAGCCGACGGCGCGGAAGTCGCCGTGGCGGGTCGGGATCCGGGCGTCGGCGACGCGCACGACGTGCTTCTCGTGGCGGCGGCGCCACGCGATGAGGTCGGCGATCGAGATCAGCGCGAGGTCGTGTTCGTCGGCGAAGACGCGCAGCTCGTCGGTGCGGGCCATCGAGCCCACGTCCTTCTGGCTGACGATCTCGCAGATGACGCCTGCCGGTGCGAGGTCGGCGAGGCGGGCCAGGTCGACGGCGGCCTCGGTGTGCCCGGGACGACGCAGCACGCCGCCCTCCTTGGCCCGCAGCGGGACGACGTGTCCGGGACGGGTGAAGTCGCCGGCCGTGGCCGCCGGGTCGGCGAGCAGACGCATCGTGGTGGCGCGGTCCGAGGCGCTGATCCCGGTGCCGATGCCCTCGCGGGCGTCGACGGTCACGGTGTAGGCGGTGCCGTGCTTGTCCTGGTTCATCGAGTACATCGGCGGCAGGCCGAGGCGGTCGCAGGCGTCGCCGTCGAGCGGGACGCACAGGTAGCCCGAGGTGTAGCGCACCATGAAGGCGACGAGTTCCGGGGTGGCCATCTCGGCCGCGAAGATCAGGTCGCCCTCGTTCTCGCGGTCCTCGTCGTCGACCACGACGACAGCCTTGCCCGCGGCGATGTCGGCGATGGCCCGTTCGATCGTGTCGAACGTGACTCCCTCACCACTGGTCACGTCGTCACCGTCACGCGGCGATTCGTTCATCAGAACCTCACTCGTTGTGCTCATTTCGCCTCTGTCACATCAAGCGCAGGGACATCAAGCGCACGGACATCTCTGTGCTCGGAGCCCAGGTGAAGGCGCTCCACGTACTTCGCGATCACGTCGACCTCGAGGTTGACCACGGTGCCCGGCGTGGTGGCACCGAGGTTGGTCTCGTTGAGAGTGGTGGGGATCAGGGAGATCTCGAACCACGAGTCGTCACCCGACCCACCGACCGACGAGACGGTCAACGACACCCCGTCGACGGTGATCGACCCCTTCTCGACGAGGTAGCGGGTCAGCTTCTCCGGGACGCCGATCCGCACGACCGTCCAGTTCTCCGACGGACTGACGGACAGGACGCGCCCGGTCCCGTCGACGTGGCCCTGCACGATGTGGCCGCCGAAACGCCCGTTCGCGGGCATGGCGCGCTCGAGATTGACGGTGCTCCCCGCGGCGAGGTCGGACAGGGAGCTGCGGCGCAGCGTCTCACCGATCACGTCCACGGTGAACTCCCCGGGACGGAGGTCGACGACGGTCAGACACACGCCGTTGACCGCGATGGAGTCGCCGTGGCCCGCATCGGCGGTGACGATGGGTCCCCGCACGGTGAAGCGGGCTGCATCAGAGAGATCCTCGCGGTCGGCGATGACGCCGAGTTCCTCCACGATTCCGGTGAACACGCACTCCTCCTGCTCGCTCGGAGCAGACAGGGCGGCACTGTGTCGCCTGTTCTCTCGCATCCGGACTGTGACCGTCGGCTCCGGAATCTCACCGAATCTGCTGTCCCTGCCGTTCGACAGGCGCTCGCGGGCTGGAAGATGCGTATCCACCGCACCCTCATCACCGCCGGTGGGGAATTTCACCCCGCCCCGAGAACTGGTGACATCGACGCTAGCACGATGCAAGAACGGCGTCGCATTGCGATTTCGCTGAGTGAAATGGATGCCTGTCGGTGTGTCGCTCATCTCGGCCTGCTCAGTCCTGCCGGATCGTCGGCGAACGCCGTGCGAGTGTGATCAAGACGTCATCGCCGAGCGTCGTCGTGTGCGCGGTGCGGAACCTCTTGGCGTCGGCGAGCGTGGTGACACCGGGTATCTCGACCGAGCTACGACCGGCGCCCAGCACCATCGGCGCCACGTAGGCGTGCACCTCGTCGACGAGCCCGGCGTCGAAGAAGGCGCCCAGGATGTGCGGGCCGCCCTCCACAAGGACCCAGAGCGCGTCGGGAAGTGCGGCGAGGACGTCGGCCGGGTCGTGTGATCGGACCAGGACCAGCGGCCCTCCGGTGTCGTCGCGGAGGTTGGCGTCGGTGGGCAGGTCGCGGTGTCCGAGCACCACGCGTGCCGGCTGCTGTGGGTACAGGCCGCCGGCAGAGGTGCGGGCGGTGAGCGTGGGGTTGTCGGCGAGTGCGGTGCCGGTGCCGATCACGATGGCGTCGAGGCGTGCGCGCTGCCGGTGGGCGTGGTCGCGCGCTTCGGGGCCGGTGATCCACTGACTGGTGCCGTCGGGTGCGGCGATCCGGCCGTCGACGCCGGCGGCGATCTTGGCGGTGACCATCGGCCGCCCGAGCCGCTGTCGGGTGAGCCACGGACGCAGTGGACCGTTCTCCACGGTGTCGGCCGCGACTCCCCCGGTCACCCGGACGCCGGCAGCTCGCAGGGTGTCGGCGCCGCCCGCGGCGACCGGGTTGGGGTCACCGACCGCGTAGTGGACCTCGGCAACGCCCGCTTCGATGAGTGCCTGCGAACACGGCCCGGTGCGCCCGGTGTGGTTACAGGGCTCGAGCGTGACGATCGCGGTACCGCCCCGCGCTGCCTCGCCGGCCGCGCGCAGTGCCATCACCTCGGCATGCGGGCCGCCCGGCGGTTGGGTCGCACCGACGCCCGCCAGGGTGCCGTCGGCCGCCAGGATCACTGCTCCGACAGGAGGATTGGGTGAACTGACACCCATGGCCGCATACGACGCCTCGATGGCGCGATCCATGGCGGCGGCGATGTCCACGAGGTGCGTCAGACGTCGCTCTTGGCGCGCGCCCGGGCGGCGGATTCGCGCAGGGCGGCGACGGCCTGGCCCGGGTCGGCGGCACCGTAGACGGCCGAGCCCGCGACGAAGCAGTCGATTCCGGCCTCGGCGGCTTCTTCGATGGTGTCGGCGTTGATGCCGCCGTCGATCTCGACGAGCAGCCTCAGGTCCTCGGCGTCGATGAACTTGCGGATGGCGCGGGCCTTCTCGAGGACCTCGGGCATGAACTTCTGTCCGCCGAAGCCGGGTTCGACACTCATGATCAGCAGGGTGTCGAAGTCGCGGAGGATCTCCAGATAGGGATCGAGCGGGGTACCCGGCTTGAGCGACAGACCGGCCTTCGCGCCGGCGGCGCGGATGTCGCGGGCGACGCCGATCGGGTTCTCGGTCGCCTCCGCATGGAAAGTGACGTTGTACGCGCCGGCCTCGGCGTACGGCGGCGCCCAGCGCTCGGGGTTCTCGATCATCAGATGGCAGTCGAGCGGGATGTCGGTCGCCTTCAGCAGGCTCTCGACGATCGGCAGACCCAGGGTCAGGTTCGGCACGAAGTGCGCGTCCATGACGTCGACGTGCAACCAGTCGGCGCGGGTGGCACCCGGCTTGGCGACAGCGGCCGCCTCGTCGGCGAGATTCGCGAAGTCCGCGGACAGGATGGACGGGGCGATCATGGGCGCGTTACCGGCGGTGCACATGGTGAACAAGTGTAGGACGAGGTGGGGTCTGCGGACGAAAGCGCTCGGGTGTCTCAGACCCCGCCGGCCGGCCACCCGGGGGACGGCAGAAGCGTCGGCCAGGGCTGCAATCCCTCTTCGACGCCAACCGCGGGCAGATCCGGGTTCGGGGGGAGGGCATCGCACGCCACGATATCGGCCCGGTTCTCGGGTCCGACGCCGAGTCGGTCGTAGAAGGTGACGTGCCAGTTTCCGAACACGGAATGCGAAGGAGCCCGCCTGGCGCCTTCTTGTTTCGCTGACGGGCTTCCGCTCTCCGACCGCGTGAACTCGATCGTGACCGATCCGTGGTACGCGATACGCCGGGAACTGAGGGCCAGTCCTGAGGCACACCACAGCCCGCAACTACGACCGCGAGGAGTAAGCACCCGACGAAATGGGCTCTCCCAAAACGATCCGCCATCAGGTCCGTTCCCCCGTCCCCGGCGCAGACGCTCACGACGACACGCCACGTCAGACAACCTAATAGAGCCTACGAATGTCGGGAAGTGTCATCCACAACCCGGACTCGACCGAAGACTCAGGCCACCGCGAGCAACTGCAGAAGCTTCGTTTCGATGCCGCTTCGTCTGGGGTCTCGATGCCCGACGACCGGCGGTGCAGTACTCCGATGTCGTGCACCGGTCGGAGTGATGACGTCGATGACCCGGATGTCGCCGGCCACGCGGACCGAATATGTCCAGCCATCGGCCTCTTTCGCACGATTGTGGGTGACGCAGATGCCGTCGGCGTTGGCCTCGCTCGTGGGACCGTCGTGACGATGGGGTTTCGCGTGATCGATCTCCGTGATGGGCGCACCGCAGTACGGAGTGCGGCACCGCTGATCTCGTAACCGGATGAAGTGCGCGAGTGCGGGAGGGAACCCGCGGGAACGGGACTCCATCGTCACCAACGCACCATCGGACGGACGTGCATAGAGGCGACGCAGCGTCGAGGCGGTCTCACCATCCGGCGAAACCGAAGCAGAGACAAGTTCCCGCGCCACTTCTGCCGGAACAGGTCCGTACCCCACCACTTCCGCGGCCGAATCGTTCAGCCCGAGCAGACACTCATCGGACATCATCATGTCCACCGCAACCGGAACAGGCTCTGCGGCAGCGCGACCGGTGACGCGTTCGACCAGCGTGTCGGCCATGATCTGGGCGTGGGTGCGATCGTCTGCACCGAGCACCGAATCGGCGTGCTTCTTGAGCGCGGCGTACACCGAGATCCCCTGCGCCATCGGCAACAGCGCCGACAGCTTGGTCATCAGATCGGGCGCCGGCCGCACGCTGACGCGACGATCTTTCTCGGCCTTGGCCTTTCGCGCGACCACTGCCGCCGGCTCGAGTTCGTAGGCGTGACGCTTCGCCCGGGCTTCGATCTCTCGATCGGAAGCACCCACCAGGGCCTGACGGTCGTCACACACCCGCCGGTCGATCTCCTCCCGCGATTCGCGAGTCAGATAAGCGGTTTCGCGGACGAGGATCGTGGCTCGCCATTCTGTCAACACCCCGTCCGTGAGTGCGGCCATCGTGTGCGGCATCTCGTGCGCCAGAGCACGAGCGAACCCGAGGTACTGACTCCCCTTCTGCGGTGAGGCCTTGCGCGCCAGCCCGACTTCAGCGGCGAGCCCTCGACCCCGTCGCTGCTGCGGTACATTCCGCGCCGCCTCATCGTCAGCACGCAACTGATCGAGATTAGCGGTCTCACGCACCTGGGCCGCAGCGCACGCCGACTTGATCTCCTCGAGCAGAGTCAGCCGCTCCACCGACTCGGCCTCGCCAGCCCCCGCAGCCATGCCGGCAAGGAGGCTCACGAGGGCGCGCAAGTCGCCCGTTGCCGGCCTCCGCGTTTCCGCTACATCGGTTTCGTACATACGTTCGATAGTACCTGAATACCCACTGCTCCGCCGCGCCTTTCCACAACCACTTCTCACCCAGATCACTTAGCCGTTGAGTTCAGCGACAAACCATGCAACACTTAGCCACGTGGCAAACAGTTCGGTCACGCTCGACGAGATCTTCGGTGCGCTGGCGGACCCGACCCGCCGCGCCGTCGTCGAACGTCTCGGGCGCGGCCCCGCGACAGTCGGAGAACTCGCCGGCCCCTTCCCCATGACGCTCCCCTCCTTCATGAAGCACCTGAAGGTCCTCGAGGAGAGCGGACTGGTCATGACCAAGAAGACCGGCCGAACGCGGATGTGCACGCTCGACCGGCGACGCCTGCGACGCCTGCAGACCTGGCTCGAACACCAGCGCACCACCTGGACCGAGCGCACTGACCGACTCGAAGCCTTCGTCACCGAGCCCGAGGAGACACCATGATCGACCCCGAACTCGACCTCACCCTGCAACGCATCATCCGCGCACCGCGACAACGGATCTGGGATGCCTGGACGCGTCCCGAACAGCTCGCGCAGTGGTGGACGCCCTCCCCGACCGTCACCCGGGTCGAACGACTCGAGCCACGTCCCGGCGGCGCTCTCGTCACGCAGATGAGCGACGACGGCGAGACCTTCGTCCCGCACATGGACGCTGTCTTCTTGGTCGTCGACGACAACGAACGCCTGGTGTTCACCAATGCCATCGACAGCTCCTGGCGTCCCGCAGAGCCCGCGCCGGTTCCCATGACCGCCGAGATCACCTTCGCCGAACACACCGACGGAACCCAGTACAGCGTCGTCGTACGCCACGGCAATCCATCCGATCGCGACCGACATCATGAACTCGGCTTCTACGACGGCTGGGGCTCGGCGACCGCGGCGCTCACCGAACTGGTGGAAAGCGAGGCCCGGCAATGAAGATCACCATCACCGAATTCATGACTCTTGACGGCGTCACCCAGGGACCCGGATCGGCCGACGAGGACACCTCCGACGGCTTCTCCGCCGGCGGATGGCTCGTGCCGCACATGGACGAGACCTTCATCCGGAAGGCATCGGCGTGGCTCGACCTCGCCGACGGACTGCTCCTGGGGCGTCGAACCTACGAGGCCTTCGCCCGCGACTGGCCGCAGATCACCGACCCCGGAGACCCGTTCACGGAACGGATGAACGGCCTACCCAAGTACGTCGTGAGCAGCACGCTCACCGAACTCCCGTGGGGGCCCGCAACTCTCCTCGGCGGCGATGCAGTGGCAGCGGTGTCAACCATGCGATCGAAGTCTGGCCGCGAACTCCAGGTCCACGGCAGCAACACCCTCGCCGGGTCGCTCCTCGAAGCCGGTCTCGTAGACGCGCTACGCCTGGTCGTCGCCCCGACAGCGCTCGGCACCGGCCGACAGTTGTTCGGTCGCAACGCAACCAGCCTCGGATTCCGGCTGAGACACCAAACGGCAACGCCCGCAGGACTCCTGATCCTCGAATACGAACCGACCGGCCAAGCCGCGGTCGCCGACTACCAAGGCGTCGCAACAGTGACAGGGTCTCAGCAGGACACTGACTTCTAGTCCCTGGTGAGGACCGCCATGAACATCGCGTCGGTGCCGTGGATGTGCGGCCACAACTGCACATGCGGACCATCGCCGAGCAGTTCCGGTCCGAGCTCTCCGACGGTCACCAGCGGGCGGGCGTCGAGCTGACGAGCGCCGTCGACCGAGGCCAGTACGTCGGCGACCACCGCGGTGGTCTCGGCCGGATGCGGCGAACAGGTCGAATAGACCACGATGCCACCGGGTTTCACGAGCCGAAGCGCCTCGGTCAGCAACTGCTTCTGCAGCACGACGAGCTCGTCGACGTCGGCAGCGGTTCGGCGCCAACGCGATTCGGGCCGGCGACGCAGCGAGCCGAGCCCGGAACACGGCGCGTCGAGCAGGATGCGGTCGTATCCCGGTTCGAGACCACTCGACCGGGCGTCGGCGACATGGATCGTCACCGGCAGGTCGCTGACCACCTTTCGGATCAGCTCAGCGCGATGCTTCGACACCTCGATCGCATCCAGCCGGGCGCCGTCGATGTCGGCGAGCGCACCGATCAGCGCGGCCTTGCCGCCCGGGCCGGCGCACATGTCGAGCCAGCGGCCGGAGTCGTCGGCGACCTCGGCGACCGTCACCGCGCGCGCGATAAGCTGGCTGCCCTCGTCCTGCACACCGGCATAGCCATCACGGATCGCATCCACGTCGCCCGGATCACCGCTCGGCAGATACACGCAGTACGGCGAGAACCTGCCTTCCTCTCCCCCGCTGGTCAGCGCCAGCTCCTCGGCGGTGATGTAACCCGGCCGGGCGACCAGATGTACGGGCGGACGTTCGTCGTCGGCAGCGAGTGCCGCCTGCAACTGGCCTGCCGACCCGCCGAGGGCATCCCGGAACACCTCCGCGATCCAGCGGGGATGCGCATACTGGAAGGCAAGGTAGCCGACGAGATCCTCGGCGGGCGACGGCGCGAGCTCGTCGACCCACATCTCCTCGGTCTTCTGCGACACCTTGCGCAGCACGGCATTCGCGAAACCCGAAGGTCCCATCCCGTTCTCGGAACGCACCAGGTCCACCGACGTCGACACCGCGGCATGGGATCCGACGCGCGTACGCAGCAATTGGTAAGCGCCCAACCGCAGCACATCGAGCACCGGGCCGTCGATCTCGCCGACGGGACGCTTGGCCGCCGAGGCGATCACCGCATCCAGCAGCCCCTGGGCCCGCGCCGTGCCGTAGGCGAGTTCGGTCGCGAAGGCCGCGTCGCGACCTTCGATCCTGCGGTCCCGCAGCATCTTCGGGAGAACCAGATTCGCGTAGGCATCACGTTCACGGATCGCGCGCAGCGTGTCCCGCGCCGCGACGCGCGCCGGGTCCAGATCCTTCTGCCGGAACTTCCGGTCCGCACTCATCCCAGCACCGTCCCATCGGTCAGTCGGGCACCACGGGCCCAGTCGGCGGCCGGCATCGGCTTCTTGCCGGGCGGCTGCACGGAGCCGAGTCGTACCGGCGTCGAACCGGTACCGACGAACACCGCCTTCTTGGTCACCGCGATGACCCCCGCGGCCAGAGGCTCCGCGCGTACCGATTCCGGCAGCGACGTATCGTCGTCGGCGACGGGCCGCACGGGGCCCACCTTGATCCTCGCTTCGTCGAGACTCGTCCACGAACCGGGTGCCGGGGTGTAGGCGCGAATGAGGCGATCGATGATGTGCGCGGGCAGATCCCAGCGGATCCGCGCATCCTCGACCTCGACCTTCGGCGCGTGGCTGACACCGGCAGCGGGCTGCGGTTCCGGGACGAGTCCCCCGGCCTCGATGCCGTCGAGCGTGTTCACCAGTAGACCCGAGCCGGCCTCGGCCAGACGCCCGAGAAGATCACCGCTGGTGTCGGTGGGCCGGATGGTCTCGGTGACGACGCCGAACACCGGCCCGGTGTCGAGACCCTTCTCCAGGCGGAAGGTGCTCGCACCGGTCACCTCATCGCCCGCGGCGATCGCTGCCTGCACCGGCGCGGCGCCACGCCAGGCCGGCAGCACCGAGAAATGCAGGTTGATCCAGCCGTGGGCCGGGAGCGCGAGAAGATCCTCCGGCACGAGTCCGCCGTAGGCCACCACCGCACCGCAATCCGGGGCCCAGCGTCGCAGAACCTCGGCGACGTCCGGCTCGGACATCCGTCGCGGGGTGATCACCTCCAGGCCGTGCTCGTCGGCGAGCACGCCGATCGGTGACCGCACGACCTTGCGACCACGCCCCGACACCGCGTCGGGCCGGGTGATGACGCCGACGACCTCATGTGACGGCGAGTCCAGCAGGGCCTGCAACGACGGCACGGCCACCTCGGGGGTGCCGGCGAAAACGATGCGCATTCATCCGATCGTAGGCGGGTCCACCTGAACCCGGATCGGCCCGGTCTGCCGGTGCGTGTTGCGCCGCGCCTGCCCCGCGGCGAGAGCCTGCGCGAGGAGCCGTCCGTGCTTGCGCGGCAACCGCACCAGGATGCGGTCCATCTCGTCGTGCGCGGCGGCCTCCCACTCGGCGCTACCGGCCGGCGGCCGAACTCCCGGTGGAAGCGGCACGGGCCCGAGCACGTCCGACCCCTCGGGTAGTTCGAGATGTTCGACGAAGTCGGTGATCACCTGCGTCGGACCGTCCACCGACGCCATCGTGACCGCCGGCGGGAAGCCCAGTTCGACACGCTGATTCAGCTGCAGCGACGCGAAACCGACCGGATCCCAACGGATCAGCGCCTGGACCGGCGCCAGCGTCGAGTCGGCGACGATCACCACGCGACCTCCGTCGCCGTGCGGTCGGACCATGCCGGCCAGCGCCATCCAGCGTCGCACCGCGTGTTCCTCCGCACGAAGATCGGCGCGGTCGAGTTGTGCCCACGTGTCGACGACGATCGCCGCCCCGTAGCCGTCCGGGGCGACCGGTTCGGCCCCCGGTGTCGCGACGACGAGCCGTGCGCCGGGCTCGATCTCGTCGATGATGGTGTCTCCGCCACTGGTGTGGACCGGCACGCCCGCGAAGGCGCGTCCGAGTTCCTCGGCGGTCCGTCGGGCGCCGGTGACCGTCGCCCGCACCTTCGTGTTGCCGCACTCGGGGCAGCGGAACGATCGCTCCGGGCGGCCACACCATCGGCAACTGAGACGTTGGTGGCCGTCCATCTGCAGTGGTCCGTTGCAGGCACGACACCGCGCGTGTTCCCGGCACCGGGTACACGCCAGCGACGGCACGTAACCGCGGCGCGGAACGCTGAACACCACCGGCTGATCGGCGGCGAACGCCGAACGGGCTGCATCGAAGGCGACCTCGGGGATGCGTGCGGACCTCGCCATCGGATCGCGCGCGATCTGGCGGTCGTCGTCGGAGATGGCCTGCACCCGTGGGCTGCGGTGGCGGACGAGCGGACGGTCGGCGACGAGGTCGTGTGCCCAGCCCGATGCGACGAGCGCCTGCGCCTCCGCCGTCCGGGCGAAGCCGCCGAGGATGAGTCCGCAGCGTTCCTGGTGCGACCGCAGCACCGCGACTTCCCGCGGGTGCGGATACGGCGCCCGCGGATCGGCCATGCTGTCGTCGCCGTCGTCCCAGACGACCACTAGACCGAGGTCGGTGACCGGCGCGAAAATCGCACTGCGCGTGCCGATCACGAGCTTCGCCGCACCCCGGCGCGCGGCCAGCCAGCGGCGGTACCGCGCGGTGGGCCCGAGCCCGGCGGCCAGAGCCACTCCCCGATCGCCGATGAGTGGTTCACATTCCGCCCACACCCGGTCGAGGTCCCGCTGGTCGGGCACGACGATGATGCATCCGCGTCCGACCGCCAGGGTCGCCGCGGCGAGTTCGGCGAGCCGACGCGGCCAGTCCTCACCCGGCAGGGCCTGCCACGCCGCCCGCGGGTGCCCACCGTCGGCGAGCGCCTCGAGGAACGATTCGGCCAACGGATAGCGACACCACGCCTCCAGGTCGGGCGCCTCGACGACAGTCGCGGGCTCG
This sequence comes from Gordonia sp. YY1, assembly GCF_009872315.1. Taxonomy (NCBI): domain Bacteria; kingdom Bacillati; phylum Actinomycetota; class Actinomycetes; order Mycobacteriales; family Gordoniaceae; genus Gordonia; species Gordonia sp. YY1. Next base: position 102,754 of record NZ_WXYI01000011.1, on the reverse strand, counting down.
GGCGTCGTCTCCTTCTCGGTCCGCGCATGGCGCGGCGGGATCGCCAGACGGACAACGTCTCCCATCGTGCCGGCGTAGCGATCGGCGACCGCACGGCACAGCGTCGCCAACTCCGGCGACAGGACCGGTTCGGCGGAGACGACCCGGTCGAGCCACCCCAGTTTGCCGGGGTGATCGCTCTTCTCGATCCGGCCGAGCAGGTACCCGTCGACGAGACGACCGGAGAACCGAACACGGACCCGCACGCCCGGAACCGCCGTCGCATCCTGATCGGAGTCGATCAGGTAGTCGAACGGCCGGTCGAGGTGTGCGAGTCCGAGAATGGGCAGAACACGGGCCACCGGCAGCGAATCAGCCGGGACCCGTGCGCCTTTCGGGGGCAGGGACTGCGCCCTTCGGGGTCAGAGACCGGCGGCCGCGCGCAGCTTGTCCGCGCGGTCGGTCCGCTCCCACGGCAGATCGACGTCGGTACGACCGAAGTGGCCGTACGCGGCGGTCGGGCCGTAGATCGGGCGCAGCAGGTCCAGGTCGCGGATGATCGCGAGCGGACGCAGGTCGAAGTTCTCCTTGATGACCCGCTCGATGACCGCGGGGTCGACGTGTTCGGTGCCGAAGGTCTCGACGAACAGGCCGACCGGCGCGGCCTTGCCGATCGCGTAGGCCACCTGGACCTCGATGCGATCGGCCAGGCCGGCGGCGACCGCGTTCTTGGCGACCCAGCGCATCGCATAGGCGGCGCTGCGGTCGACCTTCGACGGGTCCTTGCCGGAGAAGGCGCCGCCGCCGTGGCGGGCCATGCCGCCGTAAGTGTCGACGATGATCTTTCGGCCGGTCAGGCCGGCGTCACCCATCGGGCCGCCGAGGACGAACTTGCCGGTCGGGTTGACCAGCAGTCGGTAGTCGGAGGTGTCGAGGGTCGGCAGGTCGATGTCGGCGAGCACCGCGTCGACGACCTGCTTCTTGATGTCGGGAGCCAGGAGGTTGTCGAGGTCGATGTCGGCCGCATGCTGGGTCGACAGGACGACGGTGTCGAGGCGGACCGGGGTGTCACCGTCGTACTCGATGGTGACCTGGGTCTTGCCGTCGGGACGCAGGTACGGCAGCGTGCCGTCCTTGCGGACCTCGGTGAGACGACGGGAGAGACGGTGGGCCAGCGCGATCGGCACCGGCATCAGCTCGGGGGTCTCGTTGGTGGCGTAACCGAACATCAGGCCCTGGTCACCGGCGCCCTGGCTGTCGATCTCGTCCTCGGAGATACCGCTGCGGCTCTCGTGGGAGTTGAAGACGCCGCCGGCGATGTCCGGCGACTGAGCGCCGATCGCGACGTTGACGCCGCACGACGCGCCGTCGAAGCCCTTGGTGGAGGAGTCGTAACCGATCTCGAGGATCTTGGCCCGGACGATGCCGGGGATGTCTGCGTACGCGGTGGTCGTGACCTCACCCGCGACGTGGACCTGGCCGGTGGTCACCAGCGTCTCCACCGCGACCCGCGCGTTGGGGTCGTCGGTGAGGATGGCGTCGAGGATCGAGTCGCTGATCGCGTCACAGATCTTGTCGGGATGCCCCTCGGTGACGGATTCGCTCGTGAACAGGCGTGACGAGGTGGTCATCAGATCCTCTCGAGATCTCGCGCGCGGATCTTCCGGCGCCGTTTGGCAGGTATCGTCCGGTCGTCGTGGCCGGTGGGAGTCACTTCAAAACTACACAGCGGTCGGTTTCGCTGCGTTGCCGCTCAGGCCCCCGGACCATCAGGCACCAGTTGTCGCACTTCGTCAAGTATTCGACTCGACATGAGTGTTTTCGACCCGAAGGGCAGCGCGGTCTCGTCACCCTTGGCCGACAGCAGCCAGCCGGTGTTGTCCTCGGTGCCGAACGCCTTGCCGTCGCCGACCGCGTTCACCACCAGCAGGTCGCAACCCTTGCGGGCGAGCTTCGCGCGACCGTGGTCGAGGACCCCGCCGGTCTCGTCGCCGGTCTCGGCGGCGAATCCGACGATGACGGTCTCCGAGGGGATACGGCCGTCGTCCCGCGCCTCGACGAGCCCGCGGAGAATGTCCGGGTTGGTGGTCAGCTCGATCGGGGCCGGACCCTGATCGCCCTTCTTGATCTTGGCGTCGGCCACCGCGACGGGCCGGAAGTCGGCCACGGCGGCGGCCATGATGACGACATCGGCGTCGGCCGCGCGCTTGGTCATCTCCTCGGAGAGTTCCTGGGCGTTCGAGATCCGGACGATGTGCACGCCGGCGGGGTCACCGGGGTCGGTCGTCGAACCGGCGACGACGGTGACGCTCGCCCCACGCTGTGCAGCTGCCCGGGCCAGGGCGAATCCCTGCTTGCCCGAGCTGTGATTGCCCAGGTAGCGCACCGGATCGAGCGGTTCGCGGGTGCCGCCGGCACTGATCAGCACGCGGACACCGGCGAGGTCGTACGGCAGTGCGTCGGCGCGGTCGAGGAGCAGCTCGCCGATGAGGGCGATCTCCTGCGGGTCCGGGAGACGACCGCGGCCGGAGTCGGTGCCGGTGAGGCGACCGGACGCCGGCGTCATGACGGTCGAACCGTGTTCGCGCAGGGTCGCGATGTTGGCCTGGGTGGCGGGGTGCTCCCACATCTCGGTGTGCATGGCCGGCACGAACAGCACCGGGCACCGCACGGTGAGCAGCGATGCGGTGAGCAGATCGTCGGCGCGTCCCTGAGCAGCGCGGGCCATGAGGTCCGCGGTCGCCGGCGCGACGATCACGAGGTCGGCGCCCTGGCCCAGACGCACATGCGCGACCTCGTCGACGTCGTCGAAGACGGTGGTGCTGACCGGGTTACCGCTGAGCGCCTCGAAGGTGGCCTTGCCGACGAACTCGAGGGCCGCCGGGGTCGGCACCACTCGGACGTCGTGCCCGGACTCGGTGAAGTGGCGGATCACCGAGCACACCTTGTATGCGGCGATGCCTCCACCGACGCCGATGAGGATTCGGCGTCGTTTCTTGGTCGGTGTGGTCATACCCGACGCCGCGACTATTCGCCCTCGGTGTGCTCGAGCAGATCGGAGTGGATCTCGCGGAGCGCGATCGACAGCGGCTTCTCCTGGAGGCCGGGCTCGACCAGCGGGCCGACGTACTCGAGGATGCCGTCACCGAGCTGGTTGTAGTAGTCGTTGATCTGGCGCGCACGCTTGGCCGCGTAGATGACGAGGGCGTACTTCGACGAGGCGCGCTCGAGGAGATCGTCGATCGGCGGATTGGTGATACCCAGCGGTGTGTCGTATGCCGGTGCGTCGGCGATCTCGGTGATGTCGAAATTGGTCGGGGTGGTCACACAAACTCCTGCGTCGAGGTCTGGGATGTCAGAGAGGCTGGTCAGGTCGCGGGCGCGGTGGGCTGCTCAGGTCCGACCAGCAAGGATACCAAGTCGGAGGCCGCTCGGTCGACTTCGCTGTTCACGATGACGTGGTCGAACTCGTCCTGGGCGGCCATCTCGACCTTCGCGGTGGCGAGCCGGCGCTCGATCGCCTCGGGGCTCTCGGTGCCGCGGCCGGTCAGCCGGGCGACGAGTTCGTCCCAGCTCGGCGGGGCGAGGAAGACGGTGGTCGCCTCGGGCAGACGGGTGACGACGTTACGCGCACCGACGAGGTCGACCTCCACCAGAACGGGTTTACCGGCCTCCAGAGCAGCGAGGACGGGCGCGAGCGGGGTACCCGATCGCTGCAGGCCACCGTGGATCTCCGCCCACTCCAAGAGCTCGTCGCCGGCGATCATCCGGTCGAAGTCCTCGGCCGAGACGAAGTGGTAGTCGCGGCCGTCGACCTCACCGGGACGCGGTGCGCGGGTCGTCGCCGAGACGCTGAAGTACAGGTCCGGCAATGCGGCGCGCACCCTGGCGACGACGGTGGACTTGCCGACGGCCGAGGGGCCGACCAAAACGATCAGTCGACCCCTCGTGCGTGCGGCTCCCGCGGTTTCCGGCCGGTTGGTCACCGCCGGTCCCACGAGACCGTCACGCTGCCGTGTTCGGTTGCATTGCTCACGTTCAGGAGCTGAACTTCTCGAGCAGGGCCTTGCGCTGACGGTCGCCGAGACCGCGCAGGCGGCGGGTCGGAGCGATCTCCAGCTCGGTCATGATCTCCTGAGCCTTGACCTTGCCGACCTTGGGCAGGGCCTCGAGCAGTGCCGAGACCTTCATCTTGCCCAGGATCTCGTCGTTCTCGGCGTCCTTGAGCACCTGCTGGAGATCGGTGCCACCGCGCTTCAGGCGCTCCTTGAGCTCAGCGCGGACGCGACGAGCGGCAGCTGCCTTCTCCAACGCAGCGGCGCGCTGCTCGTCAGTCAACTGGGGAAGGGCCACGGGTTCCTCCGTCTTTCGTTCTTGATTGGGGCTGTCGTCGTCCGCCGTGAGGCGTCCGACGGCTGTTGCCACGCGGGCGGCGCTGCGTCGTCTTCGCAACGATGCGGTCGGGTGGGGTACCCGTCCGGCACCGCCGATTGTTGGCGGCGAATGCGACCGTACCCACGTGATCAGGCATTTGCGAGCGCGACCCCCCGTTTTCGCGGTGTTTTCTCATGTTGTAGTGCACCGCGGCACTTCGGCCCGGCACACCGGCGCTCCACTCGGTGTTGCACCGCTCTGACGATGGGTTTTACATCATACCCGCAGGTCACGACAGTGGCGCCGGTGAACGAGATCGATAGCAATGCGAAGTACTCGCGATCGAGCGATCGACGTACTGAGACAGATGTGACTGGAGTGGTGTGACCAGATTCGTCTGGAATTCGACGGCGCTTTGCGCGTGTCGCGCCGTCGCACGGAACCGGGCGGTCGCCTCAGCCCAGTGCGGTCTCGACCTCGTCGCGGGCCCGGACGAACGCGTCGCGCAGTGCATTGACGTCGGGACCGGCGCGGAGCACTCCGCGCGAACTCGCCGGCAGCACCCACCCGGGGTCGGCGTCGGCGAAGACCACCTTCAGATCCTCGGCGGTGGCTCCCTGAGCACCCAGACCCGGCGCCAGGATCGGGCCGTTCAGGTCGGCCAGGTCGAGTCCGTGCTCGCGGGTCGCACCCACGACGAGGCCGGCGGTCGCGGTGCCGTCGGCGTTCTCGGCCGCCGCGGCATCGACGATCGACTGGGCGACCGTCCGCTCCCCCGTCCGCGCCTGCTGCACGTCTCCGCCCTCCGGGTTGGAGGTTCGCGCGAGGACGAACACGCCGCGTTCCCCCACCCGCGCCAGGTCAAGCGCCGGGCGCAGCGATTCGTAGCCGAGGTACGGAGAGGCGGTCACCGAGTCGGCGCACAGCGGTGAGGCGTCGGCCAACCACGCCCGTGCGTACGCCGACATGGTCGAGCCGATGTCACCGCGCTTGGCGTCGGCGATCACCAGGGCACCCGCCTCGCGGCAGCCCGCGATGACCCGTTCGAGCACCGCGAAGCCCGCGGCACCGAACGGCTCGAAGAAGGCGACCTGGGGCTTGATCACCGCCGCCGACGGGGCCAGCGCCTCGACGCAGATGTCGGCGAACCGCGACAACCCGTCGACGGACACGTCCAGGCCCCAGTCGGTCAGCAGCCCCGCGTGCGGGTCGATACCCGCGCACAGGCGTCCGCGTTCGGCCGTCACCCGCCGGTAGCGGGCGCCGAAGCCGGACGCCCCCGTCATGCGGACGCCACCGTCATGAGAGGCCGGCCATGTCCGCGTGGCGTCGCTGGATGGAGCGGACCCGGACATCGCCGTTGATCGCGGCCTCGATGCCCTGCACCGCTGCACTGGCGCCCTGCACCGTGGTGATGCACGGGATGTTCACCGACACCGCGGCACTGCGGATCTCGTAGCCGTCGACGCGCGGGCCGGAGTTGCCGAACGGGGTGTTGATCACCATCGTGACCTCGCCCGCCCGGATGATGTCCACAACCGTCCGCTCTCCCGCGGTGGCCTCGAAGTGCTTGAGGACGGTCTCACACTTGATTCCGTTGCGGCGCAACACATCTGCGGTTCCCTCGGTGGCCAGGATCTCGAAGCCGAGGTCGGCGAGGTGCTTGACCGGGAAGATCAGCGCCCGCTTGTCCTTGTTGGCCACCGACACGAAGATCTTGCCGCTGGTCGGCAGCGACCCGTAGGCGGCGGTCTGCGACTTGGCGAACGCGCGACCGAAGTCGGCGTCGATGCCCATCACCTCGCCGGTGGACTTCATCTCCGGGCTCAGCAGGTTGTCGACCCCGCTGCCGTCGTGGCGACGGAACCGGTTGAACGGCAGGACCGCTTCCTTCACCGAGATCGGCGCGGTCGCCGGGGTCTCGCCGCCGTCGCCGGCCTCCGGCAGGATGCCCTGCTTGCGCAGGTCGGCGATCGACGACCCGAGCATGACGCGGGCACACGCCTTGGCCAGCGGCACCGCGGTCGCCTTCGACACGAACGGCACCGTGCGGCTCGCGCGCGGATTCGCCTCCAGGACATAGAGGATGTCGTCCTTGAGCGCGTACTGGACGTTGAGCAGACCCTTCACCCCGATGCCCCTGGCGAGTGCCTCGGTGGAGGTGCGGACCATCGCCAGGTCGGCGCGGCCGAGGGTGACCGGCGGCAGCGCACACGCCGAGTCACCGGAGTGGATACCGGCCTCCTCGATGTGCTCCATCACGCCGCCGATGAAGACCTCCTCGCCGTCGCACAGGGCGTCGACGTCGATCTCCACCGCATCCTCGAGGAACCGGTCGACCAGCACCGGATGGTCGGGGGTCAGTTCCGTGGCGCGGGAGATGTAGTCCTCCAGGGACTTCTCGTCGTAGACGATCTCCATGCCGCGGCCGCCCAGGACGTAGGACGGACGCACCAGCACCGGATAGCCGATGCGAGCGGCGGTGTCACGGGCCTCGGCGAAGCTCGTCGCGGTACCGAACGCCGGGGCCGGCAGACCGGCCTCGGTGAGGACCTTGCCGAACTCGCCGCGATCCTCGGCGAGGTCGATGGCGGCCGGGCTGGTCCCGACGATCGGGACACCCGCCTCCTCGAGGCGACGGGCGAGACCCAGCGGAGTCTGGCCACCGAGCTGCACGATGACCCCGGCGACGGTGCCCGACTGGGATTCGGCGTGGTAGACCTCGAGCACGTCCTCGAAGGTCAGCGGCTCGAAGTACAGGCGGTCGGCGGTGTCGTAGTCGGTCGAGACCGTCTCCGGGTTGCAGTTGACCATCACGGTCTCGTAGCCGGCCTCGCTCAGCGTGAGTGCGGCGTGGACACACGAGTAGTCGAATTCGATGCCCTGTCCGATGCGGTTCGGGCCCGAACCGAGGATCAGCACCTTGGGACGATCCGGCTGCGGCGCGATCTCGCTCGTGGCCGCGGGATCGAGCTCATAGGTCGAGTAGTGGTAGGGCGTCTTCGCCTCGAACTCGGCCGCACAGGTGTCCACGGTCTTGTAGACCGGGCGCACACCGAGCGACAGGCGATGCGCCCGCACCGCGGCCTCGTCCTCGAAATCCGAACGGAGAGCGGCGATCTGACGGTCGGAGAAGCCGGTCGACTTCGCCTCGCGCAGCAAGGCCTCGTCGAGGATGTCGGCGTCGCGGATCTCCGCACCCAGCGCGGCGATCCCGCCGATCTCGGCCAGGAACCACGGATCGATGGCGGTGGCCTCGTGCAGGTCCTCGATCGTGGCGCCGGCCTCGAAGGCCAGCATCAGCTTGTAGAGACGCCCGTCCTTCGGCGTCTTGATCTCCTCGAGCAGCGCGGGCAGATCGACGGTCTTCGGGTCGGGCCGGTTGGCCTCCGCCCAGAAGCCGCCGGCCTTGGTCTCCAGCGAACGCATGACCTTGCCGAGCGCCTCGGCGAAGCTGCGGCCGAGGCTCATCGCCTCGCCCACCGACTTCATCGTGGTGGTCAGCGTGTCGTCGGCGCCCGGGAACTTCTCGAACGCGAACCGCGGCGCCTTGACCACGACATAGTCGAGCGTGGGCTCGAAACAGGCCGGGGTCTCCTTGGTGATGTCGTTGACGATCTCGTCGAGGCTGTAGCCGATGGCCAGCTTCGCGGCGATCTTGGCGATCGGGAAGCCGGTCGCCTTCGACGCCAGTGCCGACGACCGCGACACACGCGGGTTCATCTCGATCACGACGAGGCGTCCGTCGCGCGGGTCCTCGGCGAACTGGATGTTGCAGCCGCCGGTGTCGACGCCGACCTCGCGCAGGATGTCGATGGAGAGGTCACGCATGATCTGGTACTCGCGGTCGGTGAGGGTCATCGCCGGGGCGACGGTCACCGAGTCGCCGGTGTGCACACCGACCGGGTCGAGGTTCTCGATGGAGCAGACGACCACGACGTTGTCGCGGTTGTCGCGCATCAGTTCGAGCTCGTACTCCTTCCAGCCGAGGATCGACTCCTCGATGAGGACGTTGGCGGTCGGCGACGCGGCGAGACCGCCGCCGGCGATCCGCTCCAGATCGTTGTCGTCGTAGGCCATGCCCGAGCCGAGGCCGCCCATGGTGAACGACGGACGCACGACGACCGGGAAGCCGAGTTCGGCGACGGTCTCGCGGACCTCGTCCATCGTGTGGCAGACGCGGGAGCGCGCGCTCTCGCCGCCGACCTTCTCCACGATGTCCTTGAACATCTGGCGGTCCTCACCGCGCTGGATGGCGTCGAAGTCGGCACCGATCAGCTCGATGCCGTACTTCTCCAGCGACCCGCGGTCGTGCAGCGCGACCGCGGTGTTCAACGCGGTCTGCCCGCCGAGGGTGGCGAGCACGGCGTCGATGGGATGTCCGGCGTCGCGCTCGGCCTCGATCACCTTCTCGACGAACTCGGCGGTGATCGGCTCGATGTAGGTGGCATCGGCGAACTCGGGGTCGGTCATGATCGTCGCCGGGTTGGAGTTCACCAGGCTGACACGCAGGCCTTCGGCCTTGAGGACGCGGCAGGCCTGGGTGCCCGAGTAGTCGAATTCACAAGCCTGACCGATGACGATCGGCCCCGAGCCGATGACCAGGACGTGGTTGATGTCTTCGCGGCGCGGCATCAGGCACTCGCTCCTTGATTCTTGGTCTTCCGGGACGCACGGTCACCCTCGAGCAGGGTGACGAATTTGTCGAACAGATACGCGGCGTCGTGGGGGCCGGCGGCCGCCTCCGGGTGGTACTGCACGGAGAAGGCGCGGGCGGAGAGCAGCTCGACGCCCTCCACGGTGCCGTCGTTGGCGCAGACGTGACTGACCCGCGCGCGGCCGAAGTCGGAGTCGAACTCCTCCCCCGCCTCACCCTCGAGCGCGAAGCCGTGGTTCTGCGAGGTGATCGAGACCTTGCCGGTGGCGTGGTCGACAACCGGGATGTTGATGCCCCGGTGCCCGAACTTCATCTTGTAGGTGGACCGGCCGAGGGCCCGGCCCAGGATCTGGTTGCCGAAGCAGATGCCGAACAGCGGCAGGTCCTGCCCGAGGACACCACGCGTGAGCTCGACGATGTCGTCGGCGGTTGCCGGGTCGCCCGGACCGTTGGACAGGAACACGCCGTCGGGCCGGAGGTCGGCGATCGCGTCGAGCGCGACGGTCGCCGGCAGCACATGCGTACGGACGCCCCGCTCGGCGAACATCCGCGGGGTGTTGGTCTTGATCCCGAGGTCGATGGCGGCGACGGTGAAGCGGTGCGCCTCGAGGGGCTCGACGACATACCCGTCGGACGTGGTGACCTCGTCGGCGAGCCTGGCGCCCTTCATGTCCGGCTGGTTGCGCACCCGACCGACGAGTTCGTCGGTGTCGGCGAGCGCCGGTCCGGAGAAGATGCCGGCCTTCATCGAGCCGTGGTCGCGGAGGATACGGACCACGGTGCGGGTGTCGATCCCGCCGATGCCGACGATCCCCTGCTTGACGAGTTCGTCCTCGAGCGAGGTGGTCGCGCGCCAGTTCGAGACTCGTCGGGTGGGGTTTCGCACCGCATATCCGGCAACCCAGATCTTTCCGGAGTCGCCGTCGACCCCGGTGCTGCCCGCGCTGCCGGTGCTCTCGCCGTCCTCGGTGTTCCAGCCGGTGTTGCCGATCTGCGGCGCGGTGGCCACGACGATCTGCCGGTGGTAACTCGGGTCGGTCAGGGTTTCCTGGTAGCCGGTCATCGCGGTGCAGAACACCGCTTCACCGAGGGTCTCGCCCACTGCGCCGAAGCTCCGGCCGGTGAACACCTGGCCGTTCTCCAGCACCAAGACCGCTGTGTTCATTCCTGTGTCCCCTGTCCACTGTCATGCTGTCCGGCAAAGGCGTTCACCCAGCCGGGGTAGATCGATTTGTCGTCGGCGCGGAGTCCCGTGTCGATCTCGGTGCCGCTGGGCAGGACCCATCGGATCACCAGGACACCGTCGGCACTCATCACCTTGCCCGCGATGCCGCGTTCGGTGCGTACCGCGGTGATCGCCTCTCGCGGAATCCAGATGTCGCTCGCAGCCTGGCGGGAGATGAGGACGCCCGCTGCGAACTCGGCGATCGTCGCCGACGCGCGGTCGGAGATGTCACCGACGACCACGCGGTTCTGCCAACTCGGCGCCATCGTGGAACCGAGGTAGAGGCCGGTGTCGGGGCCGCGCTGCTCCGCCCCGAGGTCGGCCGGGGTGGAGGGCAGTTCGCCGATGAGCTCGGCCTGTGCCGCATGCTTCTTCTTGTTGCCGGTGATCAGCAGGTAGAACATCGACAGCAGGCCGAGGGCGATGAGCGCGCACACGCCGATGAACCATGCGTTGAACACCACTCGCCCGTAGCCGAGCACGGTGCCGATCACCGAGGCGACCACGACGAGCACGAGGATGCCGGGGATGAGGCCGCGACGGATGTTCATCGGGTCACCCGACCCTCGCGGGTGGTGACCACCCCGCGCAGGACGGTGGCGGTGATGGTCGCCGGCATCGTCATCTCCTCGTACGGAGTGTTGCGCGACAGGCTGGCCAGCTCGTCTCCGCGGACCACCCAGGAGGTGTCCGGGTCGACGACGGCGAGGTTGGCGGGTTCGCCGACCTCGATCGGGCGGCCCTGGTCGGTCAGTTCGACGATCTGCGCCGGCCGTTCGCTCATCACCCGCGCGACGCCTCGCCAATCGAGCAGACCGGTCTTCAGCAGGGTCTCGACGACGATCGGGAGCGCGGTCTGCAGCCCGAGCATGCCCGGCTTGGCCTGGGCGAACTCGCAGCACTTCTCCTGCGCGGCGTGCGGCGCGTGGTCGGTGGCCACACAGTCGACGATCCCATCAGCGAGGGCCTGGCGCAGGGCTTCCTTGTCACGGACCTCCCGCAGCGGCGGGTTGACCTTGTTGATCGGGTCGTACGTTTCGAGACGCGAGTCGTCGAGGAGCAGGTGGTGCGGGGTCACCTCGGCGGTGATCGCGATCCCCTGGTCCTTGGCCCAGCGCAGCAGCTCGACGGTGCCCTCGGTCGAGGCGTGGCAGATGTGGATGCGTGCTCCGGCGTCGCGGGCGAGAAGCGCGTCGCGGATGACGATCGACTCCTCGGCGGCACGCGGCCAGCCGGCCAGTCCGAGCCGGGACGCGGTGGCGCCCTCGTTGGCGACGGCGCCGACGGTCAGGCGCGGCTCCTCGGCGTGCTGGGCGATGAGCACGCCCAGTCCGGTCGCGTATTCCAGGGCGCGACGCATGAGGAGCGGGTCGTGGACGCATTTGCCGTCGTCGCTGAACATCCGGACGCCCGCGGCGCCGGCGTTCATCATGCCCATCTCGGCGAGCTGTTCGCCCTCGAGCCCGACGGTGACCGCACCCACCGGGTACACGTCGACGAGCCCGACCTCGCGGCCGGAGCGCCACACGTTGTCGGTGACGGTCGAGTTGTCGGCGACCGGGCTGGTGTTGGCCATCGCGAACACTGCGGTGTAACCACCCAGGGCGGCGGCCTCGGAGCCGGACCGAATGGTCTCGGTGTCCTCGCGGCCGGGTTCACGCAGATGGGTGTGGAGGTCGACGAAACCGGGCAGCAGCACACCGCCCCTGCCCTCGATGCGCTCGGCACCTTCGGGTGCGGACAGGCCCGCGCCGATCTCGGTGATCACGCCGTCGAAGACGAGGACATCGATCGGCTCGCCCTCGCCGTAGGGACGGACCTCGGCGATGAGGACGGTTCCGGTTGCCGGGGCGGTCACGGGCGAACTCCTGACGTGCTGGGGGTGGTGGTCACAGGTGGGCTCCCGCGGAGTCGGACCCGACGAGCAGCCGGAAGAGGACCGCCATGCGTACGTGGACGCCGTTGCGGACCTGCTCGAGGACGGTGGCCTTCGGCGAGTCGGCGACCGACCAGCCGATCTCCATACCGCGCAGCATCGGACCCGGATGCAGGACCACCGCATCGTCGGCGAGCATCGCCAGGCGGCGGTCGCTGAGACCGAAGCGGACCGAGTACTCACGGGGACTCGGGAAGTATCCGCCGTTCATCCGCTCGGCCTGGACGCGCAGCATCATCACCGCGTCGACGGCGGGCAGTTCGGCGTCGAGGTTGCCCGAGACGGTGACCGGCCACTCGCCCACTCCCGCCGGGAGCAGGGTCGGCGGGGCGACGAGGACGACCTCGGCGCCGAGGGTCGACAGCAGGTGCGCGTTGGACCGCGCGACCCGTGAGTGCACGACGTCGCCGACGATCGCGATGCGACGTCCCTCCAGCGAGCCGAGCCGCTGGCGCAGCGTGAGCGCGTCGAGCAGGGCCTGCGTGGGATGTTCGTGGGTGCCGTCTCCGGCGTTGATGATCGCCGGACCCTCACCGTTCGAATCGGTTGTCCAGTCGGCGATCTGGGCCGGCGCGCCCGACGCGGGGTGGCGCACGATCAAGGCGTCGGCACCGGCCGCGTGCAGGGTCTTGACCGTGTCGCGCAGCGATTCGCCTTTGCCCACCGACGAACTCGAGGCGCTGACGTTGATGACATCAGCGCTCATCCACTTGCCGGCGACCTCGAAGGAGACGCGGGTGCGGGTGGAGTTCTCGTAGAAGACCGTCATGACGGTCCGGCCACGGAGCGTCGGGAGCTTGCGGACCTCACGACCGGTGAGGGCCTGTTCGAAACGCTCGGCGTCGTCGAGGAGCGCAGTGGCCTCGTCGCGGTTCAGGTCCTGCGTGGAGAGCAGATGCCGCATCACGAATCGCCCTCGGCGGCAACGGCGTTCGAAGCCGAGCTGAGGACGACCTCGTCGACTCCGTCGTGTTCGGTGAGATGCACCGACACCTGCTCGTCGCGAGCGGTCGGGATGTTCTTGCCGACATAGTCGGCGCGCAGCGGCAATTCGCGGTGGCCGCGGTCCACCAGCACCGCGAGCTGGACCGCAGCGGGGCGTCCGAGATCGCGCAGCGCGTCCAGGGCGGCGCGGACCGTGCGCCCGGAGTAGAGCACGTCGTCGACGAGGATCACGATCGCGCCGTCGACGCCGCCGGCGGGGACCATCGTCCGTTCGAGCGGGCGATGGGGCTTGCCGCGCAGATCGTCGCGGTAGAGAGTGATGTCGAGGTAGCCCACCGGCACCTCGACACCGGCGAACTCGCCGATCTTGGAACCCAGACGAGTCGCGAGAGATGTTCCGCGAGTGGGAATTCCGATGAGAACGACGCGCGGGGCGTCGGGCGAGTCCAGAGCTGTCTTCTCGATCACCTGGTGTGCGACACGAGCAATCGTGCGCGACACGTCAGCGGCATCGAGCAGCACCCTGGGAGCGGGGCTGGCCAAAGCCGACCTCCTTCTCCGCCTCGCAGGACGGATCGTTAAAGGATGTCTGTCTCGCGACACTTTACACCGCGTCGCGAGACAGACGAATTCCCGCGACCTGCGCCACAGGGACGGTTGCCGTTTCAGTCCGCGGCGGAATCGCCGGCGGCCGGACCGCTCGGCTCGGCGGACGCGGCGGCACGGACCTGCGGCGCGAGCTCGGCGATCTTGGCGAGCACTCCGTTGACGAAGGCCGGCGAATCATCGGTGGACAGCTCCTTGGCGAGCTCCACCGCCTCGTCGACCACCACGATGGGGTCGACGTCGAGCGAGTTGAACAGCTCCCAGGTCGCCAGGCGCATGATGGCGCGGTCGACCGCGGGCAGACGCTCCAGCGTCCACTCGCGCAGATGGGAGGAGATGACCGCATCGATCTGGTCCTGATCGTCGGCCAGACCCTGGATCACCGTGGCGGTGTAGTCGTGGATCGAGCCGACGCTCTCGTCGCTGCGGACGTACTCTCGGCGTTCGGCGACGAGCTGGCTGGGACTGACCTTCTTGGCCTCGGCCTCGAAGAGCAGGTCCACCGCGCGCCGCCGCGCCTTGTGTCGGGTTCCGGGTTGTTTCACAGGTCAGGAGTTGACGCGGCCGAGGTAGCTGCCGTCGCGCGAATCGACCTTCAGCTTGTCGCCGGTGTTGATGAACAGCGGCACCTGGATCTCGGCGCCGGTCTCCAGCGTGGCGGGTTTGGTGCCGCCGGTGGAGCGGTCACCCTGCAGACCCGGGTCGGTCTGGGCGACGATGAGCTCGACGGTGACCGGGAGTTCGACGAACAGCGGGGTGCCCTCGTTGAGCGAGACCTGCACGGTCATGTTCTCGAGCAGGAAGCGCGCGCCGTCGCCGACCACGGCCGGCGGCAGGGCGAACTGCTCGTAGTCCTGCGCGTCCATGAAGACGTAGTCGGTGCCGTCGTTGTACAGGAAGGTCATGTCCCGACGGTCGACAGTGGCGGTCTCGACCTTGACGCCGGCGTTGAAGGTCTTGTCGACGGTCTTGCCGCTCATCACGTTCTTGATCTTGGTGCGCACGAATGCGGGACCCTTGCCCGGCTTGACGTGCTGGAACTCCTGGATCTGCCAGAGCTGGTCGTCCATGCGCAGCACGAGGCCGTTCTTGAAATCGGCGGTGGTCGCCATGTGGTGTTTCTTCCCTTGCAGTCAGATGACGGTGAATGTCTTGTCGGTGGTGGTCAACAGTTCCGGGTCGCCTTGTGTGACGACCAGGGTGTCCTCGATCCTGACCCCACCCCATCCGGGTAGGTACACACCGGGCTCCACGGTGACCGCAGCACCGCATGGCAGTGTACCCGTCGAGAGTTTGCCGATTCCCGGCGCTTCGTGGATCTCGAGGCCCACGCCGTGGCCGAGTCCGTGCACGTAGTGGTCGCCGTGCCCGGCGTCGTCGATGACGGCTCGCGCCGCGGCGTCCACGTCCCGCAGCTCCATGCCCGGGGCGAGAGCGGTCCGTCCGGCGGCCTGCGCGGTGGCGACGAGGTCGTAGATGTCGCGCTGCCAGTCCGCGGCGCGGTGCAGCACGAAGGTTCGCGTCATGTCGGAGTGGTAGCCGCCGACGACGGCGCCGAAGTCGATCTTGACGAGGTCGCCGTCGGCCAGCGCGGTGTGCGTGGGCCGGTGGTGCGGAATCGCCGAGTGCGGCCCGGCGGCGACGATCGTCTCGAAGGCGATGCCGTCGGCGCCGAGGCGATACATCTCGAACTCCAGGGCGCGGGCGGCTTCGCGTTCGGTGGTTCCGGCGCGCAGGACACCGTCGGCGATGATCCGGGCCAGAGCGGCATCGCCGATCGCGCAGGCCGCGCGCAACAACGCGATCTCCCCCGCATCCTTGACGGCCCGCAGACCCTGCACGACGCCGGTGAGACCGACCAGTTCGACCCCGGAATCCTCGATCGACGCGGTCAGCGCACGGTGCCCGGCGACGGTCTCGGCATCGGCCTCGAAGCCGATACGGGCGGCACCCGCGGTCCGCGCGTGCGCAACCAGGGCCGGGACGCAGGCGCGTTCGATGACGGGCTCGACATCGGGGACCTGCGCGGCGACCTGGGTGAGGTAGCGGCCGTCGGTGGCGATCCGGTCCCCCGCGGGGTCGGACACGTCGATGAGGACTGCCGCGTTGGAACCCGTGAAGCCGGTCAGGTACCGGACGTTGACGAGGTCGGAGACGACGAACGCCGCGACCTGCGCGTCGGCACCCGAGTGGTCGCGTAGCTGGTTCCGCAGCCGGTCTCGTCGGCCGGCGGTGTCGTGGATGATCGGCACCCGAGCAACGCTACGGCGGGACGTCCGACTGTGCGAACCCGGCACGCGGAGCCGGCCACATCGACCAGGTGTGTCCGCAACCACGGCACGGATGCGTAGTATGACGCGCATGTCTTCGTGGTTGGTGCGCGGTCTGGCGATGACCGCTGTTCACGTCCTCGCCCGAATCCTGCTCGGTGTGGCAGTGGTCGAGGCCCCGCTGAACTCGACCGTGTGGCGCACCGTCGCCATCGCGGCGGTCGTCCTGGTAGCGCTGGTCTGGGGTGGTTTCGACGGTATTCGCGATGCGCGCGCCAATCCCGATCCGGACGACTACGGGGACCTCACCGTGCGCTGGCTGAAGGCCGGTGTCCTGGCCGGGGTCGCCGCCGGGCTGATCTCGTGGATCATCGGCAACACGGTCCTCGCCGGGATCGGCCAGGCCGGCCTGTTCGTCGAGCTGATCGCGGGTGCCTCGTTCACCGCTCTGCTCGTGTTCGTCCCCGCGTTCGTCGGTGCCGCCATCGGCCGCTGGTTGATCCGCCGCGAGCAGAACAAGGGCGCCGAAGACGACTGGTCGGTCCACGAGGACCGGCACGCCGACGCGGCCCGGTAACCGGTTCGCCCCTCTCCGACAGCAACGAACCCACCGCTTCGAGGCGGTGGGTTCGTTCGTCTGTCGGTTGGTGGAGTCGGACTAGAGGAGGACCGAGGTGTTCTTGCCCGCCCCGCCGGCCACCGCGGAGTAGGCGGCGGCGAGGAGGCCGGGATCGGGTCCTTCGAGCCGGCCCGGCTTCGCCAGTCCGTCGAGCACGACGAAGCGCAGCACACCCGAACGGTTCTTCTTGTCCCCCGCCATGCCCTCGAGCAGGTCGGCGAAGGCGTCCGGGTCGTAGGAGGTCGGCAGGCCCACGAGTTCGAGCACCGACCGGTGACGGTCGGCGGTCGCGTCGTCGAGACGCCCGGCCAGGCGCGCCAGTTCGGCGGCGAACACCAGGCCCACCGACACCGCGGCACCGTGACGCCAGCGGTAGCGCTCGCGTCGCTCGATCGCGTGGCCCAGGGTGTGGCCGTAGTTGAGGATCTCGCGCAGCGAGGACTCCTTCAGGTCGGCCGAGACGACGTCGGCCTTCACCTGCACCGACCGGCGGATGAGATCCGGGAGCACCGGCCCGGTCGGGTCGAGAGCGGCCTCCGGATCGGCCTCGATGATGTCGAGGATGGTCGGGTCGGCGATGAAACCGGTCTTGATGACCTCCGCGAACCCGGCCACGATCTCGTTGCGCGGCACCGTCTCGAGCGTGCCGATGTCGATCAGGACCGCGTCGGGCTCGTGGAACGACCCGACGAGGTTCTTGCCCGCCTCGGTGTTGATGCCGGTCTTGCCGCCCACCGCGGCGTCGACCATCGCCAGCAGCGTGGTCGGGACGTGGATGACCCCGATGCCGCGCATCCAGGTGGCGGCGACGAACCCGGAGAGGTCGGTGGCGGCACCGCCGCCGAGGCTGATGACCTTGTCGTTGCGCTTGAGACCGATCCGGCCGAAGACCTCCCAGCAGAACGCGGCCACCGACAGGTCCTTGCCCGCCTCGGCGTCCGGGATCTCGATGCGGTGCGCGTCGAAGCCCTTGTCCGCCAAGAATTCCCGGATCTGCTCGGCGGTCTTGTTGAGCGGGGGCTGGTACAGGATCGCGATGCGGTCGGCGCCGGCCGCGGCCGCGGCGACCTCGCCGAGCAGCCCGCGGCCGATCGTCACGTCATAGGGCGCGCCGGCATCGACGCGGATCGCAACGGGTTCGGTGTCGGTCATGGGTCTGTCCTCACATCAGTTCGCGGGCGAGTTCGGTGACGATGGCGTCGGCGACGGCCTCGGGAGCGGCGTCGGCGTCCACCTCGAAGGAGCACACCGACGAATAGGTGTCGGTGCGCTCGGCGAGAAGTTCGGCATAGCGGGCGGCCGGGTCCTCGGTGTCGAGCAGCGGCCGGTCGGTGCCGGAGACCCGCTCGTAGCCGCGTTCGGCGCTGACCCGCAGGTAGACCACACGGTGACCGGTCAGTGCATCCCGCACTCCGGCGGTGGTCACCGCACCTCCACCGAGCGACACCACCCCACTGTGGTTGTCGAGGACGTCGGTGACGACGTTCTCCTCGATCGTGCGGAACCCGTCGACGCCGTCGGAGGAGAAGATCTCGGGGATGCTGCGCCCGGTACGCCGGACCAGCTCGATGTCGGTGTCGACGAAGTCGACCCCGAGCCGGTCGGCGAGCAGACGCCCGACAGTCGACTTGCCCGCACCCATGAAGCCGATCAGCACTGCGGCGGGGCGGCGCCCCGTGGTCGGCCGCGTGGGGGTCGGCGTCTGCGTCATGGGCGCGGCGGGCGCGCGTGGACGGCTGTCAGGTAGGCGCCGAGGTTCGTGGAGGTCTCGGCGACCGAGTCGCCGCCGAACTTGTCCAGTGCCGCCTGGGCGACGACGAGCGCCACCATCGCCTCGGCGACCACACCGGCCGCGGGCACCGCGCACACGTCCGAACGCTGGTGGATCGCGCTGGCGGTCTCCCCCGTCTCCATGTCGATCGTCGACAGCGCGCGCGGCACCGTCGAGATCGGCTTCATCGCGATCCGGACGCGCAGGTCCTCGCCGTTGGTCATGCCGCCCTCGAGGCCGCCCGCGCGGTTGGTCGACCGCAGCACGCCGTCGGGTCCGGGCACCATCTCGTCGTGGGCCTCGCTGCCGCGGCGGCGGGCGGTCGTGAAGCCGTCGCCGACCTCAACTCCCTTGATGGCCTGGATGCCCATGAGAGCGGCCGCCAGGCGCGCGTCGAGCCGGGTCTCTCCGCTGACGTGCGAACCCAGTCCGACCGGCACGCCGGTGGCGACGATCTCGACGACACCGCCGAGGGTGTCGCCGTCCTTCTTGGCGGCCTCGATCTCGTCGATCATCGACTTCTCGGCGGCGGCGTCGAACGCGCGGACCGGGCTGGCGTCGATGGCCTCGAGGTCGCTGAAGCGCGGCGGCGGACCGACATAGGGATCGCTCGCGCCGATCGAGATGACGTGGGAGACGACCTCGATGCCGAGGACCTGGCGGAGGAAGTTGCGGGCGACGGTGCCCGCGGCCACGCGGGCAGCGGTCTCCCGGGCGCTGGCACGTTCGAGGACCGGACGGGCGTCGTCGAAGCCGTATTTGAGCATGCCCGAGTAGTCGGCGTGCCCGGGGCGCGGACGGGTCAGCGGCGCGTTCCGGGCGCTGCCCTCGAGTTCGGCGGGATCGACCGGGTCGGCCGCCATCACGGTCTCCCACTTGGGCCACTCGGTGTTGCCGATCTCGATGGCCACCGGGCTGCCCATCGTGCGCCCGTGGCGCACGCCACCGAGCACGGTGACCTTGTCGGCCTCGAACTTCATCCGCGCGCCCCGGCCGTAACCGAGGCGACGGCGGGCAAGCTGTTCGGCGATGTCCGACGAGGTCACCTCGACCCCGGCGACCATGCCCTCGACGAGGGCGACCAAGGCGGGTCCGTGGGATTCTCCGGCAGTTATCCAGCGCAGCACAGTGATCAATTGTTCCATGTGCCCCACGAGTGGCCGACAGCGGTCGTGGGGCGGGCGTCGTCAGAGCAGATCGGACACGACGATCAACGCGCCGACGAGCGCCGGTGCGTGCGCCCGGCCTCGCGACCGCGCCGTCGGCGATGCCTCTACCATCGTCGCGACCGGGACCGCGACCAGGGAGAGCAGTGCGGCGAGAGCCACCATGACCAGCGCGGTGTCCCAGGACAGCGTGAGACCGCCGCAGGCGAAGGCCAGTTTCACGTCACCCCCGCCGCACCACCCGGCGGCGAAGGTCAGCAGGTACGGCGCCGCGGCCGCCGCGGCGGCGAGTCCGACGGACGGCTGCGCGACCGCGCTGAGCGCCACCGCCCAGAGTCCGGGCCAGACCATCACGTTGGGGATGCGCCGGGTGCGCGCGTCGGTGACGGCGATCGTGAGCAGCCACACCGAAATCGAGAGCTCGACCATGCGCCGAGCATCGCGGCCCGGCGGGTGCCGGCGAGCGAGGTCTCCACAGCCTCAGGCGTTGGGGATGAGCACCTTCGTCATCGCCTCGCGAGGTGCCGGCAACCCGGTGAACAGCTCGACCTGACGGAACGCCTGGTTCAGCAGCATGACCAGTCCCCCGACGACGGCACCACCAGCCGCCTCGACGGCCTGCGCCAGCGGCGTCGGCCAGGGGTCGTAGATCACGTCCACGACCTTGCCCGCGTGGGCGACGGCCGGGGCGAGGATCTCGGCGGCCGGCGCGGGCACCGTCGACACCACGACGGAGGCGTCGTGACAGCGATGTTCGAGTGCGGCACCGGCCGCGAAGGCGATGACCTCACCGGCGATGCCCAGGCGGTCGCACAGGTCGAGGACCGCCGCGGCACGTCCGGCGTCGCGCGCCACGATCGAGATCGTCGAGACGCCGACCTCGGCGAGCGCCACGACGGTCGGCAGCGCCGTGCCGCCGGCGCCGATCACGACCGCATCGGGGGCGGCCCCCGCGGCGATGTCGGCGTCGACGCCCAGTGCCGCCAGCGCGCCCGTCATGCCGTCGATGTCGGTGCAGTCGGCCCGCCAGCCGTCATCGGTGCGCACCAGAGTGTTCGCCGATCCGACCAGCGCAGCACGTTCGGTCCGCTCGGTCGCGAAGTCCAGCGCGGCCAGCTTGTTCGGCATCGTCACCGAGAACCCGATGAACTCGGGTGCCGCACCCGACACGATCCCGGGCAGCTCGTCGGCCGTGCACTCGATCCGGTCGTAGGACCAGCCGTCGAGTCCGAGGGCGTGATAGGCGGCGAGATGCACCGCCGGTGACCGCGAATGGCCGATCGGCGAACCGAGCACCGCCGCCCGGCGGTTATCCCCGTACGGCGAACGGATCACCGGCATCCCGTCGACACCAGCTTGTTCTCACAGGCGACGAGGCGATTGCGCTTGTGTTCTTCGAAGGTGTTCGCGAACAACGTGGTTCCCGCCGTGTCGACGGTCACGAAGTACAGCCACGATCCCGGTGCCGGGTCGAGCATCGCCTCGAGTGCCGGGACACCGACGGCCGCGATCGGGGTCGGCGGAAGACCCTTGTAGCGGTAGGTGTTCCACTCGTTGTCGGCCTTGTAGGCCTCACCGTGCACGTCGATGTTGGTGACGGCGGCGGTGTAGTTCTGCGTCGAGTCCATCTCCAGCCGCTGATCCTCGTCGAGACGGTTGCGGATGACGCGGGCGACCTTGGGGGCGTCCTCGACGTGGCGCACCTCGCGTTCGACGATCGACGCGGCGATCAGCGTCTCGTACGGCGCCAGTCCGGACTTGTTGTTGTCCACCAGGCCCCACTGGTCGAACATCACCGCGCTCTGGGAGATCATCTCGTTGAGAATCTGCACGGCGGTGTGATCGGGTTCGACCCGTTCCCAGGTGGTCGGCGCGATGAGGCCCTCGATGCGGCGGTGGTCCCCGGTCATCGACGCCACGTTCTCCTTCGCCCACTCGGGCACCCCGAGCTCTTCGGGGGTCGCCTTCGCGGCCGCCTCCTCGAGCTGGGCCACGGTGACGCCCTCGGGCTGGCCGTTGACCTCGGTCGACGTGGCGTCCTGGATCATCTGGAAAATGCCCGGCGTGATCTTGCCGTCGATGCCGGTCTTGGAATCGAGCTGGAGACCCGGCGGGATCACCACGCGCCCGACGCGGTGCTGGGCGCTGTCGTCGGTGAGCATCTCCACGGCGGTCGACGCCGGGATCTGGGTCCTCATCTTGTAGAGCCCACCCGACATCGGCTGACCGTCCGCGGCGTCGATGAAGGCACGCACACTGCCGACGACATCGGCGTCGACCAGGATGCGCCCGAAGTCGGCGAGGGTCGAGTTCTCGGGGATGTCGACGATCACGTCGCCGGCGCCCGCCGTGGTGGTGTAGTCCTTACGCGACTCCAGAACCCCGGTTGCACGCAGACCGTAGTATCCGACACCGCCGACGAGCGCGAGCATGAACACGACAGCGAGCGCCAGAATCACCCGGCGTTTCTTCTGGTTCGCGCGGGAGCGTCGTCGCGGGCGCCGTGATGCCGGTGCCGGCTCGACGTCGTCGGCGCCCGGCCACCAGTCCTCCTCGTCGCGACCGCCGTGTCCGCGCCGGCCGTCCGGCACGGGTTCGGTGTACGCGGGGTCGGTGTACGCGGAGTCGGAGTACGCGGACTCCTGATTGTCGACGTCGCTGAACTCGCGCTCGTCGTAGCGTGGTTCGAGGTACTCGGGTTCGGCCTGCGGCAGCTGGGGTTCGGCCTGCCGCAGCTCGGGCTCGGCGTCGGCCGCCTCGTGAGAGGGCGTGGGCGGAGGGGGCGGCGGCGCGGGCCGGCGCGGAGCGACCGGCGGCGGAGGTGCCGCCTGGGCACGCGGAGGCCGCGGGGGCTGTCCGCCCGGCGGGATCCGGACGGGCGTCGCACGCCGGGGGGCGCCGACCTGACCGGCCGTGCCACCCTGAGGCGGGTTCGCGAGGTCACCGGGCTGGCCGAGCTGTCCCGTACGCCGATGACGATGCCGTGTGTTGGGCGATCCCTCGGCCGGCTGCGTGAAATACCGCAGACGTTCCGGATCCATGCCCTCGGCACGACCGCCATGGTTGTCCCGGTGTCGCGTACGACGCCGTTCTTCGGTCACCGCCGGTTCCCCTCCCGACTCTGTCGAGGGACCATCGGACTCACCGTCGCGCATCCAGCCATCCCTGAAGGATAGCGACCGCGGCCGCCTGATCGATGACCCCTCGTGACGACTTCACCGACCGGCCGCTCGCGTGCAGCGCCTGCTGCGCGGTCACGGTGGTGAAACGTTCATCCTGCCAATGCACTTCGGCCGGCGCGATGCGCTCGGCGAGCCGGTCACCGAAGGCGCGCGCGGTCTCCGCGGCCACCCCGGTCGTGTTCTTCAGCGTCTTCGGCAGCCCGATGACGACGCCGATCGCCTCGTACTCGTTCACCAGGTCCACGATCCGGTCGAGATCGGTTGCGGCCGAAGGGGTTCGGCGGACCGTCTCGACCGGTGTGGCGAGGATGCCGTCGGGGTCGCACACCGAGACACCGATCCGGACACTCCCGACGTCGATGCCGAGCCGGCGACCGCGTCGGGGCGACGGGCCCTGATCTGAAGGCATCAGCCGACGAACTCGCGGATACGCGACAGGGCGGCATCGACACCGCCGGGTTCGGTTCCCGATCCCTGGGCGAGGTCGGGCTTGCCACCTCCACGGCCACCGACGAGCGGCGCCACCTCCTTGACGAGGTCGCCGGCCTTGATACCTGCGTCGCGGGCCGCGGCGGTCGTGGCGATCACGAACGGCACCTTGGCATCCGGTCCCTCACCGTTCGGCGAGAAGATGGCGATCACGGCCTGGCGGTCGGCGACCCGGCCACGCAGGTCGGTGACGACCGAACGCAGTCCGTTGGCGTCGAGCCCGGGGACCCGGCCCTCGACGACGAGCGTGGAGCCGATGGTGGTCGCGGTGTCGAGGAGACCGGAAACGGCCGCCTGAGCCTGTTCGGCACGCACCCGTGCGAGTTCCTTCTCGGCGTCGCGCAGCTTGGTGACGAGCTGCTCGACGCGGCCGGGCACCTGCTCGGACGGCACCTTCAGCGACGACGACAGCCCGGCGAGCAGCGCTCGCTCCTTCGACAGGAAACGGAACGAGTCCATGCCGACGTAAGCCTCGACACGGCGCACCCCGGAACCGACGGAGGACTCACCGATCAGCGTGATCGGACCGATCTGCGACGACGACACGACATGCGTGCCACCGCACAGCTCCATCGAGAACGGGCCGCCGATCTCGACGACGCGGACGACATCGCCGTAGTTCTCGCCGAAGAGCGCCAGCGCGCCCATCGCCTTGGCCTCGGTGAGTCCGGTCTCGAAAGTGTTGACCTGATAGTTGGCCTCGACGGCCGCGTTGGCGATCTCCTCGATCTCCCGACGCTGGGACTCGGTCACCGGGCCGCGGGCGTTGAAGTCGAAACGCAGGTAGCCCGGGCGGTTCAGCGAACCGGCCTGCGTCGCACCGGGTCCGAGCACCTCGCGCAGGGCGGCGTGCACCATGTGCGTGCCCGAGTGGCCCTGCGTCGCTCCGTGGCGCCACGCGGTGTCGACGGCGGCGAGGACCTCGTCGCCCTCCTCGATCTCGCCCTCGTCCACCCGAACCTTGTGCAGCCACACCGACTTTCCGACCTTCTGCACGTCGGTGACCGAGAGGCGCACACCGGAACCGGTGGTGATGGTGCCGACGTCGGCCATCTGGCCACCCGACTCGGCATAGAGCGGGGTGCGGTCGAGCACGAGGGTGAGTTCCTGCCCGGCGGTCGCCACGGGCACACGTGCGCCGTCGGCGACGAGTCCGAGGACGCGCGCCTCGGAGACGAGTTCGTCGAAGCCGGTGAACTCGGTGGGTCCGCGGTCGAGGAAGTCGCGGTACACGCTCAGGTCGGCGTGCCCGGTCTTGCGCGCCGTGGCATCGGCCTTGGCGCGCTGCTTCTGCTCGGCCATCAGGGCGGTGAAGCCCTCCTGGTCCACCGACAGCCCGGCCTCGGCGGCCATCTCGAGCGTGAGGTCGATCGGGAAGCCGTACGTGTCGTGCAGGGTGAACGCGTCGGCGCCGGTGATGGTGGTGCTCGAAGACTTCCTGGTGGCGGTCGCCGCGTCGGCGAACAGCTTGGAACCGGCGGCCAGCGTCTTGGCGAAGGAGGTCTCCTCGCCCACCGCGACGTCCACGATGTGGGTGCGCTCGGTCTCGAGTTCCGGATACGACGGTGCCATCAGGTCGATGACCTTGCCGATGATCGCGCCCATGGTGGCCTGGTTGTCCCCGGCCCCCAGCAGACGCATCGACCGCACGACGCGGCGCAGCAGGCGACGCAGCACGTAGCCGCGGCCGTCGTTGCCGGGCAGCACGCCGTCACCGATCAGCATCGCCGAGGTACGGGCGTGGTCGGCGATCACGCGGAAGCGCACATCGTCGGCATGCGAGCCGGCGCCGTAGGCGCGGCCGGTGAGTTCGGCGGCCAGATCGATGATCGGCTTGAGCAGGTCGGTCTCGTAGACGTTGTCGACGCCCTGCAGGATGCAGGCGACGCGCTCGACGCCCATGCCGGTGTCGATGTTCTTCTTGGGCAGGGGCCCGAGGATCTCGTAATTGTCCTTGCCACCCCCCGGACCACGCACGTTCTGCATGAACACGAGATTCCAGATCTCGATGTAGCGGTCCTCGTCGGCCTCCGGGCCGCCTTCGACGCCGTATTCGGGGCCGCGGTCGTAGAAGATCTCCGAACACGGACCGCATGGACCGGGGACGCCCATCGACCAGTAGTTGTCCTTCAGGCCGCGACGCTGGATGCGCTCGGCGGGCACGCCGATCTCGTCCCGCCAGATGGCCTCGGCCTCGTCGTCGTCGAGATAGACGGTGGGCCACAGCTTCTGCGGATCGATGCCGTAGCCGCCGTCATCCACGCTGTTTGTCAGCAGGGTCCACGCGAAGTTGATGGCCTCGCGCTTGAAGTAGTCACCGAAGGCGAAGTTGCCCGCCATCTGGAAGAAGGTGTTGTGGCGGGTGGTGATGCCGACCTCGTCGATGTCGAGGGTGCGGACACACTTCTGGACGCTGGTCGCGCGGGAGTACGGCGGGGTCTGCTCGCCCAGGAAGTACGGCTTGAACGGAACCATGCCGGCGTTGACGAACAGCAGGTTGGGGTCGTCGAGCAACAGCGAGGCGCTGGGCACCTCGGTGTGGCCGGCCTTGATGAAGTGGTCCAGAAAACGCTTCCGGATGTCATGCGTCTGCACTGTTGGTCTTGTCCTCGCCGTTGGTTGTCGCGACATCCCAGAGTACCGTCGGCGCGTCGCGGAACCGGTCCCGGTACGTCATCCCCGCCGTGATCAGCGGGATCGGCGACGTGTGACGGCACCCCGGACGATGGATCTCAGGCGTGCGACGCGCGGCCCGATCTCGCGTTCGAGCCCGTGATCGGTGGGCTCGTAGTAGTCGACGCCGACGAGTTCGTCCGGCGCGTACTGCTGGGCCACCACCCCGTCCGGATGGTCGTGCGGGTACTGGTAGGCGACGCCGTTGCCGAGTTTCTTGGCCCCTGCGTAGTGGCTGTCGCGCAGGTGGGCGGGTACCGCTCGGGCCTTGCCGGCCTCGACGTCGGCGAGCGCGGCGCCGATCGCCGACACCACTCCGGCCGACTTGGGTGCGGTCGCCAGATGGATGGTGGCCTGGGTCAGTGCCAGCTTGGCCTCGGGCATGCCGACGAGGTTGACCACCTGCGCGGCGGCCACCGCGGTCTGCAGCGCGGTGGGATCGGCCATGCCGATGTCCTCGCTGGCGTGGATCATCAGGCGTCTCGCGATGAAGCGCGGGTCCTCCCCCGCCGCGATCATCCGCGCCAGATAGTGCACGGCGGCATCGACGTCGGAACCGCGGATCGACTTGATGAACGCGCTGGTCACGTCGTAATGCTGGTCGCCGTCGCGGTCGTAGCGCACCGCCGCGCGGTCGATGGCCGTCTCGACGTCGGCGAGGTCGACCCGGGTGGTCGAGTCGGCACTCGCCTCGAGCGCCGTCAGCGCCCGGCGGGCGTCGCCGCCGGCGACCGCCACCAGGTGGTCGTACGCGGCGTCGGTCACCTCCACCTGCCCGTCGAGGCCGCGCGGGTCGGCGACGGCCCGGGTGAGCACCTCACGGATGTCGTCGTCGGTGAGCGACCGCAACTGGAGCACCAGCGACCGCGACAGCAGGGGCGCGACGACAGAGAACGACGGGTTCTCGGTGGTCGCCGCCACGAGCAGCACGATGCGGTTCTCCACCGCGTCGAGCAGCGCGTCCTGCTGGGTCTTGGAGAAGCGATGGACCTCGTCGATGAACAGGACCGTCTGCTGGCCCTCGATCAGGCGGCGCCTCGCCACGTCGATGACGGCGCGCACCTCCTTGACGCCCGCGGACAGCGCCGACAGCGCCTCGAACCGGCCGCCGGTCGCGCGGGCGATCAGCGACGCCATCGTCGTCTTGCCGGTGCCGGGCGGGCCGTAGAGCAGCACCGATGCCGCACCGACCCCGCTGATCAGTCGCCGCAGCGGCGAACCGTCGCCGAGCAGGTGCTGCTGGCCGACGATCTCGTCGAGGGTCTGTGGGCGCATCCGGACCGCGAGCGGTGCGGTCGGTGACGGCGCCGCGGTCAGTCCGTTGGCGCCGGGCGTCGGCACACCGGCTCCGGCCCGGGGGTCCACGGGCGGGTCGAACAATCCGTCCACGAGCCGATCAGGCCATCCAGATGCGCTGCAACGCGAGGCCCGTTGCAGTCGCGAAATCGGCGATCGCGTCCTCACCGGCACGGCCGGCGGCTGCCGCGAGATCGGTCCAGCGGGACACGAGGACGCGCGGATCGTTCGTGTGCAGCGCCCAGTCGTGGGTGAATCCGCCACTCTCGATCGGGGTACCCACCGGGTCGAACGGGGGCATCTCCAGGCTCGCGTCGGCGTCCTGACCGATCGCGGACTCCGGGTCGACCAGGTCGGTGTCGGCAGGCAGCATCCAGGCGGTCGACAGCCACACCCACAGCAGCCGGGCGACGAGCACCTTGCGCTGCATCTCGCGCTCGTGTGCGAGGGCCGGCCAGATCGGGTTCACCTCGGAGCGCCAGGCGTCGACCATCGACACCTCGAGGTCGGTGGCTCGGGACGCGGCGCGCGCGGGCAGCTGCGCGGTCATGGTGACCACTGCGTAGGCGATGTCGAGCGTGGCGTCGCGGAACCCGCCCCACTCGTAGTCCATGAACTGCACGCCGTCGTCGTTGAGCATGATGTTCTCGGGACCGACGTCCGACGGGCTGAACGCGCGGTGCTCGCCGTCGTCGAACAGGGCGGCGGCGGTCTCGAGCGCCTCGAGAACCCGATCCGGCACCTGCACGCCGAGCGCGGCGGCGTGTCCGGAGAGCGCATCGACCGAGCGTCTGGCCTCGTCACGGAGGATGTCGCGCCCCTCGGTACCCGACGGGCCGCGGCGGACCAGCGCCTGGAAGTCGATCTCGCCGCCGACGGTCGCCGCGTGCATGCGGCCCAGGGCCTGACCCCAGGCGCTCACCGCGCGGGAGGTCTCCACCGGGTCGTCGCCGTCGAGGAACTCCATCATCGACCGGCCGTGACCGAGATCAGAGAGAACCATCAGGCGCAGGTCGGGGTCGGAGGCGATGAGCTGCGGGCCCGGTCGCGATTCGTTCGGGAGCGCGGTGGCGTACTTGTACGACGCGATCTCGCGGTGGAAGGCCTGCGGGTCCTCGTGCTCGGGCAACGCCTTGATCACCAGCGAACGGTCCATGCTGAGGGGGTTCTGCGCCACCCGCACCCGAACGACCGTCGTACGGCCGCTACCTCCGAGGTCCTCGGGGTCGTCGAGGACTACCGAGGAACCGGCGCGGTGTGACAGCAGCGCCTCTGCCGCCCGCACCACGCTGGTGATGCGGCTTTCAGTAATGACCGTCATGGCGTATCCCAAGGTACCCGTTGCAACGGTGGTGCAACACCATTGTTCATCCTTCTGTACGACGTTGCGGATCTTGTACCCGCGAGCGTGTGCGTCGAAACCACTGCGTTGCAGGGGTTTCGGTGCCCTGGTCACAATTCGTGCCGCGATGTGCCCACGATGGTCCCGACGCGCGGTGTCTCAGACCCCGGTTCCGGGTTCGGGTGACTGCGCCGGACTCACGTCCACGGAGACGTCGATGTGGCTCTTCGTCGAGTCGGTGTAGATGACCCCGCGCAACGGCGGGACGTCGTCGTAGTCGCGGCCCCAGGCCAGCGTGACGTGGCGTTCGTCGACCAGTTTGTCGTTGGTCGGGTCGAACGCCAGCCAGCGGCCGTCGGGCATCCAGACCGCCGCCCACGCATGGCTCGCGTCGGCGCCGAAGATCTTCTCCTCGCCCGGCGGCGGATCGGTCGCCAGGTAGCCCGATTCGTAGCGGGCGGCGAGTCCGACCGAGCGCAGGCACGCGATCGCGACCCGGGCGAAGTCCTGGCAGACGCCCTCGCGTCGTTGCATCACGGTGTCGACCCGAGTCGAGATGGCCGTCGAGCCGGAACGATAGGCGAAGTCGGTGAAGATCCGGGTCGTCAGGTCGGTGACCGCCTCGATCAGCGGACGCTGAGGGGTGAACACCGCGGCGGCGTAGTCGCGCACCGACCGGGTGATCTCCGGCGGGTCGAGGTCGAGGACGAACTCGACGGCGAGCGCGGCCTCGCGGCCCCCGAGCACCGCCGGGCGTGCCGACTCCCACGGGGCCCGGGCCGCGGGGCCGATGAGCACGCCCTGATCGACCGGATCGACCTCGACGACCGACCGTGCGGTGACCGTCAGTTCCCGGTGCGCGGTGCGGACGTGGAAGTAGCTGTCGTGGTTTCCGTAGACGTCGATGCCCGTCGACCGGTCGTCGGGTTCGGGTTCGATGTCGACCGTGGTCGACCGCACCCGTTGTCCGGGCAGGTCGCGCGGGGTCAGGTAGCAGCGGCCGTACGACGAGGACACGTCGTCGTTGTAGGTGTACCGGGTGCGATGCATGACCCGGTAGACGCGCGTGTTCACATCTCACCTCCGCCCCAGATCGGCTGCGCCTGGCGAGGCATTGCGAAACGGCTCCTGGCCAGCAGATCGGACAGGTCGCGGGCCCCCGCGCGGAGTGCGGTCATCAGGTCGGCGAGCTCTGCCCGGCGGCCCTGTGAGTCGACGCCGGCGAGGTCGGCCGGCCCGCTCCGACGCAGCTCGGCGATCATGTCCTGCACACCTCGTTCGGCCCCGGCCGATCGCAGCGGTTCGGGCACCGCCGTCAGATCGTGGTTCATCTTCTCGAGCTGGAAGATCATCGACCGCGGGTTGGTCGGGTCGAACAGCAGCAACTCGGCGACGCTCGAGAACCGGTACAGACCGCGGTTGCGGCGCCGGTAGATCACCGACGACTCGTTGGCGACCAGATACGACTCCAGCAGGGCCTGTTCGACGTCGGTGTCGTGCGCCTGCGCGAACATCGCGAGAGTCAGGTCGGCGAGGGTGATCGCGCGTTCGATGCGCCGGCCCAGATCCATGAACATCCAGCCCGGGTCGTGGACCATCGACTCCTCCTGCAGGCCGGTCAGCGCGAGCACGCCGTGGAGGACCTCCTCGTGGGCCCGCGCCAGATCCGGACCGAGGTCCAGGGCGGAATCGGATTCCGCCCGCGACCGCGAGACCAGCCGCGCGGTGCTCGCGACGACCCGTTCGACGGGCGCCAGGACCATCCAGGTACTGGTCGACATCTGGTCACGGACCGCCCGGGCAGAACCGACGAGCCGGTCGACCGAGTAGGCGACCGTACCCGGGATCGAGCGGGCGACGGTCAGATCGGCGATCTTCTCGATAGCCTCGTTGACCTGGTCCGGCGAGGGCTGACGGTCGGTGCCCGAGACCAGCAGATCGGCGGTGTCGAGGTAGCCGTCGGTTCCGGTGATCGTGGCGACCGCGTGCAGCAGCAGCGGTACCGCCGGGGTCCCCGACATCCATGGGCGGTACTGGAAATCCTGATAGCGCTGGCGCGAGACCTTCGCCAGCCGGGTGACCTGCTCGGTGCGTTCGGCGTAGCGGCCGAGCCAGAACAGATCGGCGAGCACGCGGGGACTCGCGGCAGCCGCGACCTCCGAGTACTCGAGCGGCACGGGCCGGCCCGTCTCCGGTACGACCTCGCCGGCCGGTTCGACGCGGGTCTCCGAACGGCGCGACACGTGTCCGCCGACCTCCGTGCTGGTGACCCAGACGTCCTTGGCCGACACGACGTGGTGGGCGGCCCCTTCGACCCCGTCGGCCAGGACGGCGCCGAGACCACCCGGCATCACCGCGTAGGTGGGCCCCTGGGCGACGCTGAAGGCCCGCACCGACACGGGCGCGGCACGCAGCGCGGTCGTGTGACGTCCGGGTCGCGTCCCGGCGGTGACGGTCGGCGCCACCGAGTAGGCGTCGAGTTCGCGCCCGACCCAGGCCCACGGTCGCGATTCGATCCGCGCGGCGACCTCGGCACGGGTTCGCGCGTCGAGCAACGGCCCGATGAACTCGTCGTCGGTGCGGGTGTCGGTCAGCACCAGCGAACCGATGCGACTCTGGATCTTGCTGCGCTCCAGCGCATCTCCGGCCCAGTAGGTGGTGACCGACCCGAGCGCGAGTTCCTCGTCGAGCAGGACCGGCGCAAGCCGTTCGAGCACGGTGTGCAGCGCGGGATTCTCGAGAACACCGGACCCCAGCGTGTTCAGCACCGTGACGTTGCCTCGCGAGATCGCCTCCACCAGACCGGCGACGCCGAGTCGGGAATCGGTCCGCAGATCGAGCGGGTCGGCATATGCGGCGTCGACGCGGCGCAGCAGGACGTCGACCCGCTTGTACCGCCCGAGCGAACGCATGTAGACCGCGCCGTCACGCACGGTGAGGTCCGCACCTTCGACCAGCGGATAGCCGAGGACCGAGGCGAGGTAGGCCTGGTCGAAGGCAGTCTCGGACATGCTTCCCGGGCTGAGCACGGCGACCGTCGGGTCGTCGACCCCGGGCGGGGCGTACTCGGCGAGCGCGAGGCGCATCGTCCCGACGAAACCGGTCACCGGTCGCGGCGCGCAGGCCTGGAACACCTGCGGGAACGTCTTGGTCAGCAGTCTGCGGCCGACGATCGAGAAGCCGATGCCCGACGGGGCCTGGGTGCGGTCCCGGTAGACCACGAAACGCCCATCGGCGGAACGCGATACGTCGACCGCGTGCAGGAACAGGGCGTGAGGTCCGGCGACCTCGAGACGTGCCGCCTTGCGGATGTAGCCGGGGTGCCCGAAGACCATCTCGGGGGCCACGAGACCGGAGGTGATGGTCTTCTGGTCGCGGTAGAGATCACGCAGCAGCAGATCGAGCAGCATCGACCGCTGGGTGATGGCCCTCTCCAGCTCGGCCCACTCGACACCGTCGACGATGAGCGGCACCGCGTCGATGTCCCAGTCTCGGGTGTGCGTGGCCTGACCGTCGAACTCGTTGTAGACCACACCGTCGTCACGGACCGCCGCGGCGAGACGATCCGCGGACTCGCGCAACCGGGCGTCACCGCGCCGCTGATAGAGCCGGACGAGATCTTCCCACGCGGGACGAACGATGCCGGCGGAGTCGAGGAGCTCGTCGTGGTGGGCGCCGGCGGCCGGTTCGGCATCGCCGGGTCCGGGGACGTCGAAGAGCGTGTAACCCTCGTTCCGGTAACGATCGAAGACCGTGGAGGCATCGAACACCGCGGAAGCGTTGCCCGGCGAAGAAGTCACCGGAGAACTGTACGTGCCCGACGCAGATCCAGGATCCCAGGGACCCCGAAGTCGATGGCCTGCCGGGCCTGTCGTTCCCGGAGAAGCCCGACGTCGACGGTGCCGGTTGTGTGACCGGTCGCCTCGAAGCGCCCGTTGCGGCGCGATTCGGCCTCCACGGCGTTCACCGGTGGTCGGTCGTAGGCGCGTCCACCCGGATGGACGACGTGGTAGGTCGCGCCGCCCACCGACCGCCCGTTGACGGTGTCGACGAGGTCGAAGGTCAGCGGGGTATCGATGCTGATCGTCGGATGCAAAGCGCTCGGCGGCTGCCAGGCCCGGAACCGGATGCCCGCCACCCGTTCGCCGGATCGGCCGGTGGACCGGAGCGGGATCGGGAAACCGTTGCAGGTCAACAGGTAACGATCGTCCTCACCGCCGAGGACACGCACCTGGACCCGTTCGATCGAGGAATCGACGTAGCGGGCGGTACCGGTTCCGGTCGACTCCTCCCCCAGCGTGTTCCACGGTTCGATGGCGCCGCGCAGTTCGACTTCCTGGTCGCGGATCTGCACGGTCCCCAGCCGCGGGAAACGGAACTCGGTGAACGGATCGAGCCAGGCGGTCTCGATGGGTAGCCCGCCTCGCGGAGTTCCTCGGCGACGAGCGCGATGTCGGCGATGACGTGGTGCGGCAACAGATGTTTGCCGTGCAGGTCGCCGCCGTGGCGGATGAGCCGGGCCCGGTAGGGCTTGCCCCAGAACCACGACACCAGGCTGCGCACCAGCAGCGACTGGACCATCGCCATCCGGTGGTGCGGCGGCATCTCGAAGGCACGCAGTTCCAGCAGTCCGAGCCGCCCGCGCACCGAGTCGGGGCTGTAGAGCTTGTCGATGCAGAACTCGGCGCGGTGGGTGTTGCCGGTGATGTCGGTGAGCAGATGCCGCAACGCACGGTCGGCGACCCACGGATTCGGCGGCGACCCCTCGCCGGTTCCGGTCCTCGCGGCGAGCCGGTCGATCTCGGCGAAGGCGATCTCCAACTCGTAGAGCGCCGATTCCCGGCCCTCGTCGACGCGCGGCGCCTGCGAGGTGGTGCCGACGAAGCGTCCGGAGAACAGATAGGACAGCGACGGGTGGCGCTGCCAGTAGGTCAGCATCGACACCAGCAGATCGGGGCGGCGCAACATCGGCGAGTCGGCGGGCGTCGTACCGCCCAGCGTGATGTGGTTGCCGCCGCCGGTGCCGCCGTGGCTGCCGTCGAGGTCGAAGCTCTCCGTGCCGAGCCGGACGCGGCGGGCGTGATCGTAGAGGGACTCGAGCAGTTCGGACTGTTCGGCGAAGCTCGCCGTCGGCTGGATGTTGACCTCGATGACGCCCGGGTCGGGAGTCACCGACAGCGACGTCAGGCGCGGATCCGACGGCGGCCCATAGCCTTCGATCACGACCGGGGTCGCGGTCGTCGCGGCGGCGCCCTCCACCAGTTCGACGAGGGCGAGGAACTCCTCGCCCGTCGACGTGGGCGGCATGAACACGTATGTGACGCCGTCGCGGACCTCGGCGACGAGCGCCGTGCGCGGCAGGAACTGCGTCGGGTCCACCGCGCGCACGGTGTGCCCGAGTGCGGCGGCCGGGTCGATGGGCAGAGCGTCGTGGCGCGCCGACGGGTCGGCCTCGAACAGGGTCGGCGACGGCCCCCATGACAGTGAGTTCAGCGGCAGGCGCAGACCCGCGGGCGAGGTACCCGGCGTGAGGACGATCCGACCGCGCCGGGTCGACCACACCGCACTCTGCCAGGCGGTCCGGTCCTCCGACCGGTTCAGCGGAAGGACGTGGGCGCTGGGGTCGGTGACCGCGGCGTCGAGCCGGGACAACACGGAGCGACGCCGGGCCACCGAATCGTTCTCGGGCGCCAGTACCTCCTCGTCGCCGTCCGCCAGGCTATCCAGCTCGACGTCGAACTCCGCCTGGGTGAACCTCCGTGCGGTGGGCAGGGTCGGGTCGTCGCCGGGGTCTCCGGGCGGCATGGTGGCCAGCTCGCGCATCCGCACGAGCGGATCCTCGTAGGCGGGCAGCACCTGTTCCGTGGGCAGACCGAGATTCGCCGCGAACGCGGTCAGCAGTTTGTGTGCCGGTTCGGCCCGGGCCGGTTCTCCACCGCCGCTCGTGTCCGGGTGGGCGCCGTAGGTCTCCGTCTCGATCGCCGCGCCACACTGTTCGGGCATCGACCACGGATCGGCGAGCAGGTCTGGGTCACGCCAGATCGGTTCGCCGTCGGCGCGCCAGATGATCTCGATCTGCCAGCGCGGCAACGGTTCTCCGGGATACCACTTGCCCTGGCTGCGCCGCACCAGACCCTGCGGGGCGTAGGCCCCCCTGAGCCGTTCGGCGAGACGGGATGCCAGGAGCCGTTTGTGGGGTCCGTCGGCGGCGGTGTTCCACTCGGGGTCGGCCTGGTTGTCGATGGAGACGAAGGTCGGTTCGCCACCCATCGTGAGGCGGACGTCGTCGCGCTCCATGCGTTCGTCCACGAGTGCACCGAGGTCGACGACGCGGTTCCACTGCTCGGGTGTGTACGGCAGGGTGACGCGCGGGTCCTCGTGGAATCTCGTGACGGTGTTGGAGAAATCGAGCGTCGCGTGACAGGGACCGGTCGCGCCGGTGATCGGTGCG
The DNA here is from genome assembly GCF_009872315.1 of Gordonia sp. YY1. Taxonomy (NCBI): domain Bacteria; kingdom Bacillati; phylum Actinomycetota; class Actinomycetes; order Mycobacteriales; family Gordoniaceae; genus Gordonia; species Gordonia sp. YY1. Next base: position 67,773 of record NZ_WXYI01000011.1, on the reverse strand, counting down.
GCCCCCACCGGATGCGGCGTGGCCGCGAGCGGGATGTGTCCCTCGCCGGCGAACAGGCCGGACGTCGGGTCCAGACCGACCCAACCGGCGCCGGGCAGGTAGACCTCGGTCCAGGCGTGCAGGTCGGTGAAGTCGGCGTCGGGACCCGAGGGCCCGTCGAGCGACGTGATGTCGGAGGTCAGCTGCACGAGGTAGCCGGAGACGAACCGCGCAGCCAGGCCGAGTTCGCGGAGCAACGCCACGAGGAGCCACGCCGAGTCGCGGCACGAACCGATGGCACTCGACAGCGTGAACTCGGGTGGCTGCACCCCTGCCTTGAGACGCACGGTGTAACCGACGGCCTCGCGCACGGCGGTGTTCAGCGCCACCAGGAAGTCGATGACACGCGTCCTGCCGACCGGCTTGTTCTGCGCGGCGAAGGCGGCGACCTCCGGATGGACCGGCGCACCGGCGAATTCGCCCTCGCCGACGCCCACCGGCCGCAGGAAGATCTCGAGATCGCGGCGTAGCTCCTCGGGGTACTCGAACCCGTAGTGCTCGGCCCAGTCCTCGATGAAGAAGTCGAAGGGGTTGATCGCCGTCAGGTCGGCGACGAGGCTGACGGTGATGCTCAGCGAGGTCGACGGCTCGGGGAACACGAGCCGCGCGAGGTAGTTGCTGAACGCGTCCTGCTGCCAGTTGAGGAAGTGCTCACCGGGCTCGACCCTCAGCGAATAGGCCTCGATCGGCGTCCGCGAGTGCGGCGCGGGGCGCAGGCGGACCACATGCGGGTAGATCTTCGTCGGGCGATCGAAGGAGTAGCTCGTCCGGTGTTCGAGAGCCACCTTGATCGTCACCGACGCACCTCCGGGAATCCCTTGCTCGCAGACATGGGGAGAATCTCTCACAGGTGGTGGGCGCCCGCTCGGCGGCAACCGTCCGGAAACGAAAGCGGTGGCCGAACTCACGCTCGGCCACCGCTTTTCGTTGCTCGACGGAACTACTTGTCCGTCGTTGCCTTGTCCTTGTCCGTCGTTGCCTTGTCCGTCGTCGCCTTGCCCGGGACGCTCGCGTCCTGCTCGGCACCGCCACGCGGCACCGGCTTGGCGTCGATGCCCGACTCCTTGCGCTGCTGCGGGGTGATCGCCGCGGGCGCCTCGGTCAACGGGTCGACGCCGCCGCCGGACTTCGGGAACGCGATGACCTCGCGGATCGAGGCCTCACCCGCGAGCAGCGCGGTGATCCGGTCCCAGCCGAAGGCGATGCCGCCGTGCGGCGGGGCGCCGTAGGCGAAGGCGTCGAGGAGGAAGCCGAACTTCTCCTGCGCCTCGTCGTGGCCGATGCCCATGATCTCGAAGACGCGCTCCTGCACGTCACGCTGATGGATACGGATCGAGCCGCCGCCGATCTCGTTGCCGTTGCAGACGATGTCGTAGGCATAGGCGAGCGCCTCACCCGGAGCGGTGTCGAGCTTCTCGATCGACTCCGGCTTGGGCGAGGTGAACGCGTGGTGCACCGCGGTCCATGCCGAGTTGCCGAGTGCGACGTCGCCGGAGGCGGTGGCCTCGGCCGTCGGCTCGAACATCGGCGCGTCGACGACCCACACGAATGCCCAGTCGTCCGGCTTGATCAGACCGAGCTTCGAGGCGATCTCGCCGCGGGCGGCGCCGAGCAGGGCGCGGGAGGACTTGACCTCGCCGGCGGCGAAGAAGACGCAGTCGCCCGGCTGTGCACCGACGTGAGCGGCGAGCCCGGCGCGCTCCTCCTCGGACAGGTTCTTGGCGACCGGACCGGTGAGGGTTCCGTCCTCGCCGACGAGCACGTACGCGAGGCCGCGGGCGCCGCGCTGCTTCGCCCACTCCTGCCAGGCGTCGAGCTGACGGCGCGGCTGCGAGGCACCACCGGGCATGACGACGGCGCCGACATACGGCGCCTGGAACACGCGGAACGGGGTGTTCGCGAAGTACTCGGCACATTCGACGAGTTCGATGTCGAAGCGCAGATCCGGCTTGTCCGAACCGAACCGGCGCATCGCGTCGGCATAGGTCATGCGCGGGATCGGGGTCGAGATCTCGACGCCGATGAGCTTCCACAGCGCCACCAGGACCTCCTCGGCGACCGCGATGACGTCGTCCTGGTCGACGAAGCTCATCTCGATGTCGAGCTGGGTGAACTCGGGCTGGCGGTCGGCGCGGAAATCCTCGTCGCGGTAGCAGCGCGCGATCTGGTAGTAGCGTTCCATGCCGGCGACCATCAGCAGCTGCTTGAACAGCTGCGGGCTCTGCGGCAGGGCGTAGAAGGTGCCGGGCTGCAGACGCGCGGGCACCAGGAAGTCGCGGGCGCCCTCCGGCGTCGAACGGGTCAGCGTCGGGGTCTCGATCTCCACGAAGTCGTGGGCGGCGAGGACACCGCGGGCGGCGGCGTTGGCCTTCGACCGCAGACGCAGAGCGGCGCTCGGCCCCTCGCGCCGGAGGTCGAGGTAGCGGTGACGCAGACGCGCCTCCTCGCCCGGCGACTCGTCGAGCTGGAACGGCAGCGGTGCCGATTCGTTGAGCACCTCGAGTTCGACGGCGTTGATCTCGACCTCGCCGGAGCTGAGGTTCGGGTTCTCGCTGCCCTCCGGACGGACCTCGACCACACCGGTGACGGCGACGCAGTACTCGGCGCGCAGGCGGTGGGCGGCCGTGGCCACCGTCTCCTCGCGGAACACCACCTGCACCAGGCCGGTGGAGTCGCGCAGGTCGATGAACACCACACCGCCGTGGTCGCGTCGGCGCGCGACCCAACCGGCGACGGTGACGGTCTGCGACGCGTCGGCGCGGCGCAGCGAACCTGCGGAATGCGTGCGGAGCACTGAGAGTCCTTCCCAACGTCACACGGCCGGCCCGGCTGGCGGGCGGCGTGGAGAAGCGTTGTTTGTGTCGGCTTGTTCGTGACCCGGTGGAAACGCAGGCCAGGTACCCATCGTGCCGCATCGGCGTCGGTGCCCCGAATCCGGCCACCCGGAGATGTCCGGCGCGGGCACCACGGCGTGCCAGAATGACCGCGTGACCTTCCAAGGCAGCGGATCGATCGACACCGGCAACGTCTCCGGCGGTGGCGGCGGTGGCGGGCGGATCGCGCTCGGCGGCGGTGCAGGGCTGCTCATCACCATCGTCGCTCTGCTGTTCGGCGTGAACCCCGGCGAACTACTCGGCGGCGAGACCGGCCAGCAGGGAACGTCGTCGGCTGCGGCCGAGATCCAGCAGCAGCTCGACGCCTGCACCTATGAGATGGCGAACGAGAACACCATCTGCCGCATCAAGGCGACCACGGTCAGCGTCGACGACGTGTGGTCCGACCTCATGCCGGGTTACCAGCCGCCGAAGACCGTCATCTTCGCCGACTCGGTCAACACCGGGTGCGGCGCGGCCAGTGCGGCGACCGGGCCGTTCTACTGCCCCGCCGACCGTACCGCCTACTTCGATCCGTCCTTCTTCACGCAGCTGCGCCGCATGGGCGGCAGCGACGGTCCGCTCGCCCAGGAATACGTGGTCGCCCACGAGTACGGGCATCACGTGCAGAACCTCACCGGTGCCCTCGCCAAGGGCCAGCGGATGGGTTCGCAGGGCCCGCGCTCGGGGTCGGTGCGCGTGGAACTGCAGGCCGACTGCCTCGCCGGCGTCTGGGCCAATCACGCCGACGACGGTCCCGATGCCCTGCTCGCCCCCATCTCCGAGCAGCAGATCACGACCGTCATCCAGACCGCGAAGGCGATCGGCGACGACACCATCCAGGGACCGGGCTCCAACCCGGAGGGCTGGACGCACGGTTCGGCCACGCAGCGTGCGCGGTGGTTCGGCATCGGATACCAGTCCGGCGACCCCAACCGGTGTGACACCTTCGCCACCAACGACCTCTGACGCGATGTCGAGATGACCCCCATGGCCGCAACCCCCACGAGTCCCCGTCGACGCACCGAAGTGGACGCGATCGCCGAGGCCCACCTCGATCGACTGTGCGAGCTCGATCCGCTGCTGAGCACCGAGATCGGGTACGACGGCCGGAACGACGCGCTGACCGACTTCTCCGCGCACGGGTGTGCCGAACGGGCCGCGGTCGCCGCAGACACCCTGGCCGCACTGGCCGACGCTCCCGTCGCCGACGCGATCGACCGGGTGACCGTCGCGACGATGACCGCATCACTGCGACGGGAACTCGCCCTCGCGGACGCGGGTGAGCACATCGGCGAGTGCAACGTCATCGCTTCACCGCTGCAGGCCATGCGGGACATCTTCGACCTGATGCCCACCGACACCCGGTCCGATCGCGAGGTGTTCCTCGCCCGCCTCACCGCGATCCCCGGCGCGTTGAACCGGGCCGTCGACGGGTTGGCACACCGACTGCGGCACGGTCCCCCGATCGCGCGCCGTCAGGTCGCCGCGGTGGTCCGGCAGGCCGATTCGGCCACCGATGCCATCGCCGAGAACACGGGTGCCATCGCCGACGACCCGGCGCTCGCCGGCACGCTGGGCACCGCCCTCGACGCGGCCCGGACCGCGTTCGGCACCTTCGCCCACTACCTCGAGACCCAGGTCCTCCCGTCCGCCGTCGACGACGACGCGGTGGGCCGGGACCGCTACCTGCTCCACCTGCCGTCGTATCTGGGCGCCGACGCCGATCCGGAGGAGGCCTACGCGTGGGCGATCACGCGCCTCGAACAGATCGTCGCCGAGCAGCACGAGATCGCAGAGGGGCTCCTCCCCGGACGCGGGGTCGCCGAGACCCTCGCCTGGCTGGATCGGCAGCCGCAGTACCAGATCCACGATCGTCACGAATTCGTGGAGTGGATGCAGGAGACCTCCGACGCCGCCGTCGCCGGACTAGGCGGCCGCCACTTCGACATCCCGGAACGACTGTCCCGCCTCGAATGCCGCCTGGCGCCGTCGTCGACCGGGATCATCTACTACACCCAGCCGACCGCCGACCTGTCGCGGCCGGGCCGCATGTGGTGGGCGGTCCCCGACGACCAGACCGTTTTCCACACGTGGCAGGAGAAGACGACCGTCTACCACGAGGGCGTCCCCGGCCATCATCTCCAACTCGGTTCGGCCATCGTCGATCCCGACCTCAACGTGTGGCGCAAGCTGGCGTCGTTCACCTCGGGACACGGTGAGGGCTGGGCACTCTACGCCGAGCGGCTGATGGACGAACTCGGCTGGCTCGAGGATCCGGGCGATCGGATGGGCATGCTCGATTCCCAGCGGCTGCGCGCGGCCCGGGTGGTCGTCGACATCGGTGTGCACTGCCGCCTGCCGGCTCCGGAGCCGCTCGGTGGCGGGATCTGGAACGCGGAGAAGGCCTGGGAGTTCCTGACCGCCTCGGTCGCCATGGACCACTCGGTGCTGCGCTTCGAACTCGACCGCTACCTCGGCTGGCCCGGGCAGGCGCCGTCATACGCACTGGGACAACGGGTCTGGGAGCACACCAGGCACGCCGCCCTGAGCGCTCATCCGGAGTGGACGCTCAAGGACTTCCACACGCGCGCACTGGCGTTGGGCGGTGTGTCGCTGGACGTACTGGCCGACGAGATGACCGGCCGGCACGAGGCCTGACCCCTACGACGCCCGACTGCGGTCCAGGTAGGCCTTCCGCCTGGCGGGGTCGAAGGCCCCGTAGTCGACTCCGCCGACGAACCTCTTGAGCCACCACATGATCGGCGACGGGATGAGTTCCTCGAGGACTCCCATGCCGGCGAGGTACCGCGGGACGGTGACCTCTCCCCGCCCGTGCCGCGCGCTGTCGACGATCGCCGCCGCCACCTCCGCGGGATCGAGCGTCGGCTGCAGTCGCAGCAGCACCCCCGAGGTGAGGTCGGTGCGGGTGGCCGCGGGCATGATCGTCGTCAACGTGACACCGGTGCCCGCCAGTTCGGCGCGGACCGCCCGTGAGAGCGCCACGACCCCGAACTTCGAGGCGCAGTAGGTCGCGATCCCCGGCGTGGTGATCTTGCCCGCCATCGACGACACGTTGACCACGTGGCCGCGTCCGCGCTCGATCATCCCGGGCAGAACGAGGCGGGTGCCCGTCAGCACCGCGCCGAGATTGATGTCCAGCTCGCGCTGCAACGCGTCGAGGTCCTGGTCGACGAGACGTCCCATGTGTTGGATTCCGGCGTTGTTGACCAGCATGTCGACCGGCCCGCGTGCCGAGGCCGCGTCGATGAACCCGGCGAAGGAGTCGGTGTCGGTGACATCGAGATGATGGGCGTGTGCCCGGGGTCCGAGCCGGTCGGCGGTCGCGGTGGCCGCCACCAGGTCACGGTCGCCGATCCACACCGTCGCCCCACGCTCGACCAGCGCCGCGGCGGTCGCGGCACCGATCCCGCGAGCACCGCCGGTCACGCAGACGCGAGCACCCGCAAGCGCGATCACAGCGGGCTGCCCACGGGCTGACGCAGCGCGAAGTAGGCGATCAGGCGCACGTCCTCGTCCGACGCGAACAGCAGCGCACGACCGAGGTACACGCCCGGTGTCAGTTCGACGATCTCGTCGCGGGTCCGGCGGATCGGGAACGTGCGCACCGCCGGGTTGTTGTACTGCGGGACACCGTAATCGAGGGCCCGCACCCGGACCCGCGGCTCGATGAGCCCGATGTCCGGGGCATGGTCGAAGTGGAACCCCTCCATCTCACCGTCGACGTAGCGCAGCCCGAGGTGGCCGGCGGTGATGATCGGCATGACCACCGCCGCGATCGGAGACAATCGGAGACAACCGGTTGAGACCCGTACCCGCCCGCGCGTCGAACGACTTCCCTCGCCACGTGGGATCGATCTTCATCAGCGGATTGGCCAGCGCGGCCTCGGGGATCCCGAACAGCTTGCCGACGATCTGGCCTTCGAGTTTGCCGTCGAGGCCTTCCGGTTCGTCACCCTCGCCGAACAACAACCGCAGAGCTTCCCGGTCCTGACGAGATCCCAACTGGCGCAGATAGTTCCAGGTCTCCACGCGCGCCCGGTGCGGATGGTCGGCGGCAAGCGCTCGAAGTTCGGACAGCATGGCGAGCGGCGCCCGCTCCCCTCCGCGTCTCTGATCGGCCGTGGTCAACTCTGCACTCATCGCATCCTCATTTCTGGTACCAGCGCGTGCCACATCCATGTGGTACCGAAATGTGCCAGATAGGGTGTGGGGTGTCAACACCCCAGGCATCGCGGATGGAAGGATGGGCCGGTGAGTTCGACGAGCACTGAGCGCAGCTACGGCGGCGAGTCCGCCGCGGACAGGTCCGCGCGCCGACGCACCGCGCTCGTCGACGTCGCCTCGACCCTCATGAGTGAAGGACGGTGGCGGGCGGCGACCGTGGCCGGCATCTGCGCCGATGCCGGCCTCAACAAGCGCTACTTCTACGAGAGCTTCCCCGATCTCGACACCCTCGCGGACGCGGTGATCGACACCATCTCGACCGAGGTCGCACAGTCGGCGATCGCCGCATACCTGGCATCGCTGGACGCCCCCCTCGACGTACAGGCCCGCAGAGCGGTCGACGCGATCATCGGTGTGCTCGGCACCGATCGGCGCAAGGCTCGAATCCTGTTGGGCGGGGCAGCCGGGACACCTGCCGCGCTCACCCGGCGAACCGACGCGATGGCCGGCCTCACCGCGATCCTCGTCGAACACGCGCGGACCATCCACGGCGTCGAACTCGAGGCCGATTCCCTCGCCCACACCGCGCCGGCCTTCGTCATCGGCGGCACGGCCCAGGCGATCCTCTCGTGGGCCGAGGGCACCCTCCCGGTCAGCCGGGAGCAACTTGCCGACGACCTCGCCGAACTATGGCTCGGAATAGGCGCGTCCGCGACCGATCTGGCGCGCTCGCGCCTCAGCCCAGGAGGCGCGTGACCTCGGCGACGACGTCGTCGAGCGAGACCTGCTGCTGCTCACCGTTGCCCAGATCCTTGATCTCGATGCGGCGCCCCGCGAGTTCGTTCTCGCCGAGCACGAGCGCGAGACGCGCGCCGGACCGGTCGGCGGCCTTCATCGCACCCTTGAGTCCGCGATCGCCGTAGGCGATGTCGACGCTGATGCCCGCAGCACGCAATGAGCCTGCGACGCCGACGAGTTCGGCCTTGGCGTCTGCACCGAGCGGGACGCCGAAGACCTGGCAGCGCGCCGCCTGGGTGCCGGCGACACCCTCGGCCTCGAGCGCCAGCATCGTGCGGTCGACACCGATACCGAAACCGATACCCGACAGATCCTGTTTGGCGCCCAGCTGGCGCATCAGTCCGTCGTAGCGTCCGCCGCCGCCGATGCCCGACTGCGCGCCGAGACCGTCGTGCACGAACTCGAAGGTGGTCTTGGTGTAGTAGTCCAGGCCGCGCACGAGTCGCGGGTTGATCTCGTAGGCCACGCCGAGGCGGTCCAGGTTGGCCAGCACGAGGTCGAAGTGCGCCTTCGCCTCGTCGGACAGATAATCGATCAGCAACGGCGCGTTCGCGGTCGCCTCACGGATCTCCGGACGCTTGTCGTCGAGCACGCGCAGCGGGTTGATCTCGGCGCGCTTACGGGTCGCCTCGTCGAGATCGAGCCCGAAGAGGAACTCCTGCAACGCCTCCCGGTAGCGCGGACGGCTCGCATCGTCACCGAGCGAGGTGATCTCCAGGCGATAACCGGACAGTCCGAGTCGCTTGTAACCCTCGTCGGCGACGGCCACGACCTCGGCGTCGAGTGCCGGGTCGTCGACGCCGATCGCCTCGACGCCGACCTGCTGCAGCTGCCGGTAGCGACCCGTCTGCGGCTTCTCGTAGCGGAAGAACGGTCCGGCGTAGCAGACCTTGACCGGCAACTGACCGCGGTCGAGGCCGTGCTGGATGACCGCGCGCACCACGCCCGCGGTGCCCTCGGGTCGCAGCGTCACCGACCGGTCACCGCGGTCGGTGAAGGTGTACATCTCCTTGCTGACGACGTCGGTCGACTCGCCGACGCCGCGGGCGAACAGCGCCGTCTCCTCGAAGATCGGCAGCTCGATGTGTCCGTATCCCGCACGACGCGCCGCGTCGGTGAGCGTGTCCCGCACCTTCCGGAAGTCCGCCGAACTCGGCGGGAAGTAGTCCGGGATACCCCGGGGTGCCTGAAATGCTCCGCTCACAGTCCGTGTCGTCCCTTCGGTCGATCAGTGGCGATGGTGTCGGTTCCCGGAGCCCGAAGGTCGACCAGGAAGGGGTTTGCAGCGCGTTCCTGCGCGATCGTGGTCTGCGGTCCGTGCCCGGGCAGCACCAGGGTGTCGTCCGGCAACGGCAGCAGCTTCGCGGCGATGGAGTCGAGCAGCTGCTGATGGTTGCCGCCGGGCAGGTCGGTGCGTCCGATGGACCCGGCGAACAACACGTCACCGGAGAAGCAGACCGGGACCGTCGTCGGAGCGTCGGACCCGGACTCCCCCGGAACGGTCACCTCGATGCCCAACAGCACCGAGCCCTGGGTGTGGCCGGGTGCGAGGTCCACCGAGAAGTGGATGCCGGCGAGTTCGACGGGCTCACCGTCGTCGAACTCGACGACCTTCTCCGGTTCGCGGAACTTCTCGTCGCCGATCATCGCGCCGAGCGCGCGCCCGATGCCCAGTCCGGGATCGGTCAGCATCGGCCGGTCGGCGGCATGGATGTAGACGGGAATGGAGTACTCGTCGCACAACTGCGTGGCGTTCCAGGTGTGGTCCAGATGGCCGTGGGTCAGCAGGACGGCGACCGGGGTGAGGTCGTTCTCGGCGAGCAGTTCGCGCACGCGCGGCGCGGCGTCCTGGCCCGGGTCGATGATCACCGCATCAGATCCGGCTTCGGCCGCCACGAGGTAGCAGTTCGTCTGAAACATGCCGGCAGGGAATCCGGTGATCAGCATGGCACTCCTCGAGGGTCTCGGATCGGGTCGCGGGTCCCTCCATTGTGTCCTAGCTGCCCACGGCGGCCGACAGGCGGTGCGGTCGCGCTGGCACGCGTGCCGCGACACCCCACTCCACCACCCACTGAACGCTGTTCTCAGGTACAACTGGCACACTTGCCTCTCGAGTAAGTGACGTCCGCGCAGATCGTCGGCAGACTATGCCGGGATTCAGGAGGATCCACCCGCGTGACCACCAATGAGGAGCGCCGCGAGGCGGCCAAGCGGAAGCTCGAGGAACGCCTCGAAACCGAGCGTCTCGCACGGCGCAAGCGGAAGATCGTCATCGCCTCGGTCTCGACCGCCGTCGTGGTCGCCGTCGTCGCCGGCGTGACCGCCGTCGTGGTGAAGAAGATCATGGACGACCGGGAGGCCGCACGCTGGACCACCTGCGCGTTCGAGGACTCGCCGAGCCGGTTCGACCAGCTCCCCGACCAGGTTCCCGACACCGTGCCGGCCGATCAGAAGCCGCAGTACCAGGCCGAACTCGACGAGCTGAAGGCGGCGGCGAAGAACGAGCGCAAGTCCCCCAAGCCCGACGACAAGGTCCTGAAGTCCGGCACCGAGCAGGCCACCTTCACGACCACCCAGGGTGTCCTGCCGGTCACACTGGAACGTGACAGCGCCCCGTGCAATGTCGCCGCGGTCACCTCGCTGATCGAGAACAAGTTCTACGACGACACGACCTGCCACCGCATGACCACCAGCGACAAGCTGAAGATCCTGCAGTGCGGCGACCCGACCGGCACCGGCATGAGCGGGCCCGGCTGGACCAGCCCCGACGAGCCACCGACCGACCTGAAGAAGGTCGGACAGCCCGACCCGATGAGCGGATCGCAGCCGGTGGTCTACCCGCGCGGCACGGTGGCGATCGCCAACAGCAGCCAGGGCGGGCAGAACCCGAACACCGGGTCCAGCCAGTTGTTCATCGTGATCAACGACAGCGAACTAGGTCCCGACTACTCCATCGTGGGCAAGGTCGACGAGCCCGGCCTCGCCGTGCTGGACAAGGTCTACGCCGGCGGCATCACCCCCGGCCCGGCCGGCAGCCAACCCGGCGACGGCAAGCCGAAGCTCCCGGTGACGATCGAGACCGCGGTCATCGACTAGCGAAACCGGCTCCGACGACACAGATCCCGTTGCGTTCTGGCCCGGCTACCGGGACAAGACGCAACGGGATCTGTGGTTTCGACACGGCTCCTCGCTGCGCTCGGTGCCGGCTCAACCAGCGGGAGGTTTCCTCGCTTCGCTCGGTGTCGGCTCAACCAGCGGGAGGGTTCCTCGCTTCGCTCGGTGCCGGCTCAACCAGCAGGGAGGTTCCTCGCTGCGCTCGGTGCCGGCTCAACCAGCAGGAGGGTTCCTCGCTGCGCTCGGTGCCGGCTCAACCAGCAGGAGGGTCCTCGCCGCGCTCGGTGCCGGCTCAGCCAGCGCCCCGCTGGCCGAGTAGCGTCGACCGAGCGTAGCGAGGACGCCGCGTATCGAGGTCACGCCGCCGAGGTGACGCGGTAGACGTCGTAGACGCCCTCCACGTTGCGGACCACGTTGAGCACGTGGCCGAGATGCTTGGGGTCGCCCATCTCGAAGGTGAACTTGCTGATGGCCACGCGGTCGCGGCTGGTGGTCACCGACGCCGAGAGGATGTTGACGCGTTCGTCGGCGAGCACCTTGGTGACGTCGGACAGCAGGCGGTGACGGTCGAGGGCCTCGACCTGGATGGCGACGAGGAAGACCGACTCCGGGGACGGCGCCCACGACACGTCGAGGATCCGTTCCGACTGCTGCTGGAGCGAGGTCGCATTGGTGCAGTCCGTGCGGTGCACGCTGATACCGCCGCCGCGGGTGACGAAGCCCATGATGTCGTCGCCTGGTACGGGCGTACAACATTTGGCGAGTTTGATCACCACGTTGTCGACGCCGTCGACGACCACGCCGGCATCCCCGCCCTGACGCGAGCGGGTCGGCATCGTCGACGGTGTGGACCGCTCGGCGAGCGCCTCCTCCGCGTCCTCGATACCACCCAGAGATGCCACGAGCCGGTTGACGACATGCCGTGCGGAGACATGATTCTCCCCCACCGCCGTGTACAGCGCGGTGACGTCGGTGTACCGCAGCTCCTTGGCGATCGCCGCCATCGACTCCGCCGACAGCAAGCGCTGCAACGGAAGTCCGCCGCGGCGGACCTCCTTGGCGATCGCATCCTTACCGGCTTCGAGGGCCTCCTCGCGGCGTTCCTTGGCGAACCACTGGCGGATCTTGGCCTTGGCCCGCGGCGACACCACGAAGGTCTGCCAGTCCTTCGACGGGCCGGCGGTGGGCGCCTTGGAGGTGAACACCTCCACCACCTCGCCGTTCTCGAGCTTGCGTTCGAGCGCGACCAGCCGGCCGTTGACGCGGGCACCGATACAGCGGTGACCGACCTCGGTGTGGACCGCGTAGGCGAAGTCGACCGGCGTCGAACCGGCCGGGAGGGTGACCACGTCGCCCTTCGGCGTGAAGACGAAGATCTCCCGGACCGCGAGGTCGTACCGCAACGATTCGAGGAACTCACCGGGGTCGGCGGCCTCACGCTGCCAGTCGAGCAGCTGGCGCATCCACGCCATGTCGTCGATCTCGGTGGTGTCGGACTTCTTGCCCGACTTCCGGTAGCCGTTCTCCTTGTAGCGCCAGTGCGCGGCGATGCCGAACTCGGCGGTCCGGTGCATCTCGTGCGTCCGGATCTGCACCTCGAGCGGCTTGCCCTCGGGCCCGATCACGGTGGTGTGCAACGACTGATAGACGCCGAAGCGCGGCTGGGCTATGTAGTCCTTGAAGCGTCCCGCCATGGGCTGCCACAGCGAGTGGACGACGCCGACCGCGGCGTAGCAGTCACGGTCCTCTTCGCACAGGATGCGCATGCCGACCAGGTCGTGGATGTCGTCGAAGTCGCGTCCCTTGACGATCATCTTCTGATAGATCGACCAGTAGTGCTTGGGACGCCCCTCGACCGTCGCGTGGATCCGCGCCGCGGACAACGCGTTGTTGATGTCGGCCCGCACCCGCGCGAGGTAGGTGTCACGCGACGGGGCGCGGTCGGCGACCAGACGCACGATCTCCTCGTAGCGCTTGGGATGCAGGATCGCGAACGAGAGGTCCTCGAGCTCCCACTTCACGGTCGCCATACCGAGCCGATGCGCAAGCGGCGCAATGACTTCCAACGTCTCGCGCGCCTTGCGCGCCTGCTTCTCCGGCGGGAGGAAGCGCATCGTCCGCATGTTGTGGAGCCGGTCGGCGACCTTGATCACGAGGACACGCGGGTCGCGGGCCATCGCGATGATCATCTTGCGGATGGTCTCGGCCTCGGCGGCACTGCCCAGCGCGACCTTGTCGAGTTTGGTCACGCCGTCGACGAGATGGGCGACCTCGGGGCCGAAGTCACGTTCGAGCGCCTGCAACGAGTAGCCGGTGTCCTCGACCGTGTCGTGCAGCAGTGCGGCGATCAGGGTGGTGGTGTCCATGCCGAGGTCGGCGAGGATCGTCGCGACCGCCAGCGGATGGGTGATGTACGGGTCGCCGGACTTGCGTTTCTGTCCGCTGTGGCGCTCCTCGGCGACGTCGTAGGCCCGCTGCAGCAGGGCGACGTCGGCCTTCGGGTAGATCTCGCGGTGCAGCGTGACCAGGGGCTCGAGGACCGGCCGGACCTGGCTGCGGGTGGCGGTCATGCGGCGGGCCAGACGGGCGCGCACGCGCCGCGAGGCGGATGGCGAGGTCGAGGTCGACGTCGCGGTGGGGACGCCGGGTCCGGTGCCCTCGCCGACCGGCGAGGCAGACGAGTCGGCCGCGGGAGTCACGGAGCGCTCAGCCGTGCCGGATTCATCGGGCATCGCTGGTCCTCCTCCGTATGGTCCGTGTCCTGTCGTGGTCTCAATCGAGTCTAGATCCTCGGTCACCCGCGACCGTCAGTCGAGCGCCACCGAGTGGACGGGCACCTCTGGGCCCAGCCCGCGAGCGATCGTGTCGCGCCCGCCGAGCCCGACGAGCTCCATGATCACCGCGACGCCGGTGACACTCGCCCCGGCCCGGCTGAGCAGACCCGCAGCGGCCACCGCGGTACCGCCGGTGGCCAGCACGTCGTCGACGAGAAGGACGCGCTGCCCGCTCAGGTCGAGACCGTTGGCGGGGATCTCCAGCGTCGCGCTGCCGTATTCGAGGCTGTAGCTGACCGCGTGCACCGGAGGCGGCAGCTTGCCGCCCTTGCGCACCGCGAGCACCCCGACCTCGAGTTCGCGGGCGACCGCACCACCGAGGAGGAAGCCGCGTGCGTCGATGCCGGCGACGAGGTCGATCGCGCCGCAGCCGTGGGTCAGGGCCGTGACGATCGCGGACAATCCCTCCGCGTCGGCCAGGACCGGTGTCAGGTCCTTGAAGGCGATCCCGGCGCTCGGGAAGTCGTCGACGAGGCGGGTGTGCCGGGCGATCGCCGCCTGGGCACGTGCCACCGCTTCCGCGGTCCGTTCGGGTACCACGCCACCCATCAGTTCTCCCCTACCGCTTGTCTGCACTGCCACTCGACCGTCATTTGCCGATCGTCCATCGATCCATGTTCCACCCGGTGCCTGCGCGACTGAGTCCGGCCGCGACGCCACCCACCTGATCCTTCCACTGCCGTATGCGCGGCGCGGCGAACAGGGGGATCGACGGCATCGACGACCAGCTCGCGTTCTCGATCGAGCGGACCAGACGGAGCCGGTCGGGTACGGACACGGTGACCGCGAACTGGTCGATCCCACGACTGACCTGAGGGCCCCCGGTGCCGGAGAGGTTGAGCGGGTCACCGCCGCGCAGCGTGTAGGCGTCCCGGCTCGGGTCCGCGGCGCCGGATGCGGCGAAGGAGTCTCCCCCGGCGGTGATCAGGGCATCGACATCCTTGCCCAGTGATTCTGGTTGCACGTCGGGCGTGGCGACATCCTCGACGACGAATCCGGCTTCCCGGCAGGACGCCGCGATGGCCGCCACCATCTGCTGCCACCGCAGGGTCGGCGCCACGTACCCGATGCGGACACGACGCGGCTGCAGACCCGAGGTCGTCGATGTCCCGTCCCCCGCGCCCTGACCGGTCGCGGCGCGCAGCAGCGTCCGTGCCCGTTCGAGATCCGGGCGCTGGTAGGCGCGGCCGAACTCGGTGTTCATCGGCCCGGCGAGGTTGTCGGCGGGTGCGAGCACGCGCAGATTCCACACCTGGGCGCCGCCGGAGAAGTCACGGGCGAGGTCGGCACGCGGAACGCAGGAGGCGAAGGCCTGCCGCATCCGCACGTCCCCGAAGACGCCTCGTCCCGCGAGCACGACCTGTTCCACGCCGAGCGCCCGGGCGGGTGAGGCCGGTCCGTCCGCGCCGGGTGTGCCGGCGATGTCACCCTCCACGATTCCCGCGGTGACGTCGACGATGTCGAACTTCCCGTCGGGAAGGCGGCGCGCCGAATCGGTGCCGCGGCCCCAGATCGCGATGCGCGAGGTCTCGGGCTTGTCGCCCCACCACGATTCGTTGGGGATCAGGACGAGTCCGCCCGACCGTGAGTAGCGGTCGATGCGGTAGGGCCCGGAGGCCGGGAACCGCGCATGGTCGACCGGACCGAAGGTCAGATCGAAGCCCGTGTTCCAGGCGGTGGCGATGCGGGCCAGCGCACCGCGGTCCATCGCCCGGATGGGGTCGACGACGTTGGCGACTCCGGCCTCGCGGGCCACCACGTGGGCGGGCAGCAACGTGCCCGCGCCGAACAGCGACAGCCAGTCGCGGTACTCACGTCCTGGCGCGAACGTCACCGTCGCCGACTTCGCGCCGGGCGCGCACTCCACCTTCTCGATGTCGCGGTACCCGGCCGTCGTCGCCGGCGTGAAACCGGGGAAGCGCCCACTCATCGCTGCCCACGCCAACACCAGGTCGTCGCAGTCGAGGGCGACGTCGTCGGTGAAGGCGGCCTCGGGGGTGAACTCGTACCGCAGCGCCGTGGCGCGTCCGGGGATCCGGGTCACGGTGCCGACGTCGCGGTCCGGGATGACCTGCCCCCGGGGTCCGAGCAGGCTGAAACTCGGCAGGAGGCGACTGGTCGCCATGATCACGCCGTCGGCGTTGCCGTCCACGGTGTTCGCGTTGTAGCTGGTCACGTGGGCGTCGACCACGTAGTCGAGGGTCGGTGGCCCGTCGTCCCCGCACGCCGTCAGGACGCCCGCGCCCGTGACGACCCCGACGAGCAGGCTCAGGACCCTGATGAACTCCCGGTGCCTGACGATCACGTCGGTGAGACTAGCGGTTGCGACGGCGTTTGCCGGTCGGTACCGCCCGGTCGGTGTCGTCCGTGTCGGCCGCGCCGCGGCGACGACGCACCGGCCGCTCGGTGTCGGTCGAGCCGGCGCCGGACGTGATCCCGGCACGACGGTTCATCACCTTCGTGGTGTGCCGGGCGACGTCCGGACGGCGTTCCTTCAACGTCACCAGCAGCGGCGCGGCGAGGAAGATCGACGAGTAGGCGCCGACCACGACGCCGACGAGCTGGATCAGGCCGAGGTCCTTCAGCGTGCCGACCCCGAGCAGCCACACCGCCACGACCATCAGGGCGATGATCGGCAGCACCGAGATGATCGTCGTGTTGATCGATCGCATCAGGGTCTGGTTGATGGCGAGGTTCGCCTGCTCGCCGTAGGTACGACGCGTCGTCTGCAGGACCGAGCGGGTGTTCTCGGCGACCTTGTCGAACACGACGACCGTGTCGTACAGCGAGAAGCCGAGGATGGTCAGCAGGCCGATCACCGTCGCCGGCGTCACCTCCCAGCCGACCAGCGAGTAGACACCCGCGGTGCACACGATGTCGAAGAACAGCGATGCCATGGCCGCGATCGACATCTCCCGGTCGAACCGGACGGCGATGTAGGCGAACACGATGACCAGGAACACCGCGAGCGCGAGAACCATCTTCTCGGTGATCTCACGGCCCCAGGTGGAACTGACGTCGGAGATGCTGACCTCGTTGGGTGCCAGCTCGGGACCGAACTCCGTGGCGAGCGCGCGCGTGACCGCCTCGGCCTGGGCGATGTCGAGGGTCTCGGTGCGCACCTGCACGGTGGCGCTGTCGCCGGCGCCCGCGGTCTGGACCGATTCGGGCTCTTCGCCGAGGGCCTCGGCGACGACCTTCTCGACCGAGTCCGCGGTGACCTCCGACGAGACGACGGGGACCGACATCTGGGTGCCGCCCTCGAAGTCGATGCCGAAGGTGAACCCGCGGATGGCGATGGACGCCAGGCAGATCAGCATGATCACGGCGGTGACGATGTACCAGGTCTTCCGCTTGCCCACGATCTCGAAGGCGCCGGTGCCGGTGTAGAGCCGGGCGAAGAACCCTCGCCGGGTGTCGGAGACGAAGTCGGCGTCGGTCCCGGTGGACGGCGCCGGCGGTTCGGCGACCGTGGTGCCGGTGGTCTCCCGCGCGTCCTTGTTCGGGTTGTCCGGACGGGTCATCGCACAGTCCCCTTCTCGCTGGTGGACGCGTCGACGCGGGCCGCTTCGGTGCCGGTGGCCTCGGCCTGGCGGCGGGCTGCGACCTTTCGCTCGCGGGCCACCTCGGTGACCGCGCCGAGGCCGTTGACGCTCGGCTTGGACAGGAACGCCGACCGGCTGGCGTAGACCACCAGTGGGTGGGTCACCAGGAAGACGACCATGACGTCGAGAATCGTGGTGAGGCCCAGCGTGAACGCGAAGCCGCGCACCTCGCCGATCGCGAGGATGTAGATCACCGCGGCGGCGATGAAGCTGACCGCGTTACCCGACCAGATGGTGCGGCGGGCGCTGGCCCAACCGCGTGGCACGGCCGAACGGAAACTCCGGCCCTCGCGCATCTCGTCCTTGATGCGTTCGAAGTAGACGACGAACGAGTCCGCGGTCATACCGATACCGATGATCAGACCGGCGATGCCGGCGAGGTCGAGCGTGAACCCGATCCAGCGTCCGAGCAGCACGATGATGCCGTAGACCATCGCACCGGCGAGCACCAGTGACAGCGTCGTCAGGAGGCCGAGCATCCGGTAGTAGGCCAGCGCGTAGATCAACACCGCGACGAGACCGATCGCGCCGGCGAGCAGACCTGCCTTCAGCGACGAGAGACCCAGTGTCGCCGAGACGGTTTCGGCATCGGAGGCATTGAACGACAGGGGCAGCGAGCCGTACTTCAGCACGTTCGCGAGCTCGTTCGACGACTTCTCGGTGAACGGGTCGGCGCTGCTGCCGCTGATGCGGGTCTGGCCACCGGGGATCGGCTCGTTGATCGCCGGCGCCGAGACGACCGCCGAGTCGAGGGTGAACGCGGTCTGCGTGCGGTTGGGGGCCTCCTGCGCGGTGTACTTGGGCCAGAAGTCCGCCGCCTTGCCCTTGAACTCGAGGGTGACGACCCACTCACCGGTCTGCGGATCGGTGCCGGCGGACGCGTCCTTGATGTCGCGACCGTCGATGATCTGCGGGCCGAGGAGGTAGACCTCCTTGCCGTCGGTGGAACAGGCCACCAGGTACTGGTCGGGCAGGTCGTTGCCCCGGAGGGGGTCGTTGGCGGTCGGCGAGCAGTCCATTTTCGCCATCTGCTCCTGCAGCGGCACCAGCTGTTCCTGCTTGGCGTCGCCGGGGGCCTGGCGGAGCTTGCGCTGTTCGGCGATCGCCGCCGCGGCCACCTCGGTGGGCATCGCGTCGGCCTGTTTCGCGGTCTGGTCCTCCGGCTTCGGCGGCTGCGGGGTCGCCGCGGTGGCGCCGACCACCGGCCGCACGTACAGCCGCGCGGTCTGACTCAGCGACTTGGCCTGCGCGCCGTCCTCGCCGGGCACCGTGATCACGAGGTTGTTGCCGGTGACGACGACCTCGGAGCCGGACACACCGAGCCCGTTCACACGCTGCTCGATGATCTGCTTGGCCTGGTCGAGCTGTTGCCGCGTCGGCTCCTTGCCGTCCTCGGTGCGCGCGGTGAGCGTCACCCGGGTTCCGCCCTGGAGGTCGATGCCCAGCTTGGGTTCGAGCGTCTGGGGACCGGTGAAGTAGATCAGCCCGTACACGACGGCGAGGAGCGCGAGGAAGGCCACGAGCGGACGCCACGGCGGGATCTCTCGACTCGGTCGCGACCGCTTGCCGGCGGGCTTGTCCGCCTTTGCAGTCGAACGAGGAGTAGTCACAGCTGTTCAGGTCTCCTTTGGGAACGTCAACCGGCCGAGGGTGCTGGGACCGCATCACCCACCGGCTCCGAAGGTCTGCGTGCGCGCGCCGAGATCACAGCGCGGCACGCAGACCTCAGCAGGACAGGCGTTGCGCGGGAGGTGGGCAGGAGGCGCCATGCCGTTGGACGGCGCGGCGCTGCGCGGGGATTACTTGTCGGTGTCGCGCGCGTCGTCGGACGACGGCTTGTCCAGGCTCACCGAGTCCGAGTGGTCGGCGTAGTCGTCGTACTCGACCTCGGGTGCAGTGTGGCCCGCGTAGGTGGCGGCGGCCTCGTCGGTGGGGATGACGCGCATGATCGCGAGGCGGTTCCAGCGGGTCATCACGCCGGTGGCGATCTCCACATCGACGAAATCCGACGACGTTGCGTCGATGACGGTGCCGTACAGGCCGGAGGTCAGCTGGATACGCGCACCCGTGGACACCGAGTTCTGCATGTCCTGCATCTCGGCCATGCGCTTCTTCTGCTTCCGCATCGACAAGAACATGAAGCCGGCGAGAAGGGCCAGCAAGAGGGGGAAGAGCAGAGCGTCCATGGGTGAGAGTCAGTCCTTTGTGTTTTCGGGGTGTACCGCGTGGACCACCGCCCCGCGCCGACGGGCGTGAGGCGGCAACGGCCACGCTGTGCTCCACACAGTGTGCCACGTCCGCCGGCAAGATCATCCCCGCAGGTGGTGCCCCGCGTCACATGCGCGGCATCACGCAGCGCGGGTGGGGGTCACAGCTCGTCGAACAGGGGGTCCGTTCCGATGTCGCGGGGCCGGGCGCCGAAGGACGCGTTCATCGCGCCGGCGGGCGGCGTCAGACCGAGGTGATGCCACGCCGCTGCGGTGGCGACCCGGCCACGCGGCGTGCGGGCGATCATCCCCGCGCGGACGAGGAAGGGCTCGCAGACCTCTTCCACGGTCGCGGGCTCCTCGCCCACCGCCACGGCGAGCGTCGACACCCCGACCGGTCCCCCGCCGAACGCCCGGATCAGAGCGTCGAGGACGGCCCGGTCGAGGCGGTCGAAGCCCAGCTCGTCCACGTCGTAGACCGCGAGCGCGGCCCGGGCGACGTCGACGGTGATCGAGCCGTCACCGCGGACCTCGGCGTAGTCACGGACACGGCGAAGCAGACGGTTGGCGATGCGGGGCGTGCCGCGCGAGCGGCGCGCGATCTCCTCCGAGGCGTCGGGACGCAGTCCCATGCCGAGGATTCCCGCGGAACGGTTCAGGACCTGGACGAGTTCGGCCGGGTCGTAGAACTCCATGTGCGCGGTGAACCCGAAGCGGTCGCGCAGCGGGCCGGTCAGCGAGCCCGAGCGGGTGGTGGCGCCGACCAGGGTGAACGGGGCGACGTCCAGCGGAATCGACGTGGCGCCCGGCCCCTTGCCGACCACCACGTCGACGCGGAAGTCCTCCATCGCGAGGTACAGCATCTCCTCGGCCGGCCGGGCGATGCGGTGGATCTCGTCGATGAACAGGACGTCACCCTCGACGAGATTCGACAGCATCGCGGCGAGGTCACCGGCGCGTTCGAGCGCCGGTCCCGACGTCACGCGGATCGCGGCGCCCATCTCCGAGGCGATGATCATGGCGAGCGAGGTCTTGCCGAGTCCCGGTGGGCCGGACAGCAGGATGTGGTCGGGGGTCCCGCCGCGTCCCTTCGCCCCGTGCAGGACGAGCTCGAGCTGTTCGCAGACGCGCGGTTGACCGATGAAGTCGGCCAGCGACCGGGGACGCAGGCCTGCGTCGAGGTCACCGTCGGAACGGACCGGTGTCGCGTTGACCTCGCGTTCCTCGAGGTCGTCGGGGTCGCCCGTCATCACGAGGCCTTGCCCAGCAGCGCCAACGAGCGGCGGAGCGCGGTGGAGGCGTCGGCGTCGGGATTCTCGGCGAGCACCGCGGTGACCGCCTTCTCGGCCGGGCCGGCGGTGAAGCCGAGGCCGACGAGCGCCTCGGCGACCTGTTCGCGGATTCCGCCGGCGACGACGGTGCCGGCCGACGTGTCGCCCGCCGGCCGGTCGACCTTGTCCCGGAGTTCGACGCAGAGTCGTTCGGCGACGCGCTTGCCGATGCCGGGCACCGACGTCAGCGCCTTGGTGTCGGAGTCGGCGAGTGCGCGACGTAACGCCTCCGGCTCGAGGACTGCGAGAGTCGCCATCGCCAGCCGCGGACCGACCCCGGTCACCGTCTGCAGCAGCGCGAACAGCGCGCGGGCGTCGGGTTCGGTGAACCCGTACAGCGTCATCGAGTCCTCGCGGACGATCATCGAGGTGAGAAGCGTCGCCTCGTCGCCGCGCCGCAGCCGCGACAACGTCACCGGGGTCGCGAGCACCCGGTAACCGACTCCGGCACAGTCGATCACGGCATGGTCGAGGGCGATCTCGAGAACCGGACCGCGGACTGACGCGATCATGCGCGACTCCCCTCTCGTGCCTGGGCGAGCCGCTGACGGTGCTTCGCGGCGGCCGCGTCGGCCTGTTTCTGCGCGGCGGCCATCCGCTCCATCATGGGCCCGCGCCAGCAGTGACAGATCGCGAGCGCGAGTGCGTCCGCGGCGTCGGCGGGTTTCGGCTTGGTCTGCATGCCGAGAATCCGGGTGACCATCGCGGTGACCTGCGCCTTGTCCGCGCGACCGCTGCCGGTGACGGCGGCCTTGACCTCCGACGGCGTGTGGAAGCGTACGGGTACGCCACGCTGGCTCGCCGCGAGCGCGATCACGCCGCCGGCCTGCGCGGTACCCATCGCGGTCGACACCTGGTTCTGCGCGAAGACCCGTTCGATGGCGACCACATCGGGCTGATGGACATCGAGCCAGTGACACGCCGAGGTGTAGACGGCCAGCAGACGCTCGGCCAGTTCCATGTCGCTCGGCGTGCGCACCACGTCCACGTCGAGTGCGGTCACCGACCTCCCACGACCCGACTCCACCAGTGCGATACCGCACCGGGTGAGACCCGGATCGACGCCCATGACGCGCACTCGTACCCTCCCAGGAATCCGAACAGTGTTACGAACAGTTGTTCGAGATCCTATCGGGGCGCGGGGACAACTCCGATGATCAACACGCCCTCGTGAAGGCGGTGGGCGATCAGTCGTTCTCGAGCTCGGCGAGGACCTCGTCGCTGATGTCGACGTTGCTGTAGACGTTCTGCACGTCGTCGGAGTCCTCGAGTGCGTCGATCAGCTTGAAGACCTTGCGCGCGCCGTCGGCATCGACGGCGACCTCCACCGATGCGCGGAAGCTGGCCTCGGCCGAGTCGTAGTCGATACCCGCGTCCTGCAGGGCGCTGCGCACCGCGACCAGGTCGGTCGGCTCGCTGACGATCTCGAAGGTGTCCCCGAGATCGGTGACCTCTTCGGCACCGGCGTCGAGCACGGCCATCAGGACGTCGTCCTCGGACTGGCCGTTCTTCTCGAGCGTGACGACGCCCTTACGGGTGAACAGGTACGACACCGAGCCCGGGTCGGCCATGTTGCCGCCGTTGCGGGTCATCGCGGTGCGGACCTCACCGGCGGCGCGGTTGCGGTTGTCGGTGAGGCACTCGATCAGGATCGCCACGCCGTTGGGGCCGTAGCCCTCGTACATGATGGTCTGCCAGTCGGCGCCGCCCGCCTCTTCACCACCGCCGCGCTTACGGGCGCGTTCGATGTTGTCGTTGGGCACCGAGGACTTCTTCGCCTTCTGGATGGCGTCGAAGAGAGTCGGGTTGCCGGCCGGGTCACCACCGCCGGTACGTGCCGCCACCTCGATGTTCTTGATGAGCTTGGCGAACATCTTGCCGCGCTTGGCATCGATGACCGCCTTCTTGTGCTTGGTGGTGGCCCATTTGGAATGGCCGCTCATGTCCGTCCTTTCCCGGTGCCGGTGCGCGGCGGGGGGGTGCCCGCGGCACGCTGCCGGGCCCACGAGCCCCACATCCGGCGTTCCTCTACCTGCCGACTCCTGCCGCAGGCGCTTGCACTATCGCTGGTTCGGCACGATCTTACCGACGCACCATCTCCACGAAGTATTCATGTACACGACGGTCGCCGGTCACTTCCGGATGGAACGACGTCGCGAGCACCTTCCCCTGGCGTACGGCGACGATCCTCCCCTCGGCCGGACCCCGTGGGACCCGGGCGAGAACCTCGACGTCGGGCGAGATCGACTCGACCCACGGCGCCCGGATGAAGACCGCGCGCATCGCCGGGGCGCCGACGCGATCGGTGATGCCGGCGAAGTCGAGATCGGTCTCGAAACTCTCCACCTGACGACCGAAGGCGTTGCGGCGCACCGTGATGTCGAGGGCGTCGAGGTGCCGCGCGTCGGGACGGGTGTCGAGGATGGTGGAGGCGAGCATGATCATGCCCGCGCAAGAACCGTAGGCCGGCAGTCCGTCGGAGAGGCGCTCGACGAGTGGATCGAAGAGATCGAAGATGCCGAGCAGCTTGCTCATCGTCGTCGACTCCCCGCCCGGGATGACGATGCCGTCGATCTCGTCGAGTTCGGCCCGCCTGCGGATGGGCAGGGCGTCGGCACCGCTGGCCTGCAGGGCGTGGACGTGCTCGCGCACGTCACCCTGTAGCGCGAGAACCCCGATCCGCGGTCGCGATCCGGCGCTCACCGATCGGTCCGGGCGTGCTGATCTTCGGGCATCTCGCGACCGGTGCGCGCGAGTCCCTCCTGCGTGACGGCCGCGACCATGCGTCCCTGCCGGTCGAAGATGCGGCCCTGCGTCAGGGCGCGGCCGCCGTCGGCAGACGGCGAGGTCTGGTCGTAGAGCAACCAGTCGTCGGCGCGGAACGGGCGCATGAACCACATCGCGTGGTCCAGGGAGGCGACCTGAGGGTTGACCTCGGGGTGGGGCACCCGCGACGACCCGAGGAGCGTCATGTCACTCATGTAGGCGAGCGTCCCCACGTGGAACACCGTGTCGGCGGGCAGCGGATGCCGATAACGGAACCAGACCCGTTGCTGCGCAGCGAAATAGGGCGAGGTCACCATTTTCTCGGGCGGCACGATGCGGAGGTCGAAGTTGCGCCACTCCTTGAACACCGCTCGCTCTTCCTCCGCGAGCTCGTCGAGGCGGTCGTTGAGTTCTTCGGGGTCCGGGACCGGTGGCATGCGGTCCTGGTGTTCATAGCCCTGGTCGGTGCGGACGTGGAAGGAGGCCGACATCGTGAAAATCGCCTCGCCGCGCTGGATTCCGGTGACCCGCCGGGTGACGAAGGAACGACCGTCGCGGACGCGGTCGACGAGGAACACGGCGGGAATGTCCGGGTCACCGGGCCGCAGGAAGTATCCGTGCAGCGAATGGACGTGGTGGTCGGCGTCGACCGTGCGCGTCGCGGACATCAGCGCCTGTCCGGCAACCTGTCCGCCGAAGGTGCGCTGGAGGTGACTCGGGAACGCACCACCCCGGTAGATGTCGGTCTCGATCCGCTCGACCTGGAGTATGTCCTCGATGGCTGCCACGCAGACCAGTATTCCGCACCGGGCGACCCGGCCGGAGGCCGGACCACAGAGTTCCCCGGTCCGGACGTCGGCGTCAGAGCTCGTCGAGCGTCATGATCCCGTCCTGGATGGCGCGGGCGACGAGCGACGCCTTGGTGGGTGCGGGACGACCGATCTCGGCGTACTTGGCGCGAATCCGGGTCAGATGGGTGTTGACCGTGCCCAGCGAGATGTAGAGCTCCTGGGCGACGGCGGGCTTGGAGTCGACGAGCATCCAGGTCCGGAGCACCTCGACCTCGCGGGAGGTGAGGTTCGGCTTGGCGCGACCGGTGGAGGTCTCCACCTTCACCGCGCTCTCCGCGACCGGCATCGGCGAGGCGACGCGGTGCAGGTGGGGGTGACCCGCGCGGTGGCCGAGTCCGGGCTGACTCTGGCGGGAGACCTGTCCGGGAAGCGGCATCCGGCGGGCTGCGAGACGGGCCAGAGCCTCCTGCCGGCGGGCCTGCGCCTCGGCGTCGCGTCGAGCGTTGATCTGGCGCAGGTGCTGGGGGGCCGGGTGGGCGATCGCAGTCATGTGTGCTTCCTCTTCACTCAATCGAACCGGATGGTCGGTGCCGGGTCGTTCCGGCGATGAGTTGAAGATTATGAGCGTTTCGCGTCCTGGTCGATGGGGAGAACTCCCCACCGCATGGGGAGAACTACCCATGCCATGACCGCAGGTCAGACGGTCGGCATCAGCCGGCGGCGTTCCTCGCCGCCTCGGCGTCGATGAGCGGGAGGTCTTCGCGGGTCACGATGCGCGAGGACACCGCGTACTCGACGAGCTTGGTCCGGCGGTTGCTGGCGAGTTTGCCACCACCGCCGCGCATTCCGCTGACGCCGAGCTGGTCGAGCTTGTCGCAGACGTTGTCGAGCTTGCGGTTGAACTTGGTCAGCGGCCAGCCCAGGCGCCGCGCCGCCTGTGCCGAGGACGGGATCGCCGAGGCGCCGGTCCCCTCGCGGCGCAGTATCTCCTCTGCCAGCACGACGATCAGCAGCTTCTGGCTCTCGGTCAGGGTCGGAACGCCCTGGGTGGTGTGGCCGCCGCTGAACTCCGGGCGCGTCACCGACTTCACCTGCGGCGCACGGGCGAACACGCTCAGCTCGTAGGTGGTGGGTCCGGCGGTGAACACGATGGTCGTCTCGCCGAACACGAGCGGCATCCGCGCGCCCGGGCCGAGCGTGGCCGAGAAGCCGACGTCGCCCGCGGAGACGCTCGCCGACAGGTGGGTGCCCAGATTGGTCAGCCACCACAGCCCGTTCTCGTTGTGCACCACCAGGAATCGGCGGTGGAGATACGGGTTGTCATCGATGGACAGATCGGCCTCGCGCCCGATGAAGAAGCGCCGCTCGGCATCGAGTGCGATCCGTTCGCCGCAGTACTCGACATAGGTTGCGCCGGCGTCCATCCCGGTGTCGGCGCCCTCGGAGGCACTCGGAGTCCCGGGGTGGTCGTGCACCGAGGGGTCGTGACCTGTATTCATCAGATCGCCGCGGTCACTCGGGGCCGGCGACCGTCGCCTCGCCGGTGGTCTCCCCGTCGAGAGCGGGCATCGTCAGGGTCGGGACCGACTCGTGCACGGTCACCACGATGACGGTGACGTTGTCGTGGGCGCCGAGCGCGAGCGCCGCGTCGACGAGACGTTCGGCGGCTTCGTCAGAGGTCGACGCGTTGGCGAGGATGTCGCCGATCTCCTCGTCGGGCAGTTCACCGGTGAGCCCGTCGGTACACAGGAGCAGGACGTCGCCCGGGAAGGCCGGCGTGTTGAAGAAGTCCGGGACAGGGTCGACCATCCCCGCACCGAGTGCGCGGGTGATGACGTTGCGGCGCGGGTCGGTTCGCGCCTCCTCCGGCGTCAGGAAGCCCGCGTCGATGAATTCCTGGACCTGCGAGTGGTCGGTCGTCAGCTGCTGCAGCGACCCGTTCTGGTACCGGTAGGTGCGCGAGTCGCCGATGTTCAGGACCAGCCAGTGCGGACTCTGTTCGTGGGTGACGAGCACGGCGCCGGTGGCGGTGGTACCCGCGCGGCGGTCGGTCTCGGTGTCGATCTCGCCGATGCGGCGCTGCGCGGCGACCAGCAGATCGTCGAGCTGGAGCCTGGTGGCGTTCAGTTCGCCGGCGCTCGTCGCCTCGGCGAGGGTGAGGAGCGCAGCCTCGCTGGCGAGTTCGCCGCTGTCGTGACCGCCCATGCCGTCGGCGATGAGGTACATGCCCGGAAGGGCGAGTGCGGCGTCCTCGTTGGTCTCGCGGACCCGTCCGACGTTGCACACCGCCGACCACTCGAGCCGCAAGTCACCCACGATGTGTGTGCCCGAGACCGAGGTGTCCCGAACGATGGTCGCCGCATCCATGATCAGCAGATCCTACCGCCGGAACACCCCCGGCTCGCTACGCATGTCGACTGTTCGGTCTCCGGCGTGTTGAACAGGGGTGTTCCGGCGGTCGGGGTCACCAGCCGCGCTCGGCCAGGCGGTGCGGCTGCGGGATGTCGTCGACGTTGATGCCGACCATGGCCTCGCCCAGACCGCGCGAGACCTTGGCCAGCACGTCGGGGTCGTCGTGGAAGGTGGTGGCCTGCACGATCGCGGCCGCACGCTGAGCCGGGTTGCCGGACTTGAAGATCCCCGAACCGACGAACACGCCCTCGGCGCCGAGCTGCATCATCATCGCCGCATCCGCCGGGGTGGCGATACCGCCGGCGGTGAACAGCGTCACCGGCAGCTTGCCGGCCTCGGCGACCTCGACCACCAGGTCGTAGGGAGCCTGCAGTTCCTTTGCCGCCACGTACAACTCGTCCTTCGGCAGCGACGTCAGGCGGCGGATCTCGTCGCGGATCTTGCGCATGTGCGTGGTGGCGTTGGACACGTCACCGGTACCGGCCTCACCCTTGGAACGGATCATCGCCGCACCCTCGGTGATACGACGCAGCGCCTCACCCAGGTTGGTCGCACCGCACACGAACGGCACGGTGAACGCCCACTTGTCGATGTGGTTGGAGTAGTCGGCCGGGGTAAGCACCTCGGACTCGTCGACGTAGTCCACGCCCAGACTCTGCAGGATCTGCGCCTCGACGAAATGCCCGATGCGCGCCTTGGCCATCACCGGGATCGACACCGCGGAGATGATCCCGTCGATCATGTCCGGGTCGCTCATCCGCGAGACCCCACCCTGGGCGCGGATGTCGGCGGGCACCCGCTCGAGAGCCATCACGGCCACCGCGCCGGCGTCCTCGGCGATCTTCGCCTGCTCGGGGGTGACCACATCCATGATCACGCCGCCCTTGAGCATCTCGGCCATCCCCCGCTTGACCCGGGCGGTGCCCTGACCGACCTCGGGAACGGTCGCGCCGTTGTGACTCACTGATTTCTCCTCATGTCGCTGTCTCGGCGTGCCGCAGCCGATCCGCTCCAGCGGACCCCGCGGCAGCGTGGAACCAGTCTAGGTCAGGCGGGCGAACGCGCTGGTACCAGGATCACTCGCCCTGACCCGGCGTGACGCGTTCGTTGATCTCGAAGTACGTCGGCGGCGACGCGCGGCCACCGAGACGCAGCCACCGGACCAGTCGCCGCTCGGCGAGCGCCCGGGTGTCGCGCACCGCATCGTTGTAGAAACGGCGGGCCATCATCACCCGCGTTTCGGCGTCGGCGAGCTCGATGACCAGGGCCGGAGACCGTCCGCGGCCGTCGGTGCGGGCCAGTGCCGCCGACACCGCGTTCTCCGCGTCCTCACGCGCCTCGGGAGCGGATCGTTCGGCACGGTCGGCCAGTGCGGCCAGCTCTCGGGCCGATGCGGACGGGCCGCCCGCCTCGGCGGCAGCCAGTTCGGCGGCGATGGCGCGGACGACGACGGCGCGACGGTCGAGACTCGCATAGAGGGACTGCCGGGCGAGGTCGACCCGTACGTTGAGGCGGTCGAGCCGGTTGGCGGTGTGATAAGCCCAGCCGACGACCAGCAGGACCAGGACGATCCCGATGACGATCCAGGTGGCCATCAGTCCGACACCACCACCGGTCCGGCACCGACCGTCACGGTGTCGTAGACGCGCAGGATCTGGTCGGCCACCCGCGACCAGTCGTATTTGTCCGCCCGGACGCGACCCGCGGCCACCAGTTGCTCACGCGCCTCGTCGTCGGAGAGCAGCGAGATGATCCCCGCGGCCAGCTCATCCGGCGACCCGGTGTCGACGAGCTTGCCCGCCCGGCCGTCGTCGAGGACGCGCCGGAAGGCGTTCAGCGAGCTGGCGATCACTGCGGCACCGGCGGCCATCGCCTCGACGAGGACGATGCCGAAGCTCTCGCCGCCGAGGTTGGGTGCGCAGTAGACGTCGGCCGATGCGAGCGCGCGCGCCTTGGTGGCGTCGTCGACCTGACCGAGGAACACGAGGTGGCCGGCGAGGGTCCCGGCCCGCCGGCGCAATGCGGCCTGGTTGCCGCCACCGACGACGAGGACGCGCACGTCGGGGAACCGGGCGACGACCGCCGGCAACGCGCGCATCAGGATGTCGATGCCCTTGCGCGGTTCGTCGAAGCGACCGAGGAACAGGATCGTGCCGCCCGCATGCGGATAGCCGTCGAGCGGTCTGGCGTTGGCGAAGCTGCCGACATCGATGCCGTTGGGGATCTCCACGGCATCCGACCCCAGCGACTCCATCTGCCAGCGCCGGGCGAGTTCGGAGACGGCGATCTTACCGGCGATGCGTTCGTGGTACGGACGTAGGATTCCCTGGAAAGCACTGAGCCACAGCGACTTCGATGTCGCGGTGTGGAAGGTCGTGACGATCGGGCCGGAGGCGACCATCAGCGAGAGCATGGAGATCGACGGCGAATTGGGCTCGTGGACGTGGAGGACGTCGAAGCCGTTCTCCGCGATCCAACGACGCAGTCGTAGATAGCCTTTCGGACTGAAGTTCACCCGCGACACCGACCCGTTGTACGGGATCGCCAGCGACGGGCCCGCACGCACGACGTACTCGGGCAGTTCGGTACGACGCGATGCCGGGGCGAGGACGCTGACCTCGTGGCCGCGGTCGATGAAGACGTGGGCGAGTTCGGTGACGTGCGCCTGCACACCTCCGGGAACGTCGAAGGAGTAGGGGCAGATCATCCCGATTCTCATGTCGCTCCCCCGGTGTCGGCCAGCCGCGCCTTCTGCTTGTCGGTCCAGTCGGCTTCCCAGAGCGGCTGCAGCATGTGCCAGTCGGCGGGATGCGCGGCGATGTTCACCGCGAATGCGTCGGCGAGCGCCTGGGTTGCCGCCTCGACACCGCCGGAGACGTCGATCTCCTCACCACAGGACATCGCGGAGTACGGCGCCTCCTCGAACCAGTGATGGACGGGGATCAGCGCTGCCCCGGTCTCGATGGCCAGGCGCGCCGACCCGGCCGGCATCCGAGTGCGTTCACCGAAGAAGGTGACCGGGACGCCCTGACGGGCGATGTCCCGCTCCCCCAGCAGACACACGATGCCGCCGGCGCGCAGCCGTTCGGCGAGTGCGCCGAACGGCGGCTGCTCACCGCCGCTGAGCGGGAAGATCTCGAAGCCCAGCGACTCGCGGTACTCGACGAACTGGGTGAACAGCGACTCCGGCTTCAGCCGCTCGGCGACCGTCGCGAACTTGCCGTAGTGATGGACGAGCCACACCCCGGCCATGTCCCAGTTGCCGGTGTGCGGCAACGCCAGCACGACGCCCTTGCCGCGGGCGACCGCGGCGTCGAGGCGGGCGTGGTCGGGGTCCGGCAGCGTGGCAGTCGACGCCGCCGTGGCCCGGTCCTGGGTGGGCAGGCGGAAGGCCTCGCACCAGTACCGGGCGTAGGACCGCACGGCGTCGGCGACGAGGTCGTCGGGGACGTTCGCCGGCTCGGTGCCGATCACGCGGGCCAGGTTGCGGCGCAGCTGTTCCGGGCCGCCGTTGCGGCGACCGGCGAACTCTCCGGCACGGTCGAAGACGGCGCGTGCGGCGCGTTCCGGCGCCCTCCGCACCGCGGCCCAGCCGGCCCGGTATCCGAGGTCGGCGGCGAGAGCGGCGACGTCGGTCATCGCGCTCCGTCGGGGGGAGTCGATCCGTTCGCGTCGTTCCCGGTGTCGTCGTTCCCGGTGTCGTCGTTCCCGGTGTCGTCGTCGGGGTCTGGCTTCAGCGGGATCAGGTCGCGGGCACCGGGCGAGTTCGAGATCGACCACATGCGCTGGCCGACGGTGATCACGCTGCCGACGGCGAGCAGCCACATCGCCACGTGGACCGCCCAGGGCAGACCCAGGCCGGTGAGGCCGGTACCGACGAGCACGATGATGAGCCGGTCGGGACGCTCGATGAGCCCTCCGTCGCCGTAGAGCCCGCTGGCCTCGGCCCGGGCCTTCGCGTACGAGATGACCTGAGAGGTGACCAGGCAGATCAGGGTCGCGACCAGGAGCAGGTGGTGCGGTTCGGTGACGGTGCACCACCACACGAGTCCGGCGAAGATCGCGCCGTCGGCGATGCGGTCACACGTGGCGTCGAGGACGGCGCCGAACCGTGTCCCGCCACCACGGGCACGCGCCATCGCGCCGTCGAGCATGTCGAACATGACGAACAGCCAGATCACCAGGGTGCCCAGGAAGAGGTACCCCATGGGGAACAGCGTGAGGGCGGCGGCCACGGTCGCGACCGTTCCGATGACGGTCATGATGTCCGGGGTCAGACCGGTCCGCAGCAGCGCCCGCCCCATCGGCAGCGTCACCTTGGAGACCGACGCCCGACCCAGAATGCTCAGCATCCGCGAGCTCCCTCCCCCTCAGTCATCGAAGCGCTGCCACGCCTCGGCGAGCAGCAACCGGGTGTCGCGCAGCAACTGCGGCATCACCTTCGTCTCGCCGACGATGGTGATGAAGTTCGCGTCGCCCATCCAGCGAGGCACGATGTGCTGATGCAAGTGCTCGGACAGCGAGCCCCCCGCGGCATAACCCAGGTTGAGTCCCACGTTGAAGGCGTTCGGGTTCGAGACCGCCTTGATCGTGCGGATCATCCGCTGCGTGAACGCCATCAGCTCGGCCGACTCGGCGGGTGTCAGGTCCTCGAGGTCGGCGACCTGGCGGTACGGGACCACCATCGTGTGACCGGGGTTGTACGGGTAGAGGTTGAGCACCGCGTACACGGCTTCGCCGCGCGCGACGATCAGACCGTCCTCGTCGGACATCGTCGGGATGTCGAGGAAGGGGTGACCGGTCTTCGCCGCCGGCTGCGGGTCGGCGATGTAGGTCATCCGGTGCGGACTCCACAGCCGCTCCAGACGATCACCGACACCGACGCCCTCGTCGCGGATCTCGCCGGATGCCTCAGCCATCGACCGCCCCCACCGGGCCGAGCTTCGCCTCCAGGAGTTCCCCGGTCGGCGACTCGTTGCGCCGGCTCGCCACCCAGTCGGTGATCGCGGCGATCGCGGGACCCACCGGGACACCGTTGATCTGGGACCCGTCGCGGAACCGGAAGCTCACCGCATGCGCTTCGACGTCGCGCTCGCCCGCGAGCAGCATGAAGGGAACCTTGCCGGTGGTGTGGTTGCGGATCTTCTTCTGCATGCGGTCGTCGGAGTGGTCGACCTCGGCACGGACACCGGCGGCCCGCAGCGCGTCGACGACGCCCTGCAGGTGGTCGGCGAACGCCTCGGCGACCGGGATGCCCATGACCTGGACCGGGGACAGCCACGCCGGAAAAGCGCCCGCGTAGTGCTCGGTGAGCACGCCGAAGAACCGCTCGATGGAACCGAACAGCGCGCGGTGGATCATCACCGGCCGCTGCTTGGTCCCGTCCGACGCGGTGTATTCGAGACCGAACAGCTCCGGCAGGTTGAAGTCGAGCTGGATCGTCGACATCTGCCAGGTGCGACCGAGCGCATCCTTGGCCTGCACCGAGATCTTCGGGCCGTAGAACGCGGCACCACCCGGATCGGGCACCAGATCCAGACCGGAGGCCTGTGCCACCTCGGCGAGCGTGTTCGTCGCCGCCTCCCACACCTCGTCGGAGCCGACGAACTTCTTCGGGTCCTTCGTCGACAGTTCGAGGTAGAAGTCGTCGAGACCGTAGTCCTTGAGCAGCCCCAGGACGAAGGTGAGGATCGACGTCAGCTCGTCGCGCATCTGGTCTTGCGTGCAGTAGATGTGCGCGTCGTCCTGCGTCATACCGCGCACTCGGGTCAGCCCGTGGATCACGCCGGACTTCTCGTACCGGTACACCGACCCGAACTCGAACATGCGCAGCGGCAGTTCCCGGTACGAACGTCCCCGACCCCGGAAGATCAGGTTGTGCATCGGGCAGTTCATCGGCTTCAGGTAGTAGTCCTGGCCGGGCTTGCGCAGCTCGCCGTTCTCGTCGTACTCGGCGTCGACGTGCATGGGCGGGAACATCCCGTCGCGGTACCAGTCGAGGTGACCGGAGACCTCGTAGAGGTGCGACTTGGTGATGTGCGGGGTGTTGACGAACTCATACCCCGCGGCGACGTGACGCGCCCGTGAGTAGTCCTCCATCTCCTTGCGGATGATGCCGCCCTTGGGGTGGAAGACCGGCAGTCCCGAGCCGAGTTCGTCGGGGAAGCTGAACAGGTCGAGTTCGGCACCCAGCTTGCGGTGGTCGCGCTTCTCCGCTTCCGCGAGCAGTTCGAGATGGGCGTCGAGCGCCTCCGCCGACTCCCATGCGGTGCCGTACACGCGCTGCAGGTCGGCGTTGTCCTGGTCACCGCGCCAGTAGGCGGCCGACGACCGGGTCAGCTTGAAGGCCGCGATGTATTTGGTGGTCGGCACGTGCGGACCGCGGCACAGATCGCACCAGATCCGTTCGCCGGTGCGCGGATTGAGGTTGTCGTAGACGGACAGCTCACCGCCGCCGACCTCCATGACCTCGGCATCGTCGGCGGCGCCCTTGTCGTCTATCAGCTCGAGCTTGAACGGCTCGTTCGCCAACTCGACGCGCGCCTCGTCCTTCGAGTCGTAGACGCGGCGCGAGAAGCGCTGGCCGGACTTGATGATCTGCTTCATCTTCTTCTCGAGGGCCTTGAGGTCCTCGGGTGTGAACGGCTCGGCGACATCGAAGTCGTAGTAGAAGCCGTCCTTGATGGGCGGTCCGATACCCAGCTTGGCCTCGGGGAACAGATCCTGGACCGCCTGCGCGAGCACGTGGGCACACGAGTGCCGGATGACGCTGCGTCCGGTCTCGGTGTCGGCCGCAACGGGTTCGACCTCGGCGTCCTCGGCCGGCGCCCAGGACAGGTCACGAAGGTCGCCGTGCGCGTCGCGGACGACGACGATCGCATCCGGCCCCTTGTTGGGGAGGTCGTGATCACGAAGTGCGGTGCCCGCGGTCGTTCCAGCCGGCACACGGATCGTGGCTGGGCTGGTCACCTGGACGTCGTCGGGCACGGGGACGCTCCTCGAATAGGTTCGGACACGCGAAGGGCGCGTCCGTGGGGGACGTTTGCGACTCTGATGGTATCCGCGTGTCATCCCGCCCGACCGAACCCCTCCTCTGCGGCGCGGCTCGGGTGAGCGATCAGGAGAAAATGGGACTCGCGAGCCACTCGTAGTGGAGGTTCACCCAACCGGCCGCCGTCTGCAGGGCCCCGAGGAGCCAGAGGGTGCCCACGACGATCGCGCAGGTACCGATCCAGAAGACGGACTGCACCGACCAGTGTTGCCGGCCGATCCATTCCATCCAGGCGTCGTACTTCGCGCGTGCGAACTTCAGCAGGCGATGAGCCCAGTCGAACTCCGACGCCAGGATTCCCAGTCCGAGGAAGACGATGAGCCAGCCGGGACCCGGGTACGGGATGGTGACGAGCCCGCACAGCAGGACGACGGTGCCGACGACGGCGACCGCGATGCGGTAGATCCGATGCCAGCGGGGATTGGAGCGAACCACGTACCGGCGATGACGCGCCCGGATCCGCAGTCGCTTCCACCACGACTCCGTCATGTCTCCCCTACTCCGCCGTCGCCCAAGCCGTGTTCAGGCTACCGGCATCTCGGCGACCATCGCCGACGCGGACATGAGGCCCGCCGCCGCGATACCTTTACCAGAAGTTCGCCCGATCACCCGGCGCCCGGGGCATGCTGGAACGATGGCGACCACGGCGGCCCCGACACGACCGGTGACGATCGACGCGCGTCTGCACGACGGCGTGATCGTCGGCTTCGGCCACCCGACCACTGAGGCGCACCCGCGGGCGATCGAGTCGACCGCCGGTCTCGTCCAGCGTCTCCGCGGGTTCGGAATCGTCTGCGGGGCCCGCTCGGTCGGGCGCACCTTGGGCCCCGAACTCGACGGCCTGTTCGCCGCGAACATGACCGACACCCCGCCCGAACAGCTCGAGGGCACCGCTCACCCCGACCCGGCCGGGTTGCTCGACATCGCCCGGCGCCTCGGCGTGTCACCTCTGCGATGCGCTGTCGTCGAATACACCCCGGAAGGCGTGGCCGCAGCTCGACGGGGCGGATTCGCGCTGGTCGTGGCGATCGGGACACCGGCGCGGGCCGAGGAACTCCGCCGTCTCGGCGCCGACGCCGTGGTCGGTGATCCCGCCGACATCCGGGTACGCCTCGGCGGCGCCCGGATCTCGACGATGCCCGACGCACTGACCTACCTCGAGCACCTGCACGCCATCGCCGCATCTCGACGCCCCGTGGTCTTCCTCGATTTCGACGGGACCCTGTCGGACATCGTCGACGATCCGTCCGCTGCGGTCCTCGTCGAGGGTGCCGCCGAGGCGCTGACCCGGTTGGCGAAGTTGTGTCCGGTCGCCGTCATCAGCGGCCGCGACCTCGACGACATCCGCGAGCGCGTGGGGCTTCCCGGCCTCTGGTACGCCGGGTGTCACGGCCTCGAACTCCTCGGACCGGGGGGCGAGCACCTCGTCAACGAGGTGGCCCGCACGTCCACGCCGACGATCGCGGCGGCATCCGAGGAACTTCGGCAGCGGTTTGCCGCTGTCGACGGAGTCCTGGTCGAGCCCAAACATTTCAGTGTCGCCGTCCACTTCCGCAACGCCTCCCCCGACGATGTCGAGGACATCATCGTGGCGGCGCGCGAGATCGGTATGCGCCAGGGATTGCGAGCCCTCCCCGGTCGCATGGTCCTCGAACTGAAACCCGACGTCGACTGGGACAAGGGGCAGGCGCTGGAGTGGGTCCGCCACCAGGTGGGCGCCGTCGACCGGGGGTGGATCACGATCTACTTCGGCGACGACCTCACCGACGAGGACGCCTTCGACCGGATCGCCACCGACGGGATCGGGATCGTGGTGCGCGCCGAGGAGAACCGCGACCGCCGCACGGCCGCCCAGTTCGCCGTGGAGTCACCCGCGGCGATCCCGGCACTGCTGGCCCAGATCGCCGATCACGTCGAGCAGGCGAGCGAGCCCCCGTCGGACTGGTCACTGACCTACGACGCCTACGATCCGCCCGCGGAGAAGCTCCGCGAAGCCCTGTGCACCGTCGGCAACGGCTACTTCGCGACGCGTGGGGCGGCCCCGGAGTGCGATG
This sequence comes from Gordonia sp. YY1, assembly GCF_009872315.1. Taxonomy (NCBI): domain Bacteria; kingdom Bacillati; phylum Actinomycetota; class Actinomycetes; order Mycobacteriales; family Gordoniaceae; genus Gordonia; species Gordonia sp. YY1. The sequence goes on along the minus strand of NZ_WXYI01000011.1, from coordinate 31,710 downwards.
CCGGACCGGTGCACTACCCGGGCACCTACGCCGCCGGCGTGTACAACCGGCTCACCGACCGACTGCCCGCCGGGGAGGTGGAGAACGAGAGCCTGGTCAACCTGCCGAACTGGTTGCCGCTGACCTTCCGGATCGACAGCGGTGACTGGTTCAGCATCGACGATGTCGAGGTGTTGTCGTTCCGTCAGACGCTCGACCTGCGGCGCGCGATGCTGACCCGCGACCTCCGCTACCGCGATGCGCACGGCCGCACCACCACCGTCCGGCAACGCCGATTCGTGTCGATGGACCAACGTCATGTCGGCGCCCTGGACACCAGAATCCTGGCCGAGGACTGGTCGGGCAGGATCGAGGTCTCCTCGATGATCGACGGCACCGTCACCAATTCCGGGGTGGAGCGTTACCGGGAGCTGGCGAGCAGGCATCTCACCGTCCCGGAGGGGACGGCGGATTCGACAGATTCGGTTCTGTTGCGGGTGCAGACCAACCAGTCCCGCGTCATCATCGCGGTGGGCGCTCGGACCACGGTGTGGCGCGGGAACGAACAGCTGCCCGCCCACTACGACCTGATCTCCGATCAGGGTCGGATCGGGCACCGGATCGGTGTCGACATCGCCGCGGGTGAAGAGGTCATCGTGGAGAAGGTCGCGACGCTGTACACCTCACGCGACAACGGGATCTCCGAACCCGGTGTCGCCGCGTCGCGCACCCTTGCCCGGCTCGGACGGTTCCACGACCTGCTCACCGATCACGCCAGGGCGTGCGTGCGCATGTGGGATCTGTGCCGCACCGACCTCGAAGGGCACCCCGACGCGCAACGGGCGCTCCGGTTCCACATGCTCCACATTCTGCAGGTGGTCTCACCGAACACCATCGACATGGACGTCGGAATCCCGGCGCGGGGCCTGCACGGTGAGGCTTATCGCGGCCACATCTTCTGGGACGAGGTCTTCGTCCTGCCCGTGCTCACCCCCCGGCTCCCCAAACTCGCCAAGGCACTGCTCCGCTATCGGTTCCGGCGTCTCGGGGAAGCGCGGGTCGCCGCCCGCGAAGCCGGCCACCGGGGTGCGATGTACCCCTGGCAGTCCGGAAGCGACGGCCGGGAGGAGAGCCAGAAGCTGCACCTCAACCCGCGCTCGGGACGGTGGAACCCGGACCCCAGCGCCCGCCAGCACCACATCGGCCTGGCTGTGGCCTACAACGTGTGGCAGTACTTCCAGGTGACGCACGACCTCGACTTCCTCATCGAGTCCGGCGCGGAACTGCTCGTCGAGATCGCCCGGTTCTGGGCCGACATCACGACCTACGACCCGCGCCACGACCGGTACGCGATCCGGGGCGTCATCGGGCCCGACGAGTTCCACTCCGGCTACCCCGAGGCACCCTACGACGGGATCGACAACAACGCGTTCACGAATGTGATGGCGGTGTGGGTCATCCGGCGCGCTCTTGATGCCCTGGCGACCATCCCGCAGCGTGATCGGGTCAATCTGCTCGACGAGATCGGCTTGCGCGAACCAGAACTCGAGCTGTGGCGGACACTGACCTGCCGGATGTTCGTCCCCTTCCACGACGGCACGATCAGCCAGTTCGAGGGATATGACGAACTGGTCGAACTGGATTGGGACGCCTACCGCGCCGAGTACGGGAACATCCAGCGGCTGGACCGCATCCTGGAGGCCGAGAACGACGACGTGAACCGGTACAAGGTGTCCAAGCAGGCCGACGTTCTCATGCTCTTCTATCTTCTTTCTGCGGAAGAGTTGCGAGAGTTGCTGGAACGCCTGGGCTATGGGCTGCCGCCCGAGATGATCCCGCACACCATCGACTACTACATGTCCCGGACCTCGCACGGGTCGACATTGAGTTCGGTCGTCCACGCGTGGGTGCTCGCCCGCGGCGATCGCGAACACGCGGTGTCGTTCTTCGAGAGAGTCCTCGACTCCGATATCACCGACATCCAGGGCGGTACGACGTCGGAGGGTATCCACCTCGCGGCCATGTCCGGGAGCATCGACCTGTTGCAGCGCTGTTTCACGGGCCTCGAGCTCCGCGACGACCGCCTGATCCTCAACCCGCGGTGGCCGCGATCCCTGGGCGTCTTGTCCTTCCGCGTCTACTACCGTCGGCACCGTCTGCAATTGCGGGTCAGCGGCAGCGGCGTCGAGGTCACGTCTGAGAAACGCGACGTCGCTCCGATCGATGTGCAGTGTCGCGAGAAACTGGTCCAGTTGGCGCCCGGGACAACGGTCCGCTTCCGATGACTCCCCCGGACGGACGAACCAGCAGGGGGTGGGCCGGAGGCCTGATCGCCGGTGGCGCCCTGGCATCGGTCGCCGGGGTGCTCGGCATCGCCTATGTCCGACACCTCGTCGCAGCACGGAAGCGGGTCGGGGCGGTCACCCGCCATGTGATGGAATCCCGCTGTGGCGCTGTCGAATACGCGGCACACGGCGCGGGTGAGTCGGTCCTGGTGAGCCACGGCATCTTCCAGGGCTGCGACGGTGGACTGCTGTCGGTGCGCGACCTGCTGCCAGACCGAAGGATCATCGTCCCGTCCCGCTTCGGATATCTGGGATCGGTGATGCCCGCCGAGCCCTCGGTCGCCGCCCAGTCCGACGTCTTCGCCGAACTGCTCGATCACCTCGGCCACCACGAGGTCGACGTCATCGGGATCTCCGCGGGCACGAGCGCAGCGGTCCAGTTCACGCTGCGCCATCCCCGCCGGGTTCGGCACCTGATCATCCTCTCCGGGAACTTTCCGGGGAGCCGCACGGCACGCATACCACCCCGGTGGGCACGGTGGTTCTATTCCGATCACGCCCTGTGGCCCCTGAAAGCCTTCGCCCACCCGACGTTCCTCCGCCTCCTCGGTGTGCCGCCGGGGTTCCCTCGTTCGGCCGATGAGCGCCGTGTCGCCGAGGAGATCTCGGAGAGCATCTTCCCCGTCGCCTGGCGTCGGCGGGGCGCGGTGTTCGACGCCTATGTCGCCGACCCAGAGATCGGCACCTACGACCTCGAGGCGATCGAGGCGCCGACTCTGATCGTGCACGCCGCTGATGATCCGCTGGCGTCCTACGACGCGGCACGTGACGCGGCGTCGAGGATCCCCGGCGCACGACTGCTCGGCCTCGATTCCGGCGGACATCTCCTCCTCGGTCAGCGCGACCGGGTGAAGGAGGTGATCGCCGATTTCGTGGAATCCCGACCCGGATGAGGCGGTCGCCGGCCATGAAGCGAAAGTTCGCGCCGCGGAGTGGCAAACGGGTCCTTCGCGCCACGAGCGCGAGTAACGTGCGCCCACACGGCCGCGCATGGACCGAGGGCGCGACGACACCGGTTCGAGGTGATATCGAATGCCGAACCCCCATGTGGACACCGGATCGCAGACGCCAGACCACTCCCGAGCGTCGACGCTGACACCCGAGACCACCGCCGAGGTCGATGCCGTGGTCGAGAGGGCCGCGGCCGCAGCGACCGAGTTCCGCACACTCGACCAGCAACGGGTCGACGCGATCGTCGCGGCCATGGCGCGGGCCGGGGTGCGGGCCGCCGCCGAACTCGCCGCGGTGGCGATCGAGGAAACCGGTTTCGGGGTCTTCGAGGACAAGGTCGTCAAGAACTATGTCGCGACGGAGTTCCTCCACGACCACCTCAAGGACAAGAAGTCGGTGGGCGTGATCGGGGAGGACCACGAACGCGGTGTCGTGCGGGTGGCCGAGCCCATCGGCGTCGTGCTCGCGATCACTCCGGTCACCAATCCCACGTCGACGGTGCTGTACAAGGCGATCGTCGCGGCGAAGACGCGCAATGCCATCGTCTTCCGCCCCTCGCCGGTGGCGGCGCGTTCCTGTGAACGGACGGTGGCAATCCTGCGTGAGGCCGCCGAGGCGGCCGGGATGCCCCCCGGCGCTCTGCAGGTGATCCCCGACGCCGCCCACGAGGTGACCCATTATCTGTTCCGGCACCGGCTCGTCGACTTCATCTGGGTCACCGGCGGGCGGAAGATCGTCGCGCTCGCCAACGCGGCCGGCAAACCCGGACTCAGCGTCGGACCCGGCAACGCGCCGATCTACCTGCACCGGACCGCCGACATCGAAGCCGCTGTCGTCGACATCCTGATCTCCAAGACCTTCGACGCCTCCGTCATCTGCCCCGCGGAACAGACCTGCATCGTCGACGACGCGATCTACGACGCCACGGTCGAGGAGTTCCGCCGGATGGGCGCACACCTGCTCACCGACGAGCAGTCCGCGGCCATCGCCGACTTCGCGTTCGGCGACGGCGACAAGGTCAATCTCGGCGCACTCGGCCAGCCGGCTCCGGAACTGGCCGCCCGCGCCGGTTTCACCCTGGACCCTTCGGTGAAGGTGCTGCTGGCGCCGCTGCCGTCGGATCTCGACGAGCTCGCGGCACACCCGCTCGTGCAGGAGAAGCTGATGCCCGTCCTCGGACTCGTCCGCGCCCGCGACGTGCATCACGGGATCGACGCCGCGGTCCTGGTCGCCGAACACGGCGGTCTCGGCCACACCTCTGCCGTCTATGCCAACGATCAGTCGGTCGTCGACGCCTACAGTGCCGCAGTACGTACCGGACGGATCCTCGTCAACGCACCCACCGCAGTCGGAGCCCTGGGCGGGATCTACAACGATCTCCCGCCCACCTTCTCGCTGGGCTGCGGGACCTGGGGCGGGTCGAGCACCACCGAGAACGTGAACTATCTCCAGCTGCTGAACATCAAGACCGTCGCTCATCGACGTACCCCGTCCCAGTGGTTCCGCGTGCCCGCGAACACGTTCTTCAACGCCGGCGCACTGGACAATCTCCGCGACGTCCCGTGCACGGATGTCGTGGTCGTCACCGACGCCCTGAGCGCCGAACGCGGAGTGGTCGACGAAGTGCGTGCCCACTTGCACGCCCAACACGTCCGGGTCTTCGCCGAGGTCGAGCCGGAACCGGACGAGGCGACGATCCGTCGTGGCGTCGCCGTGCTGGAGGGTCAGCCGCCGGATCTGCTCATCGCCGTCGGAGGCGGGTCGGTGATCGACGCCGCCAAGGCGATCCGGCTCTTCCACGAGCACCCCGACACCGACCTGGCCGAGCTGACCCTGCCGTTCCTCGATCCCCGCAAGCGGTTGGCGGAGTACCCGCAGGACCCGCACACCCTGCGGCTGGTGGCGATTCCCACCACCGCGGGCACCGGGTCCGAGGTGTCACCGGCCGCGGTACTGACCGTCGCGGGCCGCAAGGAGACCCTCGTCGACTACTCCCTCGTCCCGGACATGGCAATCGTGGATCCGACGCTGACCCTCTCCATGCCCCGCGCACTGACCGTCGACACCGGCGTCGACGCGCTCACCCACGCATTGGAAGCCGTCGCCTCGATCTTCGCCTCCCCGTACACCGACGCGTTCTGCGTCCAGGCCGCACGACTCATCTTCGACGCGTTGCCCCGTGCGTACGACGATCCGACCGACCTCGCGGCCCGCACCGACATGGCCAACGCCGCCACTCTCGCGGGGCTCGCCTTCTCGAACGCGTTCGTGGGGACCAATCACGCGCTCGCCCACGCCGTCGGCGCTGCATTCGGTATCGCGCACGGTCGGGTGAACGGCGTGTTCCTGCCTCACACGCTGCGCTACAACGCCGCGGTGCCGACGAAGTTCATGCCCGCGCCGGGATACTCGGCGTACGTCGCGCCGGAGAAGTACGCACAGCTGGGACGGGTCATCTTCGGCGGACGCGAGCCCGACGAGAGCCGACGCCGGCTGTTCGCAGGTGTCGACGGTCTGCTGCGCCGGTTGGCAATCCCCCAGACCCTCAAGGAGATCGGCGTGGCCGAGGACGAGTTCCTCGAAGCGTTGCCCGAACTCGCGATGAATGCGTTCCAGGACCTGAGCAACCGCACCAACCCGCGGATGCCGCTCATCAGCGAGATCACCGACCTGCTCAAACTCGGCTACTACGGTGAGGATGATCATGCCCACTGACCGCGCTTCCCAGACCGTCGAGGTCGACGCCCCGCTCGAGACCGTGCTCGCGACGCTGCGCGACCTCGAGAGCCAGCCCGAGTGGATTCCGGAGATCCTCGAGGCGGAGGTACTCGAGACCGACCCGAAGACCGGACTTCCCCGCACGGCCAGGTTCAAGGCGTCCGCGACCGTCGGGACAGACAGTTACACGCTCACCTATGAGCACCGCGACGACGGCATGAGCTGGTCGATGCTCGAAGGGCGCATGCAGACCGGCCAGGAAGGCCGCTACCAACTCGACGCGACGGGCCCTGACACGACCTCGGTCACCTATGAGCTCACGATCCATCACAATCTGCCGCTGCCCGGGTTCGTGCGCAAAAGGGTGATCAAGGGACTCGTGGACAGCACACTGACCGGTTTGACGAAACGTTTCGCCAAGTGAGATCCGAACCCGCACCGACACGACGCGAAGGAGACCAGGCATGACAGATCCGTCCACCGAACCCCAGATCGTCGAGCTGACCCCGGCGCGGGTCGCGGTACATCGCGAGAAGGTCCCGATGACCGGCCTTCCCCAATTCTTCGATCGTTCGTTCCACGCGGTGGACGACGCGATGCGGAACGCGGGAGCAAGCGTTGTCGGACCGCCGCTGGGCCTCTACTACGGCATGCCCACGGACACTGTGGATGTGGCGGCCGGGTTTCCCACCGACCGCGACGTCTCGGTGGACGGAGAAGTCACTACCGAAACCCTTCCGGGCGGTCGCGCCGCGCAGATCCTGCACATCGGCTCCTACGATGCGATGGAGCAGACCTACGGCCGGCTGATGCAGTGGATGCAGGCCCAGAATCTGAGGCCGGCCGGGGTGATGTGGGAGAGCTACCTGACCGAGCCCGACGAGAACGATCTGTCGTCGATGCAGACCCTGATCGTGTGGCCGTTGGAGGACTAGACGACGCTCAGCGGGTTCCGAGAGCGATCGGCTCTCGTGAGGAGACAACAAAGGCCTCGTCGTCACGATGAGGCCTTTGTCTCTGTGGTCCCGGCTGGGATCGAACCAGCGACCTTCCCGGTGTGAACGGGACGCTCTTCCACTGAGCCACGGGACCGTGTCGGGCGCCTGATGTCGGTGACAGGGGCGCCTGCGCACGAGCCAGAAGATTACACGGGTTCCGCAGAGTTCCCAAATCACGGACGTGCGCCACGTCACAGTCATCGGTTTTGCCGGTCCGGAGTAATCACACGCTGGGAATTCGTCTTTCTCCAGCCCTCTGACCAGACGATTTGTAAAGTTCGGAATCCATCGCGTAAGTTTCTCTTCGCACCGCGAGCAGCAAGATCCACAAGATCGCTCGTGGGCATGCGGATGTAGCGCAGCTGGTAGCGCATCACCTTGCCAAGGTGAGGGTCGCGGGTTCGAATCCCGTCATCCGCTCGGCGCGAGTCGACTCGCATCTGGTGGTGTGGCCGAGTGGTGAGGCAACGGCCTGCAAAGCCGTGTACACGGGTTCGATTCCCGTCGCCACCTCCACACCACAATTTCATATCCCCGCGCGATTAGCTCAGTGGGAGAGCGCTTCCCTGACACGGAAGAGGTCACAAGTTCAATCCTTGTATCGCGCACCATTGTTAGTGCAGGTCAGCCCCGGTTTACGCCGGGGCTTTCTTGTTTCGTGCGACTAGCGTGCAATTACGGTTGGCCACTCCCCCTATATCGAGAGGCCCGACGTGATACCAGACAGAACTGCATGGATTGACCGCTGCTGCGACGCGCTCAACCGGCTGCACACTGACGACATGTCGACCGAGCAGATTGCCGCGCTGACGGTCATGCTGGAGAACATCAACGCTCTGCATCAGGCAACCGCGGCGCCGGTGCTGCGCTTGGTGTAGGTGGTCGGCCACCACCCTTTCGGTGACGCCGACGAAAAGGTCTGCACCGCTAACCGACAACAGCGAAACGACCCCGGTCCTCCACCATGCCCAGAGGAGAACCGGGGTCGTTCTGTGTGTCCTGTCCACCATTCAGGACACGTCGAGGGACACCACCTCGACAGTTCGGGCGCCCACCTGATCTGAGCGGGCGATGACCGGGCGGACGCTACCGTCAGGCAACGTGACGATGTCGCCGACGTCGGGCAGGTTCTCGCCGGGCTGCACATAGATCGTCGCGGCGGCGACGAGATCCTCACCGTTGGCGTTGCGGACCGCCTTGGCGGTGAACTGCACCCGCGCCGGAATGGTGACCGGGTCGTCGTAGATCGGGCCGAAACTGCCCCGACCGACGATCGGCCGGTAGGTCAGCCGTTGAGGGAGCAGCCGTTTCGGGATCATCGGGCACGCCGACGGTAGCGGCCGAGGATCGCCAGCTCGGGCAGCGTCCACCCGTCGATGACCTGACGCTGTACCTCGTAGTCGCCGATCTTCTCGGCGCGCAGGTTCTCAGGATTGGCGGCCAGGCGTGCGGTCGAGGTGAGGATGACCGTCTCGACGTCGGGCGCCGGCTGGTCGCCGGAGAATCCACGACCGCGGGTGTAGGCGCGCACCTGGGCGGTGACGATCGGTAGTGCCCGTTCGGCCACGGCGGCGAGTTCGGTGTCGCCGTCGCGGCCGAGCAGGGCCACCACCTGAGAGGACTCGATCACGGCGTGGCGGTGAGGATGGTGACGGCCTTGGGCTGCAGCAGTGCCAGGTCGTAGCGGGCGACGACACGCAGAGCCACTTCGTCGGTGTCGAAGTAGCGGGAGCTGTCGACGGTGACGCTCGGGCTCATGTCGCGGGCGATCGCCACCATGCTCATATCGGCCAGTGCTGCCTTGCCGGTGGGCATCTGAGCGGTCACGGTCACCGGCACACCGAACAGCACCTCTTGGCCGGCCTGGGTGAGATCAGGCTGCAGGATGTAGCGACCATCGGCGTCCTTGACCTTGCGGATCGACAGGTAATCGGCGGGGCTGAGGAACCAGCGGTTGGGCTTGACCTCGTTGGCGCGGGCGATGCCGATGCCGTCGAGCAGGCTGTCAGGCTCGTCGGCATCGAGGGTGCCGGTGGCCACGCCGCTCTGATTGAGCAGACCGCGGATGGTGTTGGAGGTGCCGGTGCCGGTGAACAGCGCGACGTCGAGCGCCTTCGCGGTATCAGTTACCAAGCGCTGCTTGAGGATTGCGTCGAGTGCCTGGGCCGACGAGCGGAGCACCTCGGAGGTGACGCGGCTGATGACCTTGAGGCTCTTGAGCGTCGAGGGCAGCATCGAGACTTCGTCGAGGCCGACGGAGCTTTCGGGGATCGCAGCACCTTCGGCGACGAATCCGACGGTCAGGCCGGAGGCGATACGCGGGATGCGGATCGGGCCGTTGGTGTCGATGACCTTCGGCCCCGACGCGAGGAACACGCTCTCGGATTCGAGGGGCTGGACGAGCAGCTGCTGGATTTGCGTGGCCTGCAGCTGGGACAGGGTTGCGGTGGTCTGGGTGGCCATAGGGGGCTCCTACGTGAGTGTTGGGGATTCACGTCGAGCGCCCGGCTCGCAACGTCTCTTAGACAGGCATCTGGCCTGCACCCATGATGACAGGATGCAGGCCAGATGACAACGGTTGTCGTTAGGCGGTGCCGCGCATGATGCCGAGCAGGTCGACACCGGTGGTGGTGCCGGACTCACCCTGCCCTACCGCACCGACAATGCGGCGGGCCTTGAGGTGCGGTTTGACGGAAAGCAACTGATCGATGGACGCGGTCAGCTTGTCGGGGTCCTCGAGGTGCTCGGCGTCGAACGGCATGTCGGTCGGGTCGGCGAGTTTGCCGGTGGCGCGGACCAGTTCGGTGTGCAGCCGCTTGGCGAGGTCGTCGGCGGCCTTGGCGCGGTTGCGGTAGTCGGCGTTCTCCTGACGAAGCTGCTGGACGTAGGCCCTCGGGAAGACGTCGGGCTCAGGCTCCGGCGTCGGCTCGTTCTCGGTTGGCTCGTCGGGTGCCGGTGTCTCGAGCGTCTCGGTCTCGGTCACGGTTGGCTCGTCGGGTTGCTGCTGCTCGTCGGGCTGCTGCGGATCGTTGGGCATCTGCGTTCTCCTTCTCGGTGGGGGTGGCTGGCTGCTGAGTGCAGGCACAACCGGTGTGGTGCCACATCGGGGTGTCGATGGGCAGGACGGTGCCGGCCAGGTTTTGGCAGGCCGGACAGGCACCGGAGTTCGGTACGCGCTTCCAGAACTTGACCTCGTGGCGGTGTAGCCCGGAGGCGTAGCACTCGCGCGCGGTCTCGAGGGTGCGGCCGCGGGCGGCGGTGTCTAGTTTGGTCCGCGGGTCGACGTCGTCGAGCGCTTCGCGAATGAGGTTGTGTAGCAGTGATTTCGGCGGGGACGGTGCCGGGACGCCGACGGGTAGCGCTACGGCGCCGAGTTGTGCGGTGAGGATGGCGGCCACGCCGACGTCGGCCAGAGTCGCCGCCCGGTGATCGTTGACCGTGAGGGCGGTGGTGGCCAGCTCGACAAACAGTTCCTCGGTCAGCTCACCGGCCAGGTATCGGTCGTAGAGCGCCTGTACCGACTCGCTGGTGGACTGAGCCAGCGTAGCCACGCGGTCGGCGTAGGCGTTCACCGCGGGGCCTCGGCGCCGGGTAGCAGGCTGGTCACGTCAGCGCCTGCGGAGTCCATCGCCTCGAGCCTTGTGGCGGTGCGGATTTCGACGACGTCGGTGTCGCTGTAACCGAGTCGCTTGAGGGCGTAGGTCGCCGGCAGTAGACCGGCCTGATGGAGCTTGACGACGGCGTCCGCCTCCTGGGCGATCGACCGGGTGCTGGGGTCGGCCCATTGCACCGACGCCTCGACCTCGGCCGGGTTGATGCCCTCACGCACCGCGACGATCAGCCGTGCCACCTGCTCCCAACTCCGACCGAACAGTGCCTGTTTGGCTTCGGCGCGCGCGGTCAGCGCGGCCTCGGCGGCACGCATGGCGTCAGCGGAGGCGGGATTCGAGCTTGTGATGCCGACGTAATGCCCCGGCAGCGCTGAGACGGCCATGATCTGCGTCAGCAACGCGTCGATGCTCGACGAGTACGCCGTCAGGCCGGACGCCTCGAGCTGACCGAACTTCGCCTCGGCCTGCTCGGCGAGCATCATCCTGTTGGTCTCTGGATACGGCGATGCCTCTTCGATGACCGGGAGTCCGTCGTCGTCGAGCACCGGGTTGCCGTTGTCGTCGAGCACGGGTTCCTCGACGAGCTCGACGCCGGTGGCCCAACGGCGCGGACGGGCGTAGAACTCCGAGCCGACCATCATGTCGGACAGAACCTTGTTCAGAGCATCGCTGAGCGGGATCAGGTCGGCGATCTCGGAGACCGGGTCGCCGAGGATGCGGTCGGTGTTGGCCAGCCGCACCACCGGCACCACGCCGAGCGGATTGTCTAGCACCTCGACGGTCTCGAATCCTGCAGTCGTCGCACCGGTGTTGTTGGCACGCAGCCGGGTCACCTTGTCGGCCTCGAAAATCGTTGCCTCGGTAGTGGTGTCAGTAGTCCACCGTTTACAGGCGGCGACGATCTGCCGGGTACCGGGGTCGACCTTGACCGACATCTGATGCGCCGACTCGATGGACACCTGCGGGCGGCCCTGGGCGTCGGCCCACACCAGGACGTAGGTGGCGCCGAGCAGCAGCGCTTCACGGTGAGCGACCGGGGCGAGCTGGTCGAGGTCGTTGCGCAGCCAGTCTCCCCAGACGTCGGCGCCGGTGAATCCGGTGACCCGCAACCGTTCGGCGATCGAGGTCACCGACAGGCGGCAGAGGTTCGATGCGATGCGACCGAACCTGTCCCCCAACGCTTTACGCGCCTCCGGGGCGAGAAACGCCAGCGGTTGTTCGCCGGCGTAGTAGCGGTCCAGCACCGCGTAGCGGGCCTGCGGGGCGTCGATGCGTTGCAGTAGATCGGTGTGCAGAGCATTGGTCATGATGGGAAACTCCTTGCCCTCTTGCGAGGTTTGTTGGTGTGAAACGCGGCCCGGTCCAGAGCCACGATTGCCGCGACCGCGGCGTCGATCTTGTTCTTGCTGCCCTTCTTGTCTTTGCTGACCAGGTCGCCCGCCGGCGTCGACTTGGCCACGCAGTTGCCCAGATGCTGGGCCAGACGCTCGTCGGCGTCGTGGGACACAGTCTTGTCGACCACCGCCTGATAGAGGCGATCGGTCGCCGGGGCCATGCGGGCGGCGTTAGCGGTGTTCCATTCCAGGACCCGACGCTGACCGTGCCGGGTGGCCCATGCCTCGATCTCCGAGCGCCACCCCCACGGGTCCGCGGCCAACTCGACCACGTCGTACCGGTCGAACGCGCGGGCCACCGCGACATCGACCTCACCGCGCGGCACACGCCACCGCGGATCGCCGGGGTTCTCCCACATGCCGACGGTGAACAGAAACGGCTTAGGGCCGATCGTGCAGCCAACGAGCGCTGTCGAGTCCCCCGAGGCCGACCCGTCGAACGCCAGCACCACCTTGTCGCGTCGGCCCACCGTGCGTTTCGCGTCGGCCAGCGGCTCCCACGCACCCCACGGCAACCACCTGTCCACCTGCCCCACCCACTGGCCGAGTCGGAGCTGACGAAACACCGGCTCACGCAACGTGCGTCGCGCCGCGGCCATACCGTCCTCGGCGAGAAACAACCCCATCGCCGGGTTCGCGATGCGCCACGCCTCGCGGTCGTCGATGTCGCACCCCTCCGGCGCCGCGAACTCTCGCAGATAGAACGCCGGGTCGTCGTTGGTGCGACCGTGCTGCACCAACCGCCACATCACCGACTCGATACTGGTCGCCGGCGTCGAGATGGCCAGCGTCGTCGACACCGGCCGCTTGCCGACCATCGAGGTGACCGCCTCCCACACTTCCTCAGTCACCACATGCAACTCGTCGACGATCAACAGCGTCGGGTCCCAACCATGCAGCGCAGCCGGATCGGCCGGCAACGGCTGCAACAGGCCTCCGTTGTGCGGGGTCTGGAGCTTGTCGGCGTAAATGTGACAACGCTCTGAGAGCGCCGGACTCATCTCCACCATGCGGCGTGCCACCCGCAACGTGATGTTGGCCTGACGCTGATCTGAGGCCACCACAAGCACCTCGGGAGACTCACCACCGACGAACAGCTCGGCCACACCCACCATCGCGGCCAAGCCGGTCTTACCGTTGGCGCGGGCGATGCTCACCAACGCCTGACGGATACCGTCAGCGAATGCGCCGTCGATGATCTCGCGCTGAAAATCCGGTAGGCATACCGGCTCACCGGCACCCACACCCTTCGGGATCACCAGGAACTCCTCGATGAACCGAGCGATACGGGCCGCCCGATCGGTGGGGTAGTCGCTCAGATCGAGCGGGTCCACCGTGATCTGCTGCTTGACGCCGGCCTTCATGCCGCACCACCCGCCATTGGGTACCCCCCGGGGGTGTGAGAGCGACATCCCGACTCCCCCCGTCGGCTCCCACCCCCCGGCGCAGGGGGCACCCCCCTGGGGTCTGAGCGGGCCGCTGACGGCCTCGCGGGGCCTCTGCGGGAGTTGCATCGGCGGCACACGACGTCGATGTCACAGAGCCGTACAGGCTTGCCGGCATCGTGGCGGCGCCATGCCTCGGGCGAATGGTCGGCGGTCAAGTCGTCGCGCGTACCGCAGTCGGAACAGAACGGTTGCAGACGTCGGGCTCGCTTGGAGAGCCGGTCCCACGCCGTCGTATAGCCCGCGCGCCGCGACGGACGGGATTCGGGCGTACGGGTGACCGCGCGGTGGCTGACGGTGTGCTCGGCGCAGCGGGTGTCCTCGGCGGGTTCGCCGCACTCGACGCACGGCCGCATGAGGCCCATCACTGGGCGCCGTCCTCGTCGGCGAGCGCCATGAGGCGCAACCACGCCGGAAGCTCCACCGGCACCTTGTGGAAGCGGCGGCAGTCGTCGGCAAAGGCGATGGTGATGGAGCAGCCTGCGAGCCACATGTCGATGCGTTCGACGTCGGTCAGGCTCTTCATGTAGGCGAATGCGTCGAGGCGTCGGCCTTCGCCGACGAGGGCACACAACGCGAGGTAGTGGTTGATCGAGTCGCGGTGGTCGAGGTCGTCGAGGTTGGTCGGCTCAGTCATCGGTCATCCCCTTGATGGCGTGGTTGTAGTGGTCGAGTACCGCAGTGAGGTAGGCGAGTTGGGCGTCGTTGAGTCGGTCGTGGTTGATGCGCGCGGCCAGGCCGTAGAGCCGGGACACCAGGCGTCGGCGGGTGCGGGGCCGTGACTCGGTCATGAGCTGCCCCTCTCGCAGCGCCGGGTGTACTCCGACTCCGACTCGGTGATGTGGTCGAGGCGGTCGCGAGTTTCGGGTGCGAGGTCGTCACGCTCGTCACGGAGGTAGATGACTGCGGTGAGGCCGTAGGGCAGGCGACGGGTCTCGATCACGATGCACACCCCCCGCACGTATCGACGAGGTCGGAGGGCAACGAAATGCCACAGACCGAACAAGTGCCTAAAAGGGTGGTGTTGTATCCGTTGTATGTGTTGAAAGTGGAGGGGTTCTGAGGCTCCGAATTCAACAATTCAACAGATACAACACCCCTATAGGTGCCCCTCTTCGGTTTCGTCAGTCGTCCCGACTCGTAGAGGCGGCTCAGGATCACCCCGGCGTGCTTGTTGTCCACGCCGAACTCCGCTGCCACCTCAGCTGGCGTTGTGGCGCCGCGCCCGTTGACGTACTCGAGCACGTCGATGCTTAGATCGCCGAGCCGCTGACGGTCCTTCCGCGTCTCGCCTTGGCTTTCGGCGGCTTCGATGCTGTCGCCGTCTAAGCGCCAACGCCCGTCCTCGGTCACCAACGCCACTTCGCGTTCGACGATGTCGCGCCCGGTCACTGCGAGGGTGGCCTCGTTGCTCTTGCGTGGTCGTTGCAGCACCAGGACGAAGTCGGCGGCACCGGCGATGCCTTGCGTACCGCTGACGCTGTCGACGAAGTCCTCACCGCTACTCTTGCGGGTGTGGTGGACGGCCAACAAGCACGCGCCCGGCACGACGTCGACAAGCGCCTTGAGCTCTGAGCCCGTCTGGTAGTCCGCCAGGTAGGCATCCTCACCCGAACGACGCTGTTTGCGCGCCTTGCCGAGGGTGTCGAGGATGACCAGTGGCTCGTCACCGCGGTGTTGATCGAGCCACGCTGCGATCGTGGGGATCACCTGACCGGGCACCACACTGGTCAGGATGTCGAGTGCCTTCGGTAGCGGGTCGGTGCCGTTGATCGCACGCAGTCGGTATTGCAGGCGCCTGTGCCCGTCCTCCAGCGCGAGGTACAGGACCGGCCGCTGCTCGACCTCGATGGTGCCGAGCGCACGACCACCGGACGCACACGCGAGCGCGATATTGCCCATCAGCCACGACTTGCCGGCCTTCGGTGGGCCGACAATGAGTCCCGATCCTTCGGTGATGATGCCGGGTACGTGCTCGACGAGGTCGGCGAAGGTCTTGCAGTCCAGCTCGGCGGCAGAGATCAAGCCCGCCAACAGGTCTGGGCCTTCCTCGACCGGCACCAGCTCGGCTACGGTGTGACCGCTTTGGATATGGTCGGTGAAGTCTTTGCCTTCGGCGGCCTGGACGATGACCACAGACGTCGCGATGGGCTCGAGGAGATCACCGACGCGGCGGGCGTGTTCGAGGCCCTTCTCGTCGCGATCAGCCACCACCACGACGGGTCGATGCTTGAGCGGTGACCAGTCGTAGCGTTCTGGCCGAGTGCTCGCGCCCTGCCGCGGCGAGACGGCCACGACCCCGTCGAGGTCCATTGCGGTGTTGGCGTCCTTTTCACCTTCAACCACGTAGACCGTTTGCGCGTGATCCTCGGGTAGATACTCGACACGGTAGAGCGACCGGTCTGCCTTGTTGCCACTCTGCGAGAAGCGTTTTCCCGATCGACGATGCACCACCGCACCGCCGGCATAGCGGTACTCGACATCGTCGTCGTAGAGGTCGTGCATATTCATTCCGAGAGCCTCGACAACCTCGGCGCGGGCACACCCGGCGAAGCAGTGGATTACCGCCCGGTCACCGGCCCGTCCGACCGACACCCTCAGCGAGGGGTTGCGGTCGTCGTGAGCGGGGCATTGCGCCATTGCATCGTTTCGACCGCGGTCCTCGACCCTGCTGCCGTTGGCTCGAAGAGCATCGATGACACGCTCGTATGCGCTGCTCATTCGCCACCACCGCCGATAGACTGTGTGGTGTCGGCTTGCTTGGTGGCGACTGACTTGGAGAGGTCCTCGTGTGGCGCGGGGGCCTCTTCGCTGTTCGGGGGCCTCAAGCTGCACCGCCGAATGGCTGCATCGAGGCGTCAACCTCGTTCAGGTCCAGACGTACGAACTTGCCGTTGCGGTAACCACGCAGGCGCCCATCGGCGATCATCTGCCTGACGGTGCGGTCGGTGACGCCGAGATAGTCGGCAGTGTGTTTGATTGTCGCCCACTGGCGACGAACAGAGGACATCGGGAAGAGACTCCAGACACAAGACAGCCATCATCGACGGCTTGTAGGTGTCCTTTTCGCCCCCGTCGGGGACCCGGCGTTTATGAACAGAACCGATCGGCGGTTGCTGCCTTCCGCGCTCAGATCGTCCTCGGCGTCCTACGGCGTACTCCGGTCTGAGTCTCTTCGAAACATGACTCTACACGGCACTTCCGCACTCTTCCCTAGAGCGACACAGCCTATCCGTCAACGAGTCTCGAGAGCATGGCCGCGATCTCGCGGTCTCGGCCGTCGATCACGTGCTGATAGCGCAGCGCCGCCGTCGGCGTCGAGTGCCCTAGTCGGTTCATCAGCTCGGCCAGCGTGGCGCCGGTCGAGGCGGCGAGCACCGCGCCGGTGTGCCGCAGGTCGTGGAATCGGAGGTCGTCACGGCCAGCCGCAGAGCGCGCCGGGTAGTAGTGCCGGTAGAACGTGCTCGGTGCGAGGTAGCCGCCGTGGTCGGCCGGGAACAGCAGCGCACCGGCACCGGAGTCGACATGCTCGGCCAGGTGCGCCTCGATGGTCGGGAGCAGGTGCGGCGGTATCGACACCGCACGCTCCCCCGCCTCTGACTTCGTCGTGTCCATTTTGCGCTCACCGGACACCCTCACCGCACCCTTGCTCACGTCCAGCTCCCCCGCGATCAGCACACCGTCGGGATCACGGACGAGCACGACGTCGCCGCGGGTGAGCGCGGTCAGCTCGCCGAAGCGCAGCGCGCACCATGCGGCGAGCAACACCATGACCTTGAACCGCTCGGGCATTGCCTCGACGATGGCCGCGAGCTGCTCGAGAGACGCCGGCCGAATCTTCTTGACCCGCTTGGAGTACCCGGCGCCGGTGATGATGCAGGGGTTGGATGGGATCACAGAGTCGCGTACCGCCGTGGCCATGATCGTCGACAGCAGGCTGTACGCCTGGGCGGTGTAGGACGGCGTCGCCGATCCTTCGTCAGCGTGCCAACGCTTCACGTCCTCGGCGGTGATCGATCCGACCGGCAGCGCCCCGAACGTCGGGAGCAGGCGGTGGGACAGCAGTGCCTCGTAGTGCTCGCGGGTGCGGGCCTTGAGCGGCCGGCCATTCACCAGACGGTGTGCGAGCCACTCGGCCGAGTACTCCGAGAACGTCGTCGACCTCGCGACCGGCGCGTCTGGCCGCGGCGGTGACCACAGCTCGCGGTCGATCTCGCGCCGCCGATCCGTCAGCCACGCCTCGGCGTCGATCTTCGCCGCGAAGGTGGACGGCGCCGCATAGACACGACCGTCTGGGCCGCTGTAGGAGGCTTGGTACCGACCGCTCGGGAGCTTGCGCAACCGGCCGAACGACCGCCGGGTGCGCGCCTTCTGTCGTGCCATAGTGACCCCCTCGTGCAACATACGTGCAATAAGAACCTACCAAAGGTTCCGCTTGCTTCCGCACCCTTCACGCGATACTGTCTCGAATACCAGCAGCTCAGAGCACCGCGCCGCTGGTCAGGGGCCACACCGCAAATGCACCATGATTCAAGTTCAATCCTTGTATCGCGCACCATCGTCATTCAGCCCCGATCTGTAGGTCGGGGCTGAATTCGTTGCGTGGCCACCCCCCAGGGCGAGTGAACAACTCCACTCCCCAATAAGTCGAGTGCTAAGTTATTTTGCATGCGAGTACTTAGGGGATGCGCGCCCGCCCACCGTCGGACGGAGCGATCATGACCTCGATCGGATTGACGCTCCCCCAGCTCGGTCCAGCCGTGTCCGCGTCACTCGTCCGCGACTTCGTCCAGCAGGCGGACGACATGGGTTTCGACTCGCTCTGGGTGCAGGACCACTTCTTGTACTCACTGAAGCAGGCCGGCGAGTACGGCGGCAGCGCCCAGTCGCAACCCGACGTCTACCGCTCGGTCTGGGCCCCGACCGAGCTGCTGGCCGCGGCGGCCACCTGGACGACTCGCATGGAGCTGGGCACGAGCATCCTGGTGGGCGGAAATCACTGGCCCGCCCAACTCGCCAATCGCCTGGCCACGATCGACCAGCTCAGCGCCGGACGGTTGACCGTCGTCGGGCTGAGTGTGGGCTGGTCGGTGGAAGAGCATGTGGCCATGGGTGTCGACCCCCGAACCCGCGGCCGGCGCATGGACGATTTCGTTCCAGCCCTGCGAGCCTGCTGGGGCGAGGATCCGGTCGAGCATCACGGGGAGTTCTTCGAGATCGGACCCGCAGTGATGCGTCCGAAACCGGTGTCCACACCCAAACTGATGTCCGGCATGTACTCCGAGCAGGGACTCGCAAGGACGGCAAGGGATTTCGACCTCTGGAATCCCGGTTCCGCCCCGATCGCCACGGTCGTGGACACCCTGGGACAGATGAACAGCCGGCGTCCGGCCTCGATGGCGCCACTCGACGCCATCTATCGCGTCGCCCAGCAATCCACGGCGGGCGTACGGCTCGACGTGGCACAGATGACCACACGCGTCAGCGAATGCGTTGCCGCCGGCCTGGAAGGCGTCATCGTCGAGACCAACTTCTGCTCGGAGATCACCGAAGCCGCCGACTGGCTCGGAGTCCTCGCGAACCTGGCCCCGCTCGTCGACGCCGCACGGGGCTGACCGGGCCGACCGCGGATCGTGGCGGCCGGCCCGGAACGCCTCAGCCCACGAGCCCGCTGTCGACGACCGAGCGTTCCAGCGCGTCGAGGAACATCGCGACGTCGTCGTCGGTCATCGGGGACGTCACCGTCCCGAGTGCCGATTTGAACATCAGGATCCCCTGGTTGTAGAGGCTGGTGGTGAGCAGGTTGGTCACCGCCTTGTCCGAGGTGAGAGCCGTCTCCAGGTCGACGACCGGCGTCGGGGTCCAGTGGATGCCGAAGACGTGGGCGAAGCCGGTGACCTGGAGCGGCGCGTGACGCCGGCGACCGATGTCGCGGACACCCTGCCGGAGCTGTTCGCCGAGCCGGTTGAGATGGTCGTGTACCTCGGGTGTCAGCGCGCGGACCTGCGCCAGCCCCGCGGCGAGGGTCGCCGGTATCCCGCCGAGAGTGGTCGCGTGCCGCATCTGCGTCATCGGATCGAGAACCGGATCGACCAGCGACATGATGTCGGCGCGGCCACCGTAGGCGGCCAGCGGCAGGCCGCCGCCGATGGCCTTGCCCAGGGTGGTCAGGTCGGGTTCGATCCCGAAATGCCCCTGCGCCCCGTGGACACCCATCGGGAACGAGACGACCTCGTCGAGGATGAGGAGCATTCCGTGCCGCCTCGTGACCTCGCGGAGTCTGGCCAGGAACTCCGGGGTCGCCGGGATCATCCCGGTTCCACCGAGGATCGGCTCGACGATGACCGCGGCGATCTCGTCGGCATGCCGGTCCAGGATCTGCTCGGACTCATCGGAGTGGTTGTACGGCAACAGCACCACGGCATCCTCGACGCCGGGGATGAGGCCGGGCGGGATCGCGCCCGGATCCGCGAAGCGGCCGTTGGCGACGAGCGACAGGTCGTGGGTGCCGTGGTAGCCACCGCGCATCTTGGCGATCTTCGGCCGGCCGGTGAAAGCACGCGCCAGACGTAGCGCCGTCATCGTCGCCTCGGTACCGGACGCGGTGAACCTGATCTGCTCCATCGACGGGAGACGACGATGGAGTTCGGCCGCCAGGTCGGCACCCAGCGATACGTGCGGCGAGCAATAGGTGGTGCCCCGCCGCAACTGAGTGATGGTCGCGTCCAACACATCCGGGTGACAGTGCCCGAGCGGCAGCAACCAGTCGCCGGACATCACATCCAGATACTTGTTGCCGTCGGCGTCCCACGCGTAGGCGCCGTCGGCGCGCTCGAAGTAGACCGGATGGGGACTCATGAAGCCGAGACCGCCGGGAACCCCGCCCGGAATGTGCTCGCGTGCCCGAGCGAACGCCTCGCGCGATGTCGCGGTCCGGGACTCGAAGACGGCCTCGACCTCCGCGCGCCACCGTTCCAAGCGGTCGGCGTCGGCGCCGGCGCCGTCCAGGTCGACGCGGTTCATCTCCACGCCCGATTCCGTTACGCCGCCTACTGTTTCGGTCATCCCGATCCCTCCTGACGCGCTGTTATATCGTGTTTTCATTAATTGAGTTATAGACTACTTACTTGTAGGCTACGTCACAATCGCCGAGGACGAAGGAGCCGTGTTGATCGAGTTGCCCCGCCCCGTCGCGGAATTCTTCGACGCCGTCAACTCCCGCGACTTCGACGCCCTCGCCTGCTGTCTCGCCGAGGACATCTCGTACCACCTGGCCGTGCCCCACCCACCGGTGACGGGCCGCACCGCCGTCGTGGATGCGTTACGTGTCTCCTTGACGGCCGCCGACCGAGTCAGCTGGGAACCGATAAGTCACCTCGCCGATCACGATCGGACATTCGTCGAGCGCGTCGACCGGTTCTGGTTCGGAGCTCACGAAGCAGCGATCGAGGTCACCGGAGTCTTCGAACTCGCCGGCGACACGATCGGTGCCATCCGCGACTACGCCGACCTCGACACCTGGCGGCAGCGAAAGGCCGCTGCACTCAACGCCGCTCGGCCGACAGACGAAGGAGACCGATGACCGTCGCCGACCGGTCCGATGGAGGCCGACTTCTCCCGCAGGCAAGGTGAGATACTGGGCCGGTGACTGCGCGTCCGAGCGGCAACCTCCCGGTGGAACTGACGAGCTTCGTCGGCCGGCGTGACGATCTGACCAGAGCACGATCCCTGCTCGGAACCGCACGACTGCTGACGCTGACCGGCGTCGGCGGAGTCGGGAAGACCCGTCTGGCCCTCGCCGTCGCCGCCAGCGTACGACGCGAGTTCCCCGACGGCGTCTGGCTCGTCGAACTCGCCGACCTCCGGCAGACCGGTCTGCTGACACAGACCCTGTGCGGACTCTTCGGCCTCCCGAGTGATTCCTCCGACGCGTTCGGCACGTTGGCCGAGCACCTGCGCGCGAAGAAGCTCCTCCTGGTGCTCGACAACTGTGAGCATCTCATCGACGCGTGCGCCGAGGTGGTCGGCCGATTGCTGTCGGTGGCCCCAGCCGTGAAGATCCTCGCGACCAGCCGCCAGGTACTCGGCGTCGAGGGCGAACAGCTGTTCCCCGTCAGTCCGCTGACCCTGGGATCGCCGGGAGGCCTGGGCGAGGCGATGCAACTGTTCGAAGAACGCGCCTCGGCCGCACAGCCCCATTTCCGTGTCACCGAGGACAATCGCGCCGCGGTCGAGGAGATCTGCCGACGACTCGAGGGACTGCCGCTGGCGATCGAACTGGCCGCCGCCAATATCAGGGTCTTCGGGCCCGCCGAGATAGCAGCGCGACTGGGCGACTCCGCGATGATGATGTCGAGCGAACGGAACCGGTCGGCACGCCACCGGACCCTGGAGTCCGTGGTGGACTGGAGTTATCAGCTGTGTTCACCACGCGAACGTCAAGTGTGGGAACAGCTCTCGGTCTTCGCAGGCGGTTTCACCGCGGAGACCGCCGATGGCGTCTGCCTACCCTCCGAGACGGGCGCAGGGGTGCTGCGGGAACTGATCGGGCTCCTCGACAAGTCGATGATCGTGCGCGTCGACGAGGACCACGAGCCGCAGGGACGCTATCGATTGTTGGAACCGATGCGCCAGTACGCCCTCGCGAAGCTCGAGTCGTCCTCCGATGCGACTGCGGTGCGAATGCGCCATCGCGACCATTTCCTACGCCTGGCCCAGACCTCGGACACCGACTACTGCAGTCCGGACGACGTCGAGTGGTTCCGGCGCACCCGCGCCGAACACGCGAACATCCGCGAGGCACTGGCGTTCAGCCTCGAGACGGGAGACGGGGCCGCGGCGGCCGAGATGGTGCGCACCCTTCGCCCGTACTGGTCGCAGTCGGGGACCCTGCGGGAAGGATTCGAGTGGGCGAACCGGGCGGTCGACCTGCTCGGCGAGCCGACGGTCGATCGGGCGAATGCACTGCTCGTCGGCAGTGTCCTCGGTTTCCTCGTCGGTGAGGTCGAGCGAGCACACACGTATCTCGCCGAGTACACCGAACTCGCCGAACGAGTGGCCGCGACCGACGAGCTCGTCTTCAGCGCGCGGTTCGCGGCAGGATTGGAAGCGTCGTTGCGTCACGACGCACCCCGGGCCTTCGACCTCGCCGAGGAAGCGATCGCGGGGAGGTCAGACCGGGTGAACGTCGGGTTCGTCGCGGATTGTCTGGCACTGTCCGCGCTGTATGCCTTCATCACCGAAGACGAGAACGCAGACCAGTACACGACTCGCTACCTCGACTATGCCGATCAGCACGGCACGCACTTGGTGAAGGCCATCGCACTGGGTCCGATGGGCATTCTTCGCTGGCACCAGGGAGACATCACCGCCGCAAAGGCGTTGATGGCCGAAGCGATCGAATTGTATCGGGCCTTCGACTATCCCGGCATGGTTGCCGTGTGCATCGAGGTCAGCGGGTGGTGTGCCGCCGGCACCGACCACGAACGGGCGGCGACACTCTTGGGATCGGCGCAGACCGTGTGGCACCAACACAGTCACATGACTCTCGCCCAGGCCGCGATCAACCCGGTGACGACCACCGTCGAGAAGAAGTTGCGCGCGGAGCTGGGCGACGAGGGCTTCGAGAAGTCCTATGCGATGGGGCGAGAGTCGACTCTCGAGGTCGCGGTCCAGCTCGTCTCCGGCCGGACGACCGCGACCCAGGGACGCTCGGGGACCGCATCTCTACGCTCCTCCCTCACCCGCCGCGAGAACGAGGTGGCGACGTTGGTCGCCGACGGCCTCACGAACAAGGAGATCGCCACCAAACTGACGATCTCCGCCCGTACCGTCGACGCCCACGTCGACCACATCCTGACCAAGCTCGGGTTCCGGTCGCGCACGCAGATCGCGCGGTGGGTCAGCGCCGACGAGAGCCACTGATCCTTCTCAAGCCACCGACGCAAGGTAGGCCAGCGCCTCGACACCGGCGGGCGTGACCCGGATTCGCGGCCGGCCGTTCGGATCCGCGTCATCGTCGACGAGACCCAATTCGACGAGCCTGCGCACGGCCGAGGTGTCCGTCTCGGCGACGCACGTGCGCGGGGCCGACATCACCACGTCACGCGACCCGACGATGTGCGCTGCCAATTGATCGACAGCCACTCGCTCCAGTACGTCCAGCTGCATAGCGTTCATGACCAGGCCTCCTTTTGCCACCTCCCACCTTGGTCGGCGCGGACACCCGAATCCATTCGCAAAAGTACCTAGGTACCTACCTATGAACTAGCTCACACTCGGATTCGACCGTGAAGTGAGACATAACCGTCACGAAGCCTCGCTCCCCTGCCGGTCGGATGGACGGTCAGTCAACAGTCAACTCACCGGCTGTGCCGAGCGAACGCGAGGAAGCACCTTGTCGACCAGCAATTCGAGGCTGCGCCAGGACAATTCGGGTGAGAGACCACCGAGTAGCGAATGCACCCGCAACTCGTAGCCGTCGTCGAGTTCGGAGAGCCGTCGTACCGCTTCATCCGGACTCACGATCCACATCGAGGGATCGTTCCGGATGGAGTCGAGATCGCTCTTCTGGGCCCAGTACCCATTCGTGGTGGCGTTCGCCCGCTCGCCTGCCCAGGAGGCGTACATGTTGCTGGCATAGATGACGTGCGGTGCCACCTGCTCCAGGGCCTGTTCCGGATCCTCGGCCACGTAAAGGAACGCCGGACCGTGCCGCGGGAACGGTTCGGGTTCGGGATGCCCGAGCCTGGCACACTCCTCCACGTAGAAGCGGTAGAGGTCCTCGGTGGCCGGCCGGTAACCCAGGCCCATCCGTGCCGCTCGCCGGGCGGACGGTTTGGCGTTTCCCCCGATGTACAGAGTCGGCCCACCCGGGGTTCCCGGGACCGGTGTGACGCGGACGCGGGAGCCTCGGTAGTCGAATTCCGCACCGCGCCACGCGGCGCGGAGGACTTCGAGCTTGTCCTCGAAGACCTTGCCACGATTGGGGAAATCGACGCCGAACATGTCGAATTCCTCCGGGCGATAACCGATTCCGGCGGTGACCAACACCCGGCCGGGACCTGCGATGAGGTCGAGCACAGCGAGGTCCTCGGCGAGTCGCAGGGGGTCGTGCATCGTGACGCACAGTGCGGAGAAGTGCAGTTCTATCTGTTCGGTGGCTCCGGCGATCGCGGCCGCCAGGATCAGCGGCGACGGACAGTAGTTGTCCTCTGCCCCATGATGTTCGGCCAAATAGACGGTGTTGAAGCCCTTCTTGTCGGCCCAGAGGCATTGCTCGACGGCGGCCCGGTACAGGTCGCGCGGGCTCGCCGACCCCGGACCGAGATCGGGCGCTCGCATGTCGTACCGCAAGCCGATCTTCATGAGTTCTCCTTGTCCCTGGGGTCCAGCCAGATCCGGGGCGAGATGGTCGCGGATGATCAGCGCCCGGCATGCAACCCAATAGTCTTTATCGAGACTATTGACTACTAGACTTTACTGATAGTGGGACACTACCGGGCCTCGACCGGGTTCGTGGCAGATCGCCTGAACAGGTTGATTCAGATGCTTCGCCCGACCGTCGCCCCGTCCAGGACGGCAGTGCGCAGCCGGCCCGGCACCGACGCGTCACCGATGACGTGGACCTCACCTTCGAAGACCTCGGTGATCACCTCGGCCACTTCACGATTGGGTTCCCGCGCCCCAACCATCACGACCGTGTCGGCGACGACCCGGCGGGTGCGACCGGAGCCGAGGAACTCGACCCCTACTCCGTCCTCCCCGATATCGGTCAGCACCGCGTCCGCGATGAGTTCGAAGCCCGGATGGCCCGCGATCCGGTCGCGCGCGGCCTGCGCGGTGGACGCCGGCTCCGGCAGACCCACCCCGAACGTGGGATGCCGGGTCACCAGGATGACGTCGCACGCCCGGTCGAGCAGGCTCTCCACCACGGAGATGGCCTCGAAGTCGCCGTCGTCGTCGTAGACCACCACCCTCGACGCGCGGTCGATCCGCCCACCGAAACCCAGTACCTCCCACGATGTCCGGACCCGGCGGCGGGCCGCCGTCGACAACCGGAAGGCCGGCCGGGCCGCGGTGAACCCGTCCGTCCGCGGTGAGGCACCGACCGCGACGATCACCACATCCGGCGCCAGACTGCTCACGATGTCCGGCTCCAGTGGCACGCCCAGGCGAATCCTCACCCCCAATCGGGTGAGCTCGTCGGCCAGCCAACGGACATGCGCCCCGTAGTCCGACCGGTGGGGTGCCGCCGCGCCGATCGCGACCTGCCCGCCGAGCTGCTGCGTCATCTCCAGCAGCTCGACGTCATGGCCGCGCAGCGCAGCGGCGCGGGCCGCCTCCATCCCCGCGGGACCGCCCCCACCCACCAGCACACGTTTCGTTCGCGGCGCCGGCGACGGATCAGCTGTCCACGTGACCTCTTTGCCGGCAACGGGATTCACCACGCAGCCGAAGGTTCCACGACGGCCCGCGACGCACCCCTCGTTGGTGCCGATGCACGGCCGGATCTCGGCCTCCCGACCGTCGACCGTCTTGCGGACGATCTCCGGATCGGCGATCAGTGCCCGGACCATGCTCACCATGTCCGCCTGGCCGGAGGCCAGGACACGCTCCGCGTCGTCGAGTGTCATGATCCGGCCGGTGACGATCGTGGGAACGGCCAGTCCACGCGTCACCTGCTCCGAGGCGGGCAGCTCATAGCCGAGGGGATAGCCGTCTCCTGTCGCCATCATCCGCACGAAGCGGTAGTACCCGCCGAACGAGGCATCGACGAAATCGACCGAGTCCCCGAGCGCCTCGGCGATCCTCCGGGCGTCGGCCGGAGTGTTGCCACCGGGGACGTCCTCGTCGCTGGACAATCGCACACCGATCGGGAAATCGGCACCGGTCTCCTGCCGGATCGCGGCAACGATCTCGCGCAGGAACCGCAACCGGTTCTCCTCGCACCCCCCGTAGTCATCGGTCCGGTTGTTGGTCACCGGCGACAGGAACTGCGAGACCAGGTAGTTGTGTCCGGCGTGGATCTCCACACCGTGCAGCCCGCCTTCCCGGACATGACGAGCCGAGACGGCGAATCCCTCGACGACATCGTCGATCATGGTCTGCGTCATCGGGATCGGCACGAGACCCCGGACGGGGTTGGGAACATCGCCGGCCGACCACATCGGCCCGCCCAGCGCATTCGCATGGGCCGCGGATCCCGGGTGCCACAACTGCTGCATGAGTCTCATCGGATACCGCTCTATCCGCGCCATCAGTCGGCTGTATGCCGGGACTGTCGCGGGATCGTAGGGCGCCAGTTCCATGGCCGCGGACGGGTGCACCGAGGCGGCACCCAGGATCGACAGACCGACGCCGCCGCGGGCACGTTCGAGGTGGTACTCGGCCAGTCCGCCACCCGGGGTCAGCGGCTGGTGCGTCCTGTGCGCGGTTCTGACGATCCGGTTCGGTATCGTCACCGAGCCGAGCTGCAACGGCTCGAACACGTGCGGGTACCGATGGCGAACCGACTCTGCTGGTATCCCCGCGACCTTCGTCATCGTGGTCCTCTCATGCACTGGAAGAACGGCACCCGACCGCCACATACTCTATCAGTGAATGGTTCATCAATAGACTTTATCGCGGTCCTCCCCCGCGACACGCCACCCGAGCGACGCCTCCGCTCCGCCACTTCCCGATCCGGACGCCCGACCCGCGATCAGATGACTTTCGACCCCACGACCAAAACGCCCGAAGCGTTCTAATCTGAGATCGTGGCCGCGATCACGATCCAGAACCTGACCAAGTCGTTCGGCCATGTCAAGGCCCTCGACGGATTCGACCTGACCGTCGACGACGGCGAGGTCCACGGCTTCCTGGGACCGAACGGCTCCGGCAAGACGACCACGATCCGGATTCTGCTCGGGCTGCTGCGGGCGGATTCGGGTGTCGTACGCGTTCTGGACCGCGATCCGTGGCGGGACGACGTGAACCTGCACGGACGCATCGCCTATGTGCCCGGTGAGGTGAATCTGTGGCCGGGCGTCACCGGCGGCGAGGTCATCGATCTCCTGTGCAATCTCCGCGGCGACCGGAACCGGCGTCGTCGCGACGAACTGATCGAGCGCTTCGAACTCGACCCGCGCAAGAAGTCCCGCACGTACTCGAAGGGCAATCGGCAGAAGGTCGCGCTGATCGCCGCGCTCGCCTCCGATGCCGAACTCCTCCTCCTCGACGAGCCGACGGCCGGGTTGGACCCGCTCAAGGAAGCCGAGTTCCAGCGGTGCATCGAGGAGGAGCGCCGGCGTGGACGCACCGTGTTGCTGTCGAGCCACATCCTGGCCCAGGTCGAAGCCCTCTGCGATCGGGTCACCCTCGTCCGGGCGGGCCGGACGGTGGACAGCGGCTCGCTGACCGAACTCCGCCACCTCGGCCGCCTCGAGATCAGTGCCGAGACCGCCCACAATCCCGCGCCACTCGACGAGGTTCCCGGCGTGCACGACCTGATCCGTGACGGGCATCGCATCCGCTGCACCGTCGACGCCAACGCACTGGACACGGTGGTCCGCGAACTCGCGACCCTGGGCGTCCGCGACCTGACCAGTGCTCCACCGACCTTGGAGGACATCTTCCTCCGGCACTACGGGGGCTGAGACCGGATGGCGGAGATCGAGATGACGCAGGTCGCCGAGCCGCGATCGGTGGGCAGCGCGGGGCGGAAGGCGGACGCCACCGGTCTCGGCACCCTGCTCCGGTTCTACCTGCGACGCGAACGAGCCGCCCTCCTCGCGTGGATCGGCGGAACCGCAGCCCTGGTGGGCTTCCAAGCCGTCGGCAGCCAGAACCTCTACGACACCCCCGCCAAACTGGCCGCCCTGCGCGAGACCCTCGGCGGAAGTCCTGCAGTCGTCGCACTCGCCGGACCCAAAGAACTGCTCGCCAGCATCGGCGGCGAGGTCGTGTTCGAGATATCCGGCTATGCCGCAATCGTTCTCGGACTCATGTCGATGTTTCTCGTCGGTCGCCACACACGCACCGACGAGGAGAACGGCCGCGCCGAACTCCTCCGGTCGACGCGTGTGGGCCGCGATGCACCGGTCGCCACCGCACTGGCCCTCGCCGCCCTCGCGAACCTAGCCGCCGGGGTCGCCGTCGCAGTCACCGCCGCGGCCACCGGGCTCCCGCTCGGCGGGTCGGTGCTCTTCGGAGCGGCACTGGCAGGTGTGGGTCTCACCTTCGCGACGCTCACGGCGCTGGCCGCGCAGATCTTCGAGAACCCCCGCAGTGTGTACGGATCGATCACGGCCATGCTCGGGCTGGCGTATGTGCTGCGGGCAATCGGTGATGTCGGCAACGGAGCGGCGTCGTGGCTCTCGCCGATCGGTTGGGGCCAGCGCACGCTTCCCTACTCCACCGACCGATGGTGGCCTCTCCTCCTGCCACTGGTCGCGTCGTTGCTCACCCTCGCAGCCGCAGTGGCCGTCTCCGAACACCGCGATTTCGGCGCCGGGATCTTCGGCAACCGCGCCGGGCGTGCGGAGGCATCGCGACTGTCGCAGACGACGACAGGGATGGCGTGGCGTCTGCACCGCGGATCCATCGCCGCCTGGGTGGCCGGCGTGTTCGTCCTGTCGGCCGCATACGGATCGTTCGGCGACGCGATCACCGACTTCATCGCGGACAACCCGCAGATCGCGGAGTTCCTGCCCGGCGGCGCCGCGGACGCCGTCGATGCCTACCTCGCGCTCACGCTCACGATCGCCGCCCTGCTGTCGGCGGGATACGGGGTGAACAGTGCCCTGCGGGCGCGCCGAGAGGAGACCGCCGGACGGGCGGAGCCGATCATCGCGGCGAACACCAACCGGATCGCCTGGCTCGCCGGCCATATCGCGATGGCACTCGCGGGCAGCACCGTCGTCCTGGCTGCCGGCGCGGTCGGCGAAGGGTTGGCCTATGGCCTCACCATCGGTGATCTCGGCCAGATCCCACGCCTGCTCGCCGCGGCCGCGGTGTACGTCCCGGCCGTCTGGCTGATCGTCACGGTCGCCGTGGCCGGCGTCGGTTGCCTGCCCCGGACCGCCGCGATCCTCGCCTGGACGTACTTCGCGTACTGCCTCGTCGCCGAGATACTGGCCGAGTCCTTCCAGCTACCCGAGTGGACACGCGTGGCGTCGCCGTTCCATCATCTGCCGCAGGCTCCCCTCGACACCGTGACGGCGGGCGGAGTTCTCGGCGTCACCGCACTGGCAGCCGTCGCCGTGGCCCTCGGCGTCGCCGGATTCAGCAAGCGCGACGTGGGTTAGCCGCACCCCGGTCTCGCTAGCTGTAGCCCCCAAGTCCCTGTCGACGACCCAGCGTTCCCACGTGTCGACCGACACGTGGGTGCCGGGTAGCCACCGAGAATCTTGGCGATCCCGGGATACCTGTTGCCGTCGGAGTCAGTGGAACTCGTCGTCCCGGTTCATGGCGAGCAGGACATGTTCCGACGGGATGACGTAGTCATGCGCGGTCTCGGTGTGCTCCCGGACGCGCGCGATGAGGTCGCCCTCGTCGTCACTCTCCACGATCGCCCCGCATGCCGGACACAGGACGGTGTTCATTCACACCGCGCCCGTCGCCGCAGACATCACCGCGCCATCGGCCACCGGGGTCGGCCTCGATGACCAACGCCGCCGGGCCGAGTGGAGTGCCGAAGGGCGCGTTCCAGTCGGCACGCGCAACCCGCCACCGGGGCAGACCGTCGAGCATGTTGTTGAGCCACGTCTCGATCTCGAGTTGTGCCAGCGACTTGCCGAGGCACATGTGGGACCCGGAGCCGAAGCCGAGATTCCGCAAGTACTCTCTCGTGATGTCGAACTTGTGCGGGTCATCCCAGCGGCTCGGGTCCCGGTTGGCCGCACCCACCAGGCACAGCACTGTCGAGCCCGCCGGAATCGACACGCCGGCGACCTCCGCACCCTCGTCGGCGACCCGCCAGTTTGTCTGACCGACACTCCACCAGCGGTTGACCTCCTCGATCGCGTGGGGGACGAGTGATCGATCCTGTTTGAGCAGTTCCCACTGCTCCGGATGCCGGCCCAATGCCCACAGCGTCGTCGCCATCAGGTTCGAGCTCGTGTCATTGCCGCCGAAGACCAGAAGCGACACCGACGCCACCATCTCCTCGACGGACATGGACACGTCGCTCCGCACCATGTCCCCGATCAGGTCCGGGGCGTCGTCGTGCGCTCCGGACCGGAGACGGCCTGCCACATAGTCGTTGAGCGAGGCAACTCCTTGCGCACCGTGCATCTGGAGCTCGGCCTTGCGCTCCCCCGTCGCTGCCTCCGACTCGAAAATCGCCACCAACTGATCGCTCCAACGGATGAAGTCGCTCTTGTCCTCGCGCGGCACACCCGTCATCTCGGCGATGACGTCGGAAGGGATCTGGCGGGTCAGATTCCTGACGACCTCCACCTGTTCGCCGGCAGCGACCCGGCGACACACGTCGTCGACGCGCCTACGGACGGCCTCCTCGACCATTCCCTCGCATCGGGACCGCACTTCGGCACGGGTGAAAGCCGACGACCAGATACTCCGAAGCTCCTTGTGCCGCTTGCCTTCCACGCTCGTCATCGTCGGAGCACCGAACAGGGTCTCGTACATCACCGCGGGCTGCCGGAAGGACCTCGCGTCACCCAGCACCCGGGCGCAGTCGTAGTAGGTGGTGACCACATACGAGCTGCTGGGCTCGTGATAGACGACCGGTCCCAGTTCGGCGATACCCAGGATTGCCGGGTACGGAGCGATCCCGCCCTCCGCCGTCGTCAGCTCCAGGTCGGTTGTCGGAATGGTGGCTGCCACAGTATGTCTCCAATCGATCAGGGTGTGGTCACCATCACAAAGATTTGGTCGCCTGTCAATCAATTGAGACATATTTAGTTTGTGACTAGCGTTTTCCGCGTCTAGGTGCGCAGGTCCTTGCGCAGGATCTTGCCCGACGCCGACTTCGGGATCGCCTCGATGAACTCCACCGCACGAACCTTCTTGTGCGGAGCCACCTTCGACGCCACGAACCCCATCACCTCATCAGCGGTGAGCTGCGCATCCGGCTGCCGCACCACAAACGCCTTGGGGATCTCCTCCCCCGACTCCGCATCGATGACGCCGATCACCGCCGAGTCAGCGATCTTCTCGTGGGTCAGGAGCAGCGCCTCCAACTCGGCCGGGGGCACCTGGTAGCCCTTGTACTTGATGAGCTCCTTGAGGCGGTCGACGATGTACACGCAACCGGTCGGGTCGACCTG